>JBPCWO010000233.1:0-3724 GCA_051009475.1 Boseongicola sp.
CAACAAAATACGTCATATCGCCACTCCTTCCTTGATGCTCAAGGCCGGGATGACCCCGATCACATCATCTTAAATGAAGGGGCTGCAATCCGAATACATCAATCGAAAATGCAGCCGCCGCGATACATCATCTGTAGGCCGGTTTTGATGAAAAAGTCGCCCAGCATTACTTGCAGGCCGAATTTGTAGCATGCGATTTCGCATTGGACACAATGCCGAAACGTGGTTCCCAATGTCACTCGCCTGTGAAATTTGTTTATAGAATTTTTGATCAAATTTCCATCGACCGACCTTTTCATCACAGTCGGCTGCGACTGACGGTCGATTGCTCGTTGGGCGCCGCGGACCAATTGGTCTTCCGACCCCGAAGTGGACAATTTCGTACGCTTAGCTGCGCCGACGAATGTGCGGCCCATCAGGAATGATTTAGTCTAGTCTATGCACAACGGGCTCTCTGACTCAGTCGCATGTACTTGCTTGAGCACAACAGCGGCTGAGATGGGGTGCAAGCTGAACGAGTGTACAGATGTCGGGAACGATCACCTTACCGGTCTGGGTTGCCGTGCTTGTTGCTTTGCTGGCGGCTTTGGCAGTGGTCGATCATTTCTTGTTTCCTGCAATGCGTTGGATGGCGCGCCGGTCGGTCAACAAGGCCATCAGCGATATCAATAAGCGTTTCAATCTCAAGCTGCCCCTGTTTCAGCTCACCAAACGACAGGTGCTCATTGACCGGCTTGTCTATGACTCGGAGGTGCTTGCAGCGGTTGCCCGGGTCGCTGAAGAGAGGGGGGTGCCACGGGACGGGATCATGGCGGAAGCGGTCGGCTTCGCCCGCGAGATCGTGCCCTCGTTCAACCCCTACATCTATTTCGGGCTGGGTTACCGGCTCGCCCGCAGTTTCCTGCGTTCCCTTTATTACGTCAGGGTTGGTTGGGTGCACGACGACGCACGCGAAGCGTTGCCGCCAAAAACGTCTATCGTTTTCTTCATCAATCATCGAAGCAATATGGACTACCTGCTTGTCACCTACCTTGCATCGCAAAAAGCGGCCCTGTCATATGGCGCCGGTGAATGGGCGCGTGTTTGGCCATTTAGAACAATTCTGCGCCTCGCAGGCGCCTATATTCTGCGCCGCAATGCCGATAATCCCGTATACCACGTCGTGCTCAGACGTTATGTACAGATGGCAACGGCAGCCGGGGTGCCGCATGCCATTTTCAGCGAAGGGGCATTGTCCCGCAACGGCATGGTCAATGCGTCCAAACTTGGCCTGCTCAGCTATATATGCCGCGATTTCGATCCAGCCGGTGACAATGATATTGTTTTCTTCCCTGTCGGCACGAACTTCGACAGGGTCTTGGAGCAGCGGACACTGATTGAAAATGTGAACACCGACTACCGCGGGCGGGGCGCCGGTTTCGTTGTTGGCTCAACCGGGCTCTTTCTTTTGCGACTGGTCCGGTTGAAGCTCACCGGAAAGTGGAAGGAGTTTGGCATGGCGGCAGCTAATTTTGGCGAACCTCTGTCGCTGCGCGTTTGGTCAAAACAAAATGACATGTCCTTGGCGGCACTCGAAGAGGAGTCTCTGGTTGAAGCAATCGAAGCCTTGGGCGAGGAGCTGCGAGCCAGGATCATCGAGACGATACCGGTGTTGGCCGTGCCACTCCTTGCCATGATAGTGCTGGATACCGGTAATCCCTTGACTCGGGACCAGCTCAAACAGGAGGCCCTTCGGGAACATGAGCGGCTGAAGAGCTTGGGGGCGCATTCGGCATTTCAGAAAGGCGCTGAAGAAAGCGTAATCGTCGATGGCCTCGACCTGATGGGCCGGTTGGGTCTGGTGGTGGTCGACGGCAACGGCGGCATCGTGCCGAGCCCAGGCGAACAAGATTTGCTCCAGTATCATGCAAACTCGATCATTCAATTGAGGGATTCACTGGAATCCGGATAATGGTATTTGCTTCGTGAAACAATTGCAGCGACCATCTGCCCAAGAACTTCTGTTAGCAACTCTGCGCACGCCTTTGGGAGGCGTGGTGGCCCGGCCATGGTTCGACCGGGTGGCACTCAACACGGTCGCATACTGGTTCTTTCCCTTGTCGCGATTGTGGGCGTCAGCCCGCGCCGCGGAGGGTTCAACAGATCGCTTTTTTCAGAACGCGGGAATTATGCCTTCAGCAAGGTTTGCAAAACGAGTCAGGCGGAATCTGGCTGAATTCGAGAGCATTCGCCACACGTTAGTCGGCGTCGAACACGATTGGGAAACGGTTTTCTTCGGCACCGGCAAACCTTCGCCCGACGCCGCGCAGTCTGTCGAGGACGAACGTCTCGCGCGTCGCTATCAATATAACAACCTGCGCCGGAAGTTCATACCGCTGCGGCTTTCGAAAACCGTGCAACCCGTAAACTGGCAAATTCCCTCGCCGGATGACGTCGATGCGGTCTACGCTCCGTTTTTGGCGGATCCGGGAGAGTCGTATGCGCCCCCGAGCCCAATGCCGGCAGTGACGGTTTCGCATTGTTTGCAGACCGCCGACGGTGGACACAACTACTGGTTGCGGTTCGATTCGCCCTCGCCACGCATGAACGATCAGGTGATTGCGCGTGTGTATGAACCGCCCGATGCCCAACACGCACCAACCTTGATTTTCGGACACGGTATCTGCGTCGAATTCGACCACTGGAAAGGCCTGGTGGACGAGGTCGAGGCCATTGTGAAGATGGGCATTCGCGTCGTGCGTCCCGAAGCGCCGTGGCACGGACGGCGTGTTCCTGACGGCATGTATGGTGGCGAAAAGTTCATCGCAACGGCGCCAATGGGTGCGCTGGATCTGTTTACCTCGGCAGGGCAGGAATGGTCCGTGATAATCGATTGGTTAAGACGCACCACCGGCGCGCCGGTCGCCGTCGGCGGCAGCAGCCTGGGCGCAATGACCGCGCAACTCATCTGCGACAAGGCCCGCTATTGGCCGCAACGCCTGCGCCCTGATGCGGCGTTTCTTGTCACCCATTGCGGACACATAGAAGATGCCGTTGTTCATGGGAAACTTGCCAAGGTCTGGGGAATTGCCAAAGCGACCATGGATCGAGGTTGGCGCACAGACCTGATAAGGCGTTTTATGCCGTTACTCGAGGCGGAGGGTCGGCCGATCGTTCCGCCGGAGAATATCGTGACGGTCCTTGGAGACCATGACAACGTGACACCGTACGACAGCGCGCGAATGCTGATTGACGAGTGGGCGGTGCCTGCGGAGAACCGTTTTGTGTATCGACGCGGCCATTTCAGCGTTCCCATCGGCATGATGCGCGACCATGAGCCCCTGTTGAAGTTGCAGCAAATTCTCAACAGGCAAATGGGCTAGACAGCCGCTGCCCGGTGGTAACAAGTGGTTCTGGTCATCGCCTGCGCGTGTGGCATCGGATATTTGCTCGGTCCGCAAAGCACCAAATGGACAGGCGCTTACGACCAGAAAGTTGTATGTCTGCTTCAGTGGCGTGGGGAAATCAGTTTCGAAAATCGACGAATGGCCACCATGGGCCGATTTTTCCGATCCCTGAAGGGACTGGGCGCAAACGCCAAAGGTCTGGATCGAGCCCATTGTATGGACCGACTGCGGTTTGCAAGAGAGAAATCTGAATGGATATCGGAAGTCGCTGATATGTATCCGGCCTTTGTATCAGCTAGCGAGCTGTGGCCTTGATGGGAATACGCACACCCTTGATC
>JBPCWO010000234.1:0-5423 GCA_051009475.1 Boseongicola sp.
GTGTCATTCAGATCAGCTCCGGCGTCTTTTAAAATTTTTGCAGTGGCCAGCATCGCTTCCTCGGTCCCGCCATGCTTCCACCAACGTGAAAAAGCCAGGTGCAAGATTGGCGTCCGCGGACCGAGGACTTTTGCGTGAATTGCCTGAGGATTGGCTTCAAGCGCGGCCCGCACTCCGTCAGCATCATAAAGCGCGCACATAACTCCAAGGTTGTCTCGCGCCAATTCTGGCGCATCCGCCAACAGCCGCTCGATCCTCCAACCCTGCCCGTGAAAAAGCGCCATCTTTAGGCGTTCGAGCTTCTCTTCCCGGTTGAGAGAAGCAGCTTCAAGCGCGAATTTGAGCTTTGGCCAACTCTCAAACCCCGCCTCGCGCGCCACGAGGTGTAGCGCTTCGGCGTGGCTTAGTGCTGCGCGCGGGCCAAAAACCTTGGCAACACGCGCGATGGCGTCAACGTCTTCAGCGGCATGGGATTTCTTCAGTGCCTTGGCATCACGGCGCAATTGGTCGATGGACTTAGGCATCGGGGCTCCTCATCGCTTGGCCCGCTGGTCCGCTAAATCGGGCATGAGAACCGCCGACAAATGTCGATCTGGTTTTGAATAGGGGTGCCGATGACAGCTTTCCGCGAACCAGGATGCCGCCCCAGGCGGCGATAAAATGATACTGATTTCGGCAATTATCGGCAAGCCTGACGGTGGACGCTCATTGATGGGCGGTTTAGTGTCGGCGGGTCACGAATCTACGCGAGTCCCATGAGCGACACCCCTGACACTGGCTATCAGGTTCTGGCCCGGAAATACCGGCCCGAGACCTTTGCCGACCTTGTCGGTCAGGACGCAATGGTGCGAACGCTAAAAAACGCGTTTGAAGCCGACCGGATCGCTCAAGCCTTTATCATGACCGGCATTCGTGGAACTGGCAAAACCACGACCGCACGGATTATCGCGAAGGGCATGAATTGTATCGGCCCGGATGGCAACGGCGGGCCGACAACCGATCCCTGCGGCGTCTGCGAAAATTGCCGTGCAATCACCGAAGGCCGGCACGTTGACGTTCTGGAAATGGATGCCGCCAGCCGAACCGGCGTCAATGATATTCGCGAAATCATCGACAGTGTCGCCTATCGCGCCGCCAGCGCGCGCTACAAAATTTACATCATCGACGAAGTTCACATGCTGTCGACAAGCGCGTTCAACGCTTTGCTAAAGACGCTGGAAGAGCCGCCCGCGCATGTAAAGTTCATCTTCGCCACAACCGAGATTCGAAAAGTTCCGGTTACCGTTCTAAGTCGCTGCCAGCGTTTCGACCTTCGACGGATCGAACCCGAAGTGATGATCGCACTGCTGCGCAAGATTGCCGCCGCCGAAGACGCTGAAGTATCCGACGAGGCCCTGGCTCTGATCACCCGCGCGGCCGAAGGTTCGGCGCGTGATGCCCAGTCGCTTTTGGATCAGGCGATCAGCCACGGCGCCGGGGAATCGACTGTCGATCAGGTTCGGGCGATGCTCGGTCTGGCCGACCGCGGCCGGGTCATGGACCTGTTCGATATGATCATGTCCGGCGATGCCGCGGGGGCGCTGACAGAACTAAGCGCGCAATACGCTGACGGCGCAGATCCGCTCGCGGTGCTGCGCGATCTTGCCGAGATCACACACTGGATCAGTGTCATCCGCATAACGCCCGAAGCCGCCGATGATCCAACGGTTGGCCCGGATGAACGGGTGCGCGGGACGGCCATGTCCGAAAAGCTGCAAATGCCGGTGCTGGCGCGAATGTGGCAGATGTGTCTGAAATCGCTTGAAGAAGTGTCATTCGCACCCAACACAATGATGGCAGCCGAGATGGCGGTTATCCGGATGACGCACGTGGCCGAACTTCCAACACCTGGCGATCTGGTGGCGAAGCTCAAGGATGCTACCCCGCCGCCGACACCGGGCGGTGGCGGTGGTGGTGGCGCGCCGGCTCCGGTTACGACCGCCGGCGCCAAGGCTGTCGCAGACCGCCAGGCAGAAGTAACCTCCTCTGGCGGCGAAGTGTCGGCAATAGGCGCCCAGACTGCATTGGCACAGGCGCCAGACAGCGCGTTGGCCAGGTTCCCGACATTTCAGCATGTCGTCGACCTGATCCGAGCCAACAGGGATGTGAAGTTGCTGGTCGAAGTCGAGGGTGGCATCCGCCTGGTCCGCTATCAGCCGGGACGGATTGAATTCGAGCCAGCCCCAACTGCCGCCGCTGATCTGGCCCAGCGCCTCGGCGCACGATTGCAAAGCTGGACAGGCGTTCGCTGGGCTGTTTCTGTCGTTGCCCAAGGCGGCGCCCCGGCGATCGCCGAAGTTCGCGACGGAAAAAAACAAGCACTGCGCGATGAAGCCATTGAACATCCGCTGGTCGCGGCGATATTGGATGCATTCCCCGGAGCAAACGTCGGTGACTTGAAAACACCCGAGGAAATTGCGACCGAGGCCGCCAGCGACGCGCTTGCTGAAGTCGAAGACGAATGGGACCCTTTCGAGGACAACTAGGAGATCGAAATGCTGAAGAACCTGGGTGGCTTGGCCGACATGGGCAAGATGATGAAGGCCGCACAAGAAATGGAAGGCAAGATGGGCGAGCTGCAGGAGCGGCTAAAGACCAGCTATGTTGTCGGCGAAAGCGGCGCTGGATTAGTCAAAGCGACGGCCACGGTCAACGGCGAATTGACAGCGCTGGACGTGGACCCGTCGATTTTTAACCCGGACGAAAAAGAAGTGGTCGAAGACCTGATTCTTGCCGCTGTAAAAGAAGCCCAATCCAAGGCCACGTCGAAGTATCAGGAAGAGATGCAGTCTTTGACCGAAAGTCTTGGCCTGCCCGCCAACATGAAGTTACCTTTCTAGTCGCATTCAGCGAATGCGAATGGCCCGTCAAAGCAGATGCGCAGAGCATATCTGCATGACGCGCAACCGTATTTCTTAGGAGCTCGACCCTGTCAACCAAACCAACAGAGCTTGAAGCGCTGATCGAAATGATGGCGAAACTGCCTGGTCTTGGCCCCCGGTCCGCGCGTCGCGCAGTCCTTCATATGATCAAAAAACGTCGGCTTATGCTTGTTCCATTGGCTGACACGCTGCGAAAGGTTGCCGAGACTGCGCGCGAATGCTTGAACTGTGGAAACATCGGCACAACAGACATCTGCGAGATTTGCCAAAGCGAAAAGCGCGCGATCGGCGAGTTGTGCGTGGTGGAAGACGTCGCGGATCTCTGGGCAATGGAGCGCGCGAGCGTCTTTAAAGGGCGGTATCACGTGTTGGGCGGAACGCTTAGCGCACTCGACGCTGTCGGCCCGGATGAATTGCGAATTCCGAAATTGCTGGACCGTGTTCAGACCGAAGACATCAACGAAGTAATACTTGCCCTGAATGCAACCATAGACGGCCAGACAACAGCGCATTACATCGCCGATCAACTGGATGGACGCGTGCAGGTCACTTCCCTTGCGCAGGGCGTGCCTGTTGGTGGCGAGTTGGATTACCTTGATGATGGCACGATCACCGCAGCTCTGAGAGCCCGAAAGCCGCTTTAGCTTACGCACCTGCGCGAAAGCGACCTCGGCATCTAAACTTCTTCTCGTGCCGACCGAGTTTGACGCAGATCCAGGGCATCGCTAGGCTTCATTGGTTTACATAGGGGTGCGGCAAATCATGGATATTTCGATCATTGGAACAGGCGCCATGGGTGCCGCGCTGGCGCGGGCACTCTTAAATGGCGGGGTAAACGTCACGGCATGGAATCGTTCAATCGACAAAGCACGCGCGTTGGAACCTTTAGGCGCGAAGGTCGAACCCGACCTGTCATTGGCACTATCTGCCAGTCCAAATATCCTCATTTGCATAGACAATTACGCAATCTGCAAAACTCTCTTCGAAGACCCGAAGATTGCGGCAATTCTCACCGGTCGTTCGATATTGCAGTTTAGCACCGGGACCCCTTCCGAAGCCGCGGAATTCGATGCGTGGGTTCGGGCACAGGGGGCAAAGTATCTGGACGGTGCGATCATGGTTTATCCCGCCGACATAGGGACAGACGCCGCTCAAATCCTGGTCTGCGGTCCTCGCGATGAATTTGATAAATGGGAACCGGCACTTCGGCTTCTAAGCAAAGAACTGCGCTATGTTGGTGCCGCCGCCTCAGCCTCTGCCACTCTTGATATGGCGCTTCTGTCGCGGCTAATAGGGTTGAAATTCGGTGCCATCTACGGCGCTCACATCTGCGAAGCCGCCGACGTCGATGTTGCACACTATGCAGCGTTAATGCAGGATGGCGATCCGGCCAAAACGGCCGCAAACGTGATTGCAAGCGGGGATTTCACTCTGGGTGGCGGATCCGGCAGTGTTGACGTTGCTCTTGGCTGTGTCGAGCGAATTCAAAGCACCGCCAAATCCGCCGGAATAGACAGCGAACTACCTGATCTTTTTGTGAATTATTACAAACGGGCATCTGAAAACGGGTTTTCAGGCAAGTGCAGTTCTGCAGTCATTACCGCGATGCGGGCCAACGCCCAGCAATCGAGCTAACTTAGCGATGACATTGTCGAGGATAGTTTGAGAATAGCAGAAGCGTCTACGTGGTGTGCCGTCGTCTAGTGTCCCGAAATAAACGACCGAAATAATTCTTTGTGTCAGATCATTAACTTCACTGACGGCTACCCTCTGCAGCGATCTGTAGTTTGAGCCGTATCAATGTGTCGCTCAAAAATTGTGACTATTAACAAGGAATGAACCAGACCACTGCGAGTACAGTCGTCTTTAAAACCGAAGGCGTCACCAAGATTTATGACACCGGCGAGGTAAAAGTGTATGCGCTGGCGGGCGTCGATCTTGAATTGCACGCGGGTGAGTTGACGGTGTTGTTGGGGCCGTCCGGAAGCGGAAAGTCCACCTTGCTCAACATTCTCGGCGGACTCGATCATGCCACCGATGGACGGGTGTGGTTCAAGGATATCGAACTCACGCAGATGAACGACCGTGCCTTGACGCAGTTCCGGCGCGATCACGTGGGCTTCATATTCCAGTTCTACAATCTGGTGGCGTCCTTGAGTGCAAGTGAAAACGTGGCTCTGGTCACCGACATCACACCCAACCCGATGCGCCCTGAGGAAGCGCTGGAGATCGTTGGTCTCGAACACAGGATGGACCATTTCCCGGCGGAACTTTCGGGCGGCGAGCAGCAGCGCGTGGCGATTGCACGCGCCATCGCCAAGCGACCCGAAGTCCTGTTGTGCGATGAACCCACTGGCGCGCTTGATTCCAAAACGGGCGTTCAGGTGCTCGAAGCGCTCGACCGTATCAACCGCGAATTCGGCACAACGACGGCAGTCATCACTCACGCCGCCGAAATTCGCAAAATGGCGCACCGGGTTATCCGTTTCCAGGATGGCAAAA
>JBPCWO010000235.1:0-18616 GCA_051009475.1 Boseongicola sp.
GTTTTCGGTAATAAACCCGAAAAGGCGCTCCCATTGATGGACGAAGGGCTTGAGCGAGGCGAAATCCAGCAACGGACCGAACAAATCCTCGGAGTCCACGACTGCACATTGGGCGTTGAGCCGGGTGCAATTCTCGTTCTGATGGGGCTTTCCGGGTCTGGAAAGTCAACGCTTTTGCGCGCAGTTAACGGGCTCAATCCTGTAGTGCGCGGTCGTGTGATGGTAGCCGATGGCAACGATCAGGTCGATGTAACCAACGCTGACGGCAATACGCTTAGGCATATGCGGCTCAATCGCATTGCGATGGTTTTTCAGCAGTTTGGATTGCTTCCCTGGCGAACAGTTCGCGATAATGTCGGACTTGGTTTGGAACTTGGTGGCCTGGACGCCAAGAAGCGACGCGCGAGGGTCGATCAGCAGCTGGAGTTGGTTGGCCTGATCGACTGGGCGGAACGAAAAGTCGGCGAACTTTCAGGTGGAATGCAACAGCGAGTGGGCTTGGCGCGCGCATTCGTAACTGAAGCCCCGATTCTCTTGATGGACGAGCCGTTCTCCGCGCTTGATCCATTGATCCGGACAAGGCTGCAGGACGAACTCCTTGAACTGCAGGAGAGACTGAACCGCACAATCATTTTCGTTAGTCACGATTTGGACGAGGCGTTTAAGCTTGGTGATCGGATTGCCATCATGGAAGGTGGTCGGATTGTGCAATGGGGTACACCAAGAGACATCTATTCCAACCCCTCAAACGAATATGTTGCTGATTTCGTTGCTCATATGAATCCGCTTGGCGTACTTTGCGCGCAGGATGTCATGGAACCGCTGACGGACGAGTCCATCGGAGGCATCGTTGCAGATGGCGAAATCTCTGATGTTATCAAGTCGGTGCTTAAGGACGGAAAACCCGTAACCGTAACCCGCGATGGCTTGCCGGTTGGGCAAGTCTCGCGTTCAAGTGTTTTGCGCAGAATACTGGGAGACGACCCCGGCCATTAGCCGTTTCGCTCCGGCTTCAAGTGTGCTGTAGTCTGGCCAAATCGCGGAGAATCCGCGGTCAGAGCGGGTTATTCGGACGCATGGCGGACTCTTCGGAAAGCGAAAGCCGGAAGCTGCTTGGCAGGCTTCGCGAGACACTGGCGGACGAAAGCGCCGGTCAAGCCAGACTCGACAAGATCACAAAGCTGATCGCGACCTCAATGCGAACCGAGGTTTGTTCAGTTTACCTTTTTCGCGATCCGGAAACCCTGGAGCTTTGTGCCACCGAAGGATTGAACCCGGATGCCGTGCACAAAACACGGATGCGGCTAGGTGAAGGTCTTGTCGGTCGCGTGGCAAGCAGCAGCCGGGTGGTGAACGAAGCTGACGCACCATCGGCCAAAGGCTTTAGATTCATGCCGGAAACGGGCGAGGAAGTATTTCCCTCGTTCTGCGGGGTGCCGATCCAGCGAATTGGCGAGAAACTGGGCGTTCTGGTGGTGCAATCGAAAGAGGCGCGCGCCTATTCGGATGACGAAGTCTACGCGCTTGAAGTCGTCGCGATGGTTCTGGCGGAAATGACCGAATTGGGCGCATTCGTCGGCGAGGGCGAGGCCCTGCGCGCTTTGCACACGCTGCCGGTTCTTTTGCGAGGGGGAGTCGGACAGGAAGGTGTAGCCGAAGGCCACGTCTGGTTGCATGAACCACGCGTAGTTGTGTCAAACCCGATCGCCGAAGACCCGGAAGCGGAAGCCGAAAGGCTGCGCACCGCTGTCGACAAATTGCGCCTGTCAGTCGATGACATGCTCAGCTCGGTCAGCGCCGGGCCATCGGACACCGACCAGCGCGAAGTGATGGAAGCCTATCGAATGTTCGCCAACTCGCGCAGTTGGCTTAGGCGTATGGAAGAAGACATTGCGGCGGGCCTTTCCGCCGAAGCCTCGGTCGAAAAAGAACAATCCGCGGCAAGAGCTCGGATGAGTCAGGTCCCGGACGCCTATCTGCGCGAGCGACTTCACGATCTTGACGATTTGTCGAACCGGCTATTGCGAATCCTTACAGGTCAGGGTGGCGACACCGGCGCCGAAATGCCGGAAAATCCCATACTTGTCGCCTGGAACATCGGACCCGCAGAGCTGTTGGACTATGGACGAAACAAGCTGAAAGGCATTGTGCTGGAGCAGGGATCAGTTGGCAGTCATGCAGCGATCGTCGCGCGCGCCTGGGCGATACCCCTGATCGTTCACACTGAAAAAATCACCGCGGAAGCGCTGAACGGCGATCATATTATGGTCGATGGCGAACAGGGTCTCGTGCATCTGCGTCCAGACGATACTGTCGTCACTGCCTTCCGCGACAAAATCGCGATGCAAGCCAAGGCGCAGGAACGGTATTCCGATATCCGCACGCTTCCGGCCGAAACTAAATCTGGCGAGGTCATCGGCCTGCATATGAACGCCGGACTCATCGCTGATCTGCCGTCGCTTGAGAATTCTGGTGCCGAAGGCGTTGGGTTGTTCCGGACCGAGCTCCAATTTCTGGTTCGCTCAAAAGTTCCAAAACGTGGTGAGTTGGCCGCTATATATTCGAGGGTACTCGAAGCCGCGAATGGCAAAAGGGTCGTATTCCGGACGCTGGACATAGGATCAGACAAAGTGCTGCCCTATATGAAGCGCGAGGATGAACCAAACCCCGCACTAGGGTGGCGCGCCATTCGTGTTGGCCTGGACAAAGCCGGTGTCATGCGCATGCAGCTTCAGGCGCTGATCCGGGCCTCCAACGGTCGCCCGCTTTCGGTAATGTTCCCCTTTGTTGCACAGTTCGAGGAATTCCAGGCCGCGCGCCAGCATCTACTGGACGAACTGGACCGCGAGCAGCGACTTGGTCATACCGTGCCTGAAAATGTTGAAATTGGCGCGATGCTCGAGACGCCATCGTTGGCTTTCGCCCCACGACAATTCTTTGAAATGGCAGACTTTATTTCCATTGGCGGTAACGACTTGAAGCAGTTTTTCTTCGCTGCAGACCGCGAAAATGAGCGGGTGCGGCGCAGGTATGACACGCTGAACGTCAGTTTCCTAACCTTTCTGGAACAGATTGTCGGCCGCTGTGCAGAAACAGAAACCCCGGTCAGCTTCTGCGGCGAAGATGCCGGACGCCCTATTGAGGCATTGTGTTTTGCTGCGATGGGTTTGCGTTCGCTTTCTATGCGAGCGGCATCCATTGGCCCGGTCAAACACCTGCTTCGACGGGTCAGTTTGGATGAAGCAAGAAACGTCATCGACGCGGCGCGCGCATCGGGCGTGCAATCGGTTCGGGGTGACGTGATGGAGTGGCTGCGAACAATCGCGGATTAAGCTCCGCTGACCGCGCGCCCTGCGTGGCGGGTCCAGAAACGGTATTGCAAAAGGATGCCCGCTACCGCGAGCCCAACGCAGAGACCCAGCCAGACCCCTACGCCGCCCATCCCAGCAGTGAACCCCAGAAAATAACTTGTCGGCACCCCTACAACCCAATAGCCAAAGGCGGCCATCCACATCGGAATTTTCGTGTCCTGCACACCTCGCAGCATTCCCAGCGCCATGACTTGAGCCGCGTCGACGGCCTGAAACAGAGCCGCAACGGCCAAAAGCGCAGCACCTATGGTCAGGATTTCCGCCCGGCGCAGATCATCTGGATCTATAAAGGCACCGATCAGAGTTTCAGGGATGGCAAGGAACAGAATGACGGTGAACACAACGGCCACGGCTGACAAGATCAGCGACGTCTTGCTTGCGATCACCAAAAGAGCTTTGTCGCCGCGCCCCCAGGCCCGGCCCGCCTTGACCGTGATCGCCTGTGACAGGCCAACATGGATCATGAACACGATGGATGTGATCTGGAGCGCAATCCCATGCGTGGCTAGTGCGATTGTGCCAACCCAACCCATCAGAATCGAGGAAGCAGCAAACAGCGAGACTTCGGACAGCATTGTTATGCTGATTGGCCACCCGAGCATGAAGACCTGGCGGATCGCCTCCCAGTCCGGTCGGTGGAAATTCTGGAAAAGCGTGTATTGAGAAGTCTTTAGCGCCGCATAAATTATCAGCGCGACCAGCGACGCCACATGTCCGATCACCGACGCGATTGCGGCGCCGACAACCCCAAGTTCCGGCGCACCCCAATTGCCGAAAATCAGCGCATAATTCAAGAAGACGTTCAAAACCGCGGTGGCAATCGTCACCAGCAGGATACTTCGGGCCAGCTCGAGTGCCGACAGATAGCTTTTGAGCACCATGACCACGAGTGCGGGCAACAGCCCAAATCCCGCTACGGCCATATAGCGACCAGCTTCACGACTGACGTCGACCTCTTGCCCGATGGCGAGGAAGAATTCCTCGAAATACAAAAGCGGTGGTGTGAAGAGAACGCCATAGAGAATTACGATCCAAATACCCATCCGCGTTGCGCGCCGTACCTGCCGGTCGTCTTCTGTGCCGGCTGCACTCGCCACCATGGGCATGACGGCCCACGCAAATCCGGAACCAACAAGAAAGACTGCGAAAAACACCGGGCCCGCCAGTGAGACACCAGCGAGCGCCGTCACATCATACCAGCCAAGCATCAAAGTATCGGTCGTGGTGATCGCAATCTGGGCCAGATGGCTGCCGACCAATGGCAATCCCAACGCAAGCAATGCACGCGACTGGCTACCGAACGAAGTGTCCAGCGAAGGAGTGTCTGACTGTTGCGCCATGAGACCGCGCTATAGTCCTCTACCTATTGGCGGGCAATTGAAATTCGCACGCCGCCGGTGAATTTCAACCGGCAAGCGCTCGACCTAGCGGACATTTGGATTTAGCTACAAAGGCATGAGAATATTCTCTGACAAGCGCCGGCCGGTTCATTTGGGTCCTTACCCGCTTGAGAGGCTTTCACGCCAGCTATCTGTCGACTTGCAATCCGTTCCGCGGTTTGAGCCGCTTAGCTATCGACGGCCGGACGATCACGGCTCGATCATTAACGCGATGACGGAATACCAAGCGATGATGGATACGATTCGCGATGGGATTGTGAGCAAGACCCGTTCGACGATCCCAGAAGACGCCACGGAACGTGCCAGGCATCTGAAATCGTTCGCCTATTTTAATGACTCCGGCATGGTTGGGGCCGCGGACCTGCCTGAAATTGGACGTCTAGATACTCCGTACGCGAACCCTGATATCGCGCAGTTATCCGAAGCATTGCGCACCCGGCAAACCAAAACGCTTGCCTCCGGAATCGACATGATCATGGCCGATTTGAAAGAGTCGATGGAGGCGCCACCAAGTTCGATAGTTGCGCACACTCACACTCTGGTTATTTTGAACGAAGCACCGCGCCCACCGCGACAGGACGAGCCAGGGTGCGAATGGTTGAAAGGTGCAAGCCGCCACGTGGCCTGCCTTCGCGCCGCGGAAACGGCCACGGTTCTCGCAAATTACATTAGGCTGCTGGGGTGGGAGGCGAAAGCTCATACCGCGACCAGCAGCGATGTTGATCTGAACGTGTTGGCGGTTTCCGCCGGACTGGTCGCAGTTGAAGGCGATTACCTTTGGGCTCCTTATCTGCAAAATGGATTTGGCCTGGCCGCAATCACCACAACGCTAGAGATTGCGCCAGATGCGCCAATAAAACCATCGGCAGATCAGTCAAAGCTCAAGTCCGAAGGCCCTGCATGGTGGCTGGGTGCAGGGTTTCGCAAAAACGCAACAAATGTTGATCCTTTTCGCACACGCCGGTTCGCCGACGGCCCGCATCCCTTCGAAACGCTCAAACGCGTCGAAGAACCAACGACACTAATCGACGAGGCAAATATTCCGCGCGTGCCCAAAAGAACTGACATGTTCGCGCGAGCGCAGTTCGGCGATATGGGCGTTAAAGTGCAGGAGGGCGCCAAGGGCGGTCACTATGCTCGCAAAGCCGCGACGTCGATGGCACAACGACGTCTTTTGGGGGCTTTTGTGCTGCTCCAGGACGGTCCGGCCGAACAAGACGCCCTTTCCGATCAGGACCCAAACGATAGTGCTGCCAATCTGAAAGCCGCAACGTATTTTCTAGGCATAGATGCCGCAGGTATCAGCCGTTGCCCGGAATGGACTTGGTATTCGCACGATGCGGCTGGCGAGAAAATCGTCCCGCCTCATGATCAGGCGATTTCCATGATAGTGGACCAGGGTTATGAAACCATGGAAGGTGCCAGCGGCGACGACTGGATTTCGGTCGCCCAGTCCATGCGTGCCTACCTCCGATTTTCACTTCTTGGCGGCGTGATTGCAAAACAAATCAGACGGTTGGGTTACAAAGCTAAAGCCCATACAGTGATGGATGGCGAGGTTTTGCAGCCGCCTTTGTTGCTACTTGCCGGATTGGGCGAAGTTAGCCGCATCGGCGAAGTAATCTTGAACCCCTTTCTTGGACCGAGATTGAAATCCGGCGTCGTAACAACGGACATGCCTGTTGCCCATGACAAGCCGATCGATTTCGGATTGCAGGCATTTTGCGAGGCTTGCAACAAATGTGCTCGCGAGTGCCCATCCGGCGCGATCACCGCCGGGCCGAAACTGATGTTCAATGGTTACGAAATCTGGAAGTCCGACAGTCAGAAGTGCGCCACCTACCGCATTACAACCGAAGGCGGCGCTATGTGCGGGCGTTGCATGAAGACCTGTCCGTGGAACCTGGAAGGCTTGTTCGGAGAGAAACCATTTCGGTGGGCCGCAATGAATATTCCGTCCGCTGCACCCGCGTTGGCGCGATTGGATGACATTGCCGGACGCGGCGGGCTCAACCCGGTCAAGAAGTGGTGGTGGGATATCGAACTGGGTCCGGACGGTGCATACCATCCGACTGAAAAGCCAGTGAACACGCGTGATTTGCAGCGCGATCTCGATCTGAAATATGAAGATCAAACCCTTGCGGTATACCCTGCAAATCTTGCACCGCACCCGTGGCCCTATCCGTTTCCAATGGATCGCGAGGCGGGCATTGAAGCCTACGCGAACTTGGTCAGCGCAAAAGAGCATACGGCAAAGCTGAAAGCGGGAGTTTCAACGCATTTGCACAAATATCGAGGCGAAGGGAAAAGCCCTGTTGTGCGAGTGGAGTTGGCTGGTGTTGAGCGGCTGACGGACACAATATCAAAGTACGAATTTCGGTCGATTGACGGGTCGGATTTGCCGGTTTGGACGGCGGGCGCGCATCTGGATGTTGTCGTCGCGCCGGAATATCTGCGCCAGTATTCGATGTCCGGCGATCCAGCGGATTCATCGAACTATCAAATCGCGGTTCTGAAAGAGGAAGATGGGCGTGGTGGGTCCGCTTTGATGCACCGGATTTTTTCCGAAGGGCGTAAAGTTTTCGTTTCGGAACCGATCAACCATTTCCCGCTGATTGAATCGGCCACCAAAAGCTTTTTGATGGGTGGCG
The DNA here is from genome assembly GCA_051009475.1 of Boseongicola sp. Lineage (GTDB taxonomy): Bacteria > Pseudomonadota > Alphaproteobacteria > Rhodobacterales > Rhodobacteraceae > CAXMNX01. Next base: position 7,423 of record JBPCWO010000235.1, read on the forward strand.
GAATCGGGATTACTCCGATGGTCGCAATGGCACATCGGCTACATACAATCGGTGCTGACTTCGCGCTGCATTATTCAGTGCCCACACGCACGGCCGCCGGTTTTCTTCAGGATATTCAGTCGTTTCCGTGGATTGATCGCGTGCATCTGCACATTTCGGACGAAGGCACGCGGGCTGACTTTGCTGGTATCTTCTTGGGCGCACCGGTGGGCACAAACGTGTATGCCTGCGGACCAGACGCATTCATGTCCGGTGTTGTTGAGGCAGCAATCGCGAACAGTGTTCCGGAAGATAATTGTCATATCGAGTATTTCGCGACGCCCGAGGTACCGGAATATGAGAATCATGATTTCACGCTCCGATTGGCAAAAAGCGGTATCGACGTTCCCGTTCGAGCTGAGATGAGCGCAACTGACGCGCTTGCACAGGCGGGCTTTGCGGTGCAGGTGAAGTGCTCTGACGGAATTTGCGGAGTTTGCAGCTGCCAGATCATTTCCGGTGAGGTTGAGCACCGTGACTTTGTGCTATCGAACAAGGAACGCGAGACGCGCCTAATCCTCTGTCAATCAAGGGCGGCTGAGCCAGATGGCGTGATCGAGATTGACCTGTGAGGGTCCAGTTTTTTCCCGTTAACGATCAACGACAATGCGCTGGTTGGCTGTTGCCTTTTTCCAATTGGTCCAATCGCTGCCCGGCCACTGAACGCGGTATTCCGCAAATTCGGCAAGCCCGAGCCCGAAGTGTAGCGGCAACGCCTGGCCACCGCCATGCCCGCCGCCAACGGTTAGCTCTCGCGCCGTAACACTTCCACTGACCCGAATTTCCACCCAAGCCCCAATGGCACGGGTATTCGGCGCAGGTTGGCGCAACTCAATTGCAAGCCAATTGCCGACGTCTGAAGTAACGTTCTTCCAAACCTCCATCGGAGCACCGCGATTGACAACGACAATGTCAAGCCGCCCGTCGCCATCGAAATCAGCAAGCGCCGCGCCGCGTGATCGTTCCATCGACGCGACCCCAGCTTCCAAGGCAACTTCAATGAAATTTCCATCGACCGTCTGCATCAACAGGTTGTTAGGGTCGGCCATCGCCGCCATCGCCATCTGATCGACGTTCCCTTTCGAGATAAACAGGTCGGACCGCCCATCGTTATTCATGTCGCCAAATTCCGAGTGCCATCCCGTCGACGGATTTAGGTCGTCGCCGGTATGCGGGCGGTGGGCGTACGTGCCCAGGGTGAAAGGCGCATTCGCATATGTGCTTCCGTCGTTGAACTGCAACACCTGATCGCCCATCGACGTCAGCATGACATCGGGAAAACTGTTACCGTCGATATCCTGGCTGGCGATCCCCATGCCGAACAGAGAAATTCGCTTCCAGCCGTCCGCCTCTGTTCGCGATTTCAGCGGATCCAGCTGCCACATTTCTTCATACCCGCCTTCGACATAGTAGTGGCGGTCATTGGAAATTCGCAGTTCGGGCTCACCGGATCGCCGCCAGTCAGATATCAGCATTGAAAGAGCACAGAATCCCGGCTTCAAACTTGTTGGTGCGTCAAAACGGTTGCCTCTTGGACGATGAAGTTCGTTACCATCGCAAGCCTCAAACGGGCCATTGGGGTCGGTGCGGTCGACGTAATTCCCGATCGCAAGCGAAGGAAAGGCGTTGCCCGGCTCCCAAGTCGCGCTGAATGCAGTTGACCAGGCGTCGCCGGGTTCAAACCCCCAAGCATCGCTCATATCCGTAAAAACACAGGCGCCGTTTCCTTTGAGCAGAATGTTCGAGCCGACCCGCAGTATCGCAAGGTCAATTAATCCGTCGCTGTCGATATCGAGCGGGTAAGCACCAGCGACGCCAAGAAGCTCGTCGCCTGTACCGTCAGAAAACTGCAAGTTTCCGTCGCCACCAGCTTCATTCACGAGAATCCGCGCCGGCGACGATCCACCGGCGACAAAGATGTCGGGCCGGGTGTCCCCGTTGCAGTCGAATACCGCGACGCCCCCGCCGACATAGTGTTCCCAGTCACCGGTGTAGCTGTGCTGAACAGGCAGATTCGATGCCTGATCAACAAAGATCGGATTGATCGATGCTTGCTCTGCCGCCGCGGTTCCTGCGAGAAAGATTATTGGTAGGTATTTCATTGCATTGCCTGTGTACGTGTCATTCCAAGGTGCTGATCGGTAACTGACGACAGCGCCAATGCCGCCGCGCCGTGCGCCCAAAGCAGATCGCCCCAGGCGTGAACCTCAATGCGCGGAGCACCCCTGCCCGCGTTCAGAGACATTTCTTCCAATTCGCGCATCATCTCTTCGGCGTAAAGGTAGTCATATCGCATTCTCTCGCCCGAAAGGATGATCAGCGCTGGGTCGAAAAGGTTGACGACATTGGCAAGTCCAAGCGCGAGATACCGGCCAGCGCGACGAAATATAGACCGCGCGGCGGTGTTTCCAGCTTTGGCATTGTCGAACAGGCTTTCCAACAACACCGGTAGGATCATTGTTGTCTGTCCGATCCGGTCGAGGGCGGCGGTTGCTTCGCGGCCAAGGGCGTAATCGGCGATATAAGCTTCTAGACAGCCTCGCTGCCCACATCGGCATAGCGCACCATCAAGCTGCACTTTGATATGGCCCAGTTCCATCCCTAGGCCTTTGGCACCACGATAAAGCCGATGGTTAACGACGAGGCCCATACCGACACCGTGTTCAATCGTCACGACCGCAAAGTCAGGCAATTGGCGACCGACACCGAACCAAAGTTCGGCCAGAGCAACAAGGTTCGCGTCATTATCAATTGTCACAGGGGCACCGAGGTGCCGTGTCGCGGCATCGGCGAAATTAACATCTCGCTCGACCAGTACCGGCGACCAATGCGCTTTGCCCGATGCGGAATCCACAAATCCCGGCAGGCCTATGCCAATCGCAGAAATCGAAGCCAGTTCTATTCCCGCTTCGCTGCAAGCGCGGTCGATTAGATCAGCAGTCGCATCAAGAACTTCCGAGGTTGCTTTTGCTCCCTCCGACGGAACAGTTGCAGAGGCCAAAAGGTTGCCGGCAAAATCGACAACGACCGCTGTATGTTCGCGGTCAGATAACTTTATACCGACGACATAATATGCATCTGGTCGAACGCCTAGCGCGACCGGGGGGCGCCCGCGCGCCGCATCGTCGACAATTCGCTGTTCAGATATTTCATATAAAATTCCGGAAGTTATGAGTTCTGAGGTTTGAGTTGTGACCGACGCCGGACTAACCCCAAGCTCTTTCGATATCTGGGCGCGCGAAATTGAGCCAGCGGCCCGGACACGTTCGAATATCTGCTGCCGGATTGGACGGGTGGATTCGGAAAGCGGTGCTATTAGCGGACCACAGCCATCCGGGTGTTCCGAATTTGGTGGATCGAGGTCCTGCGTAACAGCCATAAATTTTCTTCCCGAATTAAATAGGCAGCATAACTGCGTTGCAATCGATGGTCACGGTCATCGTTAGCCCTTTGCCTGCGTTGACTTGGACCAAATACAGTATTTCGTCGAATTTTTAATTTGACAAGAAAATTAATTCTGGCAGGTTATTGGCGTTCCGGCGAATCTGTCGGGCGACCCCTATTGGGTCGAAACCAGGGAGGAATATTATGAAAAGAAGGACGCTGTTCGCGGCACTTGCCGCTGCGACATGTATTGCCGTTCCGGTCTTTGCCGGCAGTCACAGTGTGACAGTAGGCGTCAGCTGGTCGAATTTTCAGGAAGAACGCTGGAAGACCGACGAAGCTGCAATGAAAGCTGCTATTGAAGCTGCCGGAGGCACATATATTTCGGCAGACGCGCAAAACTCGGCCGCTAAGCAGTTGACCGATGTCGAGGCGCTGATCGCTCAGGGCGCAAACGCTCTGGTTATTCTTTCAGTCGACAAGGACGCAGTAGGACCAGCCGTCGACGCGGCAGATGCTGAAGGCATCCCCGTCGTCGGATACGACAGGCTGATCGAAGACGCCCGCGCATTTTATCTGACTTTCGATAACAAGGGCGTCGGGCGTATTATCGCAGAGAGTGTAACTGCGGCGCAGCCGGAAGGTAATTTTGCAATCATCAAGGGCGACAAGGGCGACCCAAATGCGTTGTTCCTTCTTGAAGGAATGATGGAAGTCATTGGCGACGACGTTGCCAGCGGTAAAATCAAGATCGTTGGTGAATCCTTCACAGATGGCTGGAAGCCGGACAACGCTCAGAAGAACATGGAGCAGATCCTCACCGCCAATAACAATGCCATCGACGCTGTTCTGGCTGAGAATGACGGAATGGCCGGCGGTGTTATCGCGGCGCTTTCAGCTCAGGGCCTAAACATCCCTGTGGGCGGACAAGACGGCGATCATGCTGCTCTGAACCGCGTTGCTCGCGGCACACAGACAGTTTCAGTCTGGAAAGATGCCCGCCAATTAGGCGCCAAAGCTGGTGAAATCGCCGTGGCGCTTGCCGGCGGAGCAATGCTTGATGGCATCGACGGTGCCGTTAAGTGGTCTGGCGGTGCAAATGGTGTTGAAATGAACGCGATTTTCTTGGCACCAACTCCCGTCACTTCGAGCAACATCAACGTTGTGATCGACGCCGGGCATATCGCCAAGGACAAAGTTTGCGAAGGCGCAATGGCCGACGTAACCGGCTGCTGATCTAGGCGCAGTCAGTCTGCGGGGCCGCCAGCAACTCAGGCGGCCCTGCCACATCAAATTGGCGTTGCTTTCGAATGCAAGACGCCTGGCCACGGCCAGTGCGTTACCAAGCGCCATCTTTTTATCGGATGATCGAAAATGACCGATGCCAGTCAAGACAGTAGCGACGGCGACGTAGCAGTAACACCGTCAAAAAATCCGATTCGGCAGTTTTTGGCCGCGACCGAGTTAGATACACGCCTTTTGGGCATGATTGGTGCGCTGCTTCTGATCTGGGTCGGTTTTCATCTATTCGGATACTTCAAAAACGGATTTGCGGCTTTTCTGACGCCGCGGAACCTGTGGAATCTTTCGGTTCAGACATCCTCAATTGGCATTATGGCCACCGGAATGGTTCTGGTCATCGTCACTCGCCATATCGACTTGTCGGTCGGTTCGGTGCTCGGATTTTGTGCGATCGTTATGGGCGTGCTTCAGGTCAACATACTGCCGCATTATCTGGGCTTCGGGCATCCGATGATCTGGGTCATCGCAGTGATATGCGGTCTGATCATTGGTGCGATAATTGGTGCCTTCCACGGTTGGTTGATCGCCTACCTGACGATCCCAGCCTTCATTGTCACGCTGGGTGGGCTGCTTGTTTGGCGCGGTGCCGCATTTTTGGTCGCGCGAGGAGAAACGATCTCGCCTGTCGATAGCACTTTTGCACTACTTGGCGGTGGGCCTTACGGCGCCATCGGGTCGACCGGTAGTTGGATTGTCGGCATCCTAGCCTGTATTTCGATCCTTCTGCTTCTGAAGGCGGACCGGAACAAGCGACTGCAGCATGGATTTGCATTGAGACCAAACTGGGGTGAAGCGGTATTGGCGATCCTTGGCTGTGGTTCAGTCATTGGCGCCGTTTTGCTTGTCAATGCATACCCCTGGCCGCGTGGCATTGTGCGCAGATATGCCGAAGCGAACAGTTTGGAGATCCCTGAAGGCGGTTTGTTCATTAGCCATGGATTTGCAATCCCAGTGTTGATTCTGATCGCTGTTGGAATTTTCATGACAATTCTTATGACGCGGACACGGTTTGGTCGGTACGTGTTTGCGATTGGCGGAAATCCCGAAGCTGCGAACCTTGCCGGTGTTAATGTCCGCTGGATGACGGTGAAGATATTCTCGCTGATGGGAATGCTAGCCGGATTGTCCGCGGTGGTGGCGAGCGCGCGACTGGGGTCCGCCACGAACGCGCTGGGAACGCTCGACGAGCTCTATGTGATTGCAGCCGCGGTCATTGGCGGCACATCGCTCGGCGGCGGTATCGGGACAATCTACGGCGCAATTCTGGGGGCGCTGGTAATGCAGTCGCTTCAATCCGGAATGGTTCTGATCGGGTTTGACGCCGCACTTCAACAGGTCGTCGTCGGATCGGTTCTGGTCTTCGCGGTCTTTGTCGATAACCGCTATCGCAGCCGTCAAAAGTGAGGGGCCAAAGATGTTAGACAACAAAGAAACCCCGATGGTCGAATTGAAAGACATCTCGATCGCATTTGGCGGCATCAAGGCAGTCGATCACGTCTCGCTTGATTTGTATCCGGGCGAAGTGGTCGGCCTGCTTGGGCACAACGGTGCGGGCAAATCGACACTGATCAAGTGTCTCTCCGGCGCCTACCAAATGGAAGCCGGAGAAATCTTCATCGACGGCGAAAAAGCAACCATCAACAACCCACGGGACGCGCGCGAGTACAACATCGAGACGATCTATCAGACGCTCGCGCTGGCGGATAATCTGGATGCTGCGTCGAACCTGTTTCTTGGCCGCGAGTTGACGTCCAGATCTGGCCTCGTAAACGATGGTGCCATGGAAGCCGAAACCCGCAAAATTATGGGCCGGCTAAATCCGAACTTCCAGAAATTCGAAGCGCCAGTGGCGGCACTGTCCGGCGGCCAGCGTCAATCGGTTGCGATTGCGCGTGCAGTATATTTCAATGCCAGAATTCTGATCATGGATGAACCTACAGCCGCGCTTGGACCGCAAGAAACGCAGATGGTTGCCGAGTTGATCCAGGAGTTAAAACGGACCGGACTTGGGATCTTCCTAATCGATCACGATGTGCATCAGGTCAAGGCTTTATGTGACCGCGCCGCGGTGATGAAAAACGGCAAAATGGTTGGCGTCGTGAAAGTCGATGAAGTTTCGACCGATGACATCCTCGCGATGATCATTGCCGGAAAAAAGCCTGAACATCTGGCCGCTTAATGTACCTCGGACTGGATTTAGGTACATCGGGGCTGAAGGGCCTCGTTATCGACGACAATCAGGAAATTGTTGCCGAGGCGAACGCTCCGCTAACCGTCAGCCGACCCAGATCCGGCTGGTCCGAGCAAGCGCCCGCCGACTGGATATCCGCGGCCGAAACCGTGCTGGACACACTCGCTGAATCGGGCGCGCTTGGTGGCGTATCCGGGATTGGCCTCGCTGGGCAGATGCATGGGGCGACGCTTCTTGACCGATCCGGCGAAGTCCTTCGCCCGTGCATTCTTTGGAATGACACGCGATCGGCAGCCGAGGCGGCTGATATGGATGCCGACCCGGTTTGGCGCCAAGTAAGCGGAAATATCGTCTTTCCCGGATTCACTGCGCCTAAGCTCGCTTGGGTCAAAAAGAACGAACCTTCAGCATTCGATAGTGTCGACAAAGTTCTGCTGCCAAAGGATTATCTTCGGCTGTGGCTGACGGGTGAACACGTCAGCGAAATGTCAGACGCCGCTGGAACTAGTTGGCTCGATACTGGTGCTCGCGATTGGAGCGATGAGTTGCTGGCGAAATCAAGTCTCGGCCGCGAGCATATGCCGACGTTAGTCGAGGGCTCGGCGGTATCCGGCAAACTGCGCAGGGAGCTTGCTGAACGCTGGGGCATTGGCGACGCGGTGGTTGCCGGAGGTGCTGGCGACAACGCGGCTTCAGCGATTGGAATGGGCGTAGTTCGGGCTGGGCAGGCATTCGTGTCACTTGGAACGTCGGGCGTGTTATTCGCGGCCAACGACGGCTATCGACCGGACCCGGAGACTGCGGTCCACACGTTTTGCCACGCCCTGCCGAACACTTGGCATCAGATGGGCGTGATACTTGCGGCAACCGACGCGCTGAATTGGTACGCGGGTTTGATTGGCAGTACATCTGAGGCACTGACATCTTCTCTCGGTGATCTTCAGAAGCCGGGGAAGCCGGTTTTCCTGCCCTATCTTGGCGGCGAGCGCACGCCGCTGAACTCGGGCTCTGTGCGCGGCGGTATTCTTGGACTGGAACACGCCTCGGACCGTACCGCAGGCGCGCGAGCGGTCCTTGAAGGCGTAGCCTTTGCCTTTGCAGATTGCCGAGACGCGCTGGAGGCAACGGGTACAGAAATTGACAACGTTGTGGCCGTTGGCGGCGGCAGCAAATCTGATTACTGGCTAAGCGCCATTGCAACGGCACTGAACGTTCCCATCTCAATCCCAAAAGCCGGAGACTTTGGTGCTGCGTTTGGTGCCGCACGTCTGGGCATGATGGCTGCTAGCGAAGAAACCGATCTCGCCAAACCCCCAAAAATCGATCGGATCATCGAACCCGAACCCGATTTGGTGCCTGCGTTCATCGAAGGACATGAGCGATACAGAAACGCAGCGAATTTCCTGAAGGACTTCAAATGACCGATTTTTTCAAAGACATCTCACCAATCGCTTACGAAGGGCCGGACACAACGAATGAGTTCGCGTTTCGCCACTACAACCCCGACGAAATTTTCATGGGCAAACGGTTGGAAGAACATCTTCGGTTCGCGGTCGCCTATTGGCATAGCTTTGCTTGGCCTGGTGGTGACCCTTTTGGCGGGCAGACTTTTGAGCGCCCGTGGTTCGGCGACACAATGGAACTTGCCAAACTGAAGGCCGACGTGGCGTTTGAGATGTTCGACATCCTCGGCCAGCCTTACTTTTGTTTTCACGATGCCGATGTGCGCCCCGAAGGCGCGAACTTCGCAGAATCCAAGGCGCGACTGGAAGAGATCGTGGACTACTTTGGCCAGAAGATGGAGGCGTCGAAGACCAAACTTCTTTGGGGCACTGCGAACCTCTTTACCCATCGCCGGTTTATGGCCGGCGCGGCCACAAACCCCGACCCAGACGTCTTTGCCTACTGTGGAGCGATCGTAAAAAGCTGCATTGATGCCACCGCTAAACTGGGTGGTGAGAACTACGTCCTGTGGGGCGGACGCGAAGGCTATGAAACGCTTTTGAATACCGATTTAGCGCGTGAACGCCACCAAGCGGGTCGATTCCTGACAATGGTCGTCGAATATGCCCGGAAAATCGGTTTTGACGGCACCATATTGATCGAACCCAAGCCGCAGGAGCCGTCGAAACACCAATACGACTACGACGTCGCAACGGTTTATGGGTTCCTCAAAGATTTCGGTCTCGAGAAGGAAGTCAAAGTTAACATTGAACAGGGCCATGCGATTTTGGCCGGGCATTCGTTCGAACACGAAATCGCGCTTGCAACATCCTTGGGGATTTTCGGTTCGATCGATATGAACCGCAACGATTACCAGTCGGGATGGGATACCGACCAGTTCCCGAACATGGCACCAGAAAAGATGCTGGCCTATTATGAGATCCTGAAAGCCGGAGGACTTACGACCGGTGGCACGAATTTCGATGCAAAACTGCGCCGCCAGTCGTTGGATCCGGAGGATCTGATCCTCGCCCATGTCGGCGGCATGGATGTTTGCGCTCGTGCTTTGAAGGCGGCGGCGGCGATGCTGGAAGACGGGTCGCTCGAGGGGTTGCGCAATGAGCGATACGCAGGCTGGAACCGCGAAGAGTCGCAGAAGTTGCTCGCGAGCGGTTCGCTTGAGTTATGCGAAGAGCGCGTTCTGTCCCAAGAAATTGAACCTGAGGCCCGTTCTGGCAAACAAGAACGGCTTGAGAATCTGGTGAATCGTTTTATCTGAACAGGTTAAGCGGATTAGCGTTGCCGCGGGTTTATTTTGTAATGATCTCTGGCCCCATGACGGCGTGCGGCAATACTGTTGAAATCCAGGGCACGTAAGTGACAATGATCAGGAAGACAAACAGCACGGCCAGGAATGGCAGTGCGGCTCTGACGACCGCCATCATCGGCATCCCTGCAACGCCGGAAGTCACGAAAAGATTGAGTCCGACCGGCGGCGTGATCATCCCTATTTCCATATTGACGACCATGATGATGCCAAGATGGATCGGATCTATCCCCAGTTCGATTGCGATTGGGAAGACAAGTGGAGCGACAATAACCAATAGCCCCGACGGCTCCATAAACTGCCCGCCAATCAACAGAATTACGTTCACGACGACCAAGAACATCACCGGCCCAAAACCGGCGGATAGCATTGCATTTGCCACGTGCTGAGGTACCTGTTCATCGGTCAGCACGTGTTTGAGGATCAACGCGTTGGCGATCACAAACAGAAGCGTAACTGTCAACTTGCCCGCATCAAAAAGCGTCTGTTGTGTGTCGCGGTGCACGAATGCCGTCACCAGTGCCCATGGTTTTTGACTGAGCCGGAATGGTTCGCCCGCAGGTGCGCCTTCAACCAAGGCAGCAGCCGAAAGGCTTTTTGCACGCGGGGCCGCGAGAGGGCCCATGTCCTTGTAGACAAATGTGGCGATAAAGAATGCATATACGGCAGCAACGGCGGCGGCTTCAGTGGGCGTAAAAACACCGCCGTAAATACCGCCAAGGATAATAACGATCAAAAATAAGCCCCAGCCAGCTTCGCGACCGGATGCGACCACTTCGCCCCACCCTTTCCATTCGCCCTTGGGCAGATTTTTGATCTTCGCGATTATGTAGATCGTTCCCATCAGCATGAATCCGGCCAGAAGACCCGGGATCACGCCTGCCAGAAACATTCGGCCGACAGAAACATCCACCGAGGCGGCGTAAACGACCATCACAATCGACGGTGGGATCAAAATGCCCAATGTTCCGGCATTGCAGATAACGCCCGCCGCAAATTCTTTGGTATACCCAACTTGCCGCATCCCGGTGATCACGATGGAACCGATCGCCACGACAGTTGCAGGCGACGATCCCGAAAGCGCCGCGAAGAGCATACACGCGAAAACGCCTGCAATCGCCAAGCCGCCCGCGAAGTGGCCAACACAAGCGATAGAAAACCGGATGATCCGCCGCGCCACCCCGCCAGTTGTCATGAAGCTGGACGCGAGAATGAAGAATGGAATGGCAAGTAAAGTAAAGTGCCCCTCGAACGCGGCAAACAGCGTTTGCGCCACCGAAGCGAGTGAACTGTCAGAAAACCAAAGTAAGAACAGGACCGATGCAAGCCCGAGAGATACGGCAATTGGCACGCCGATCATCAAAAAGGCAATCACCATCGAAAAGAGAAGGACGACATCCATTACGAAGCGTTCCCGTGCTGGGCTTCCATTTCAGCAAGCTCTTCTTCGACCTCGTGGCTGGCCACCAGTCGATCAAGCTTGCCAGTCCAGATATGCACTGCCGCCT
>JBPCWO010000236.1:0-17854 GCA_051009475.1 Boseongicola sp.
GCTCAAGGCAAATGCTGACAAGGCCTTCGAAAAAATAACAACGGACACCAAGGCGCTGGTCGTGCGGCGCACGGGCGGCGACGTCGCCATGCAGGATGGCCGGGATTTCTGGCTGGATGAACTGGAAGCCAACGTCTCGGACGAATGCCCGCCAGAAGAAATGAACGCCGAAGATACGCTGTTCATTCTCTACACATCCGGCTCCACCGGCATGCCGAAAGGCGTGGTGCATACGTCAGGTGGATACCTGGTTTTTGCGTCCATGACGCACGAATATGTTTTCGATTACCACGATAGTGACATTTACTGGTGCACGGCAGACGTCGGCTGGGTAACTGGCCACAGCTATATCGTCTACGGACCACTTGCGAACGGCGCGACAACGCTGATGTTCGAGGGTGTTCCAACCTACCCCGACGCCGGGCGGTTTTGGTCAGTTTGTGAGGAACACAAAGTCAATCAGTTCTACACCGCCCCAACCGCAATCCGGGCGCTGATGGGCAAAGGGCCGGAATTTGTCGAAAAATACGACCTGAGCAGTCTCAAAGTTCTGGGGACAGTCGGCGAACCCATCAACCCCGAAGCCTGGAACTGGTACCACGAAGTTGTCGGGCACGAAAACGTCCCAATCGTCGACACATGGTGGCAGACCGAAACAGGCGGACATCTTTTGACGCCGCTTCCGGGCGCGACGGCAACGAAGCCGGGTTCTTGCACCTTGCCGTTCTTCGGCATTCAGCCAGTAATACTCGAACCGCAATCCGGCGAGGAAATCACCACGACCGCGGCCGAAGGCGTGCTGTGTATGAAAGACAGTTGGCCCAGCCAGATGCGCACGGTCTGGGGCGATCACGAACGCTTTGAGAAAACCTATTTCGCCGACTACAAGAACTACTACTTCACCGGCGATGGCTGCCGTCGCGACGAAGATGGCTATTACTGGATCACCGGTCGCGTTGACGATGTGATTAACGTCTCCGGCCACCGTATGGGCACGGCTGAAGTGGAATCCGCACTCGTCGCCCACCCGAAGGTCGCCGAAAGCGCAGTGGTCGGGTATCCGCACGACATCAAGGGCCAGGGGATCTACGCCTATGTGACTTTGATGGGCGGCGAAAATTCGTCCGAAGAGTTGCGCAAGGAGCTTGAGACCTGGGTTCGGACTGAAATCGGCCCCATCGCCAAACCTGACCTCATTCAGTTTGCACCCGGTCTGCCAAAAACCCGGTCTGGAAAGATCATGCGCCGAATTCTTCGCAAGATTGCCGAAAACGACTATGGTTCTCTTGGCGACACGTCGACGCTTGCAGAACCAGAAGTTGTCGACGACCTGATCGAGAACCGGATGAACCGGGGGTAAATGGATGGACCATCTGGGCGGCTGCACATGCGGCAATATTCGCTTCCGTGTGAGTGCCGCCCCGCTTAGGGTCACATTCTGCCACTGCCGTTTTTGCCAGCGCGCTACAGGCGCTGCCTATGCCGTTGAGCCTATATTTTCTGAATCGGACTTCGAAATGGTCACTGGAAACGCCAGGACCTACACCCATGTTTCCGAGGGCAGCGGGAAAGAGATTGATGTCCACTTTTGCGGAAACTGCGGCACAACGTTTCGTTATGTATTGTACCGGTTTCCCGGTGTGACCGGGCTACTTGCAGGAACATTCGATGATCCAAATTGGTTCGATTGCGATTTAGATACGACGAAACATATTTTTCTGTCAGCGGCGCGCCCCGAAACCATCGTTCCCGCACAAATGCCGCTCTATTCGCACCACGCAATCACGAACGATGACACGGCAATTACGCCGATTGAAATTAACACTCCCATGCGGGCGGGCGACATCGAGGGCATCTGACGAGCTTTGCCGCCCAGTGCACTTTGATCCCCCCAACGCATCTGGCGATTAACCGTTCTTTCAGAGCCTGTCCCGATAACCGCGCCAAGCCTGCCATATTTGCGCCAGATTTCTGGCCTAAACACTCAAGCCAAATTCGACGGAGGCGCTCATGTACCGTCAATATTCACGAAAAAGCCAGCCCGAAGCTCACTCCAAGCGACGATGCCACCGTTGCCATGGCTCTGGTCGTGCCCCATGCCGAATATGCGGTGGCTCGGGTCGTGTTACCTCAAGGATTGATATGCATTCCAGCGCCCAGCATGCGCGTTGCACGGGATGCTATGGAAACAAATCCACCAGATGCACAACTTGCTTTGGCGCAGGCTTTCTTTGAGTCGACCGTGGAGGCTCACCGAGACGAAAGTCATTTTCCAAGTGCCCGCCCGATCTGTTCGGCGGACAACCGCAAAAAGCTAGAACGTCACCGACGTAGGTGGGTCAACTACGCAAGACTTCGTCTTACGCTCTGTTATACCGCCCGACGCCACCAACGACGCCAAAGACTCCACGCCCGCCGACGATACTCCGGCCCCTTAAGGGCCAGTCGAAAAACTTCTGCCATTGAACTACTCGTTTACTGCCTCGGCCCGAGTTGTTCCCGGTGCTCTGACAGCAAACTAGGTGACAACTCTTCGTACTCAAAGTCCAATTTGCAATCTTAGCAATTTTTGGCTTAGGGCGAGTCTCTCACACAACAATTGGGGCGCGGGAAGTCCCCGCGCCCCAATATTTGGTACCCAGATCGGCTTAATTCAGCGCAGCATCCGTAATGTCGTGGGTCCATGCACCATCCGGTGTCTTAGTGATCACCGGATCTGACCCACCCGCCAGAAGCGTATCAACTGTGCGCTGGAAGTCAGAAGGATCAAGCGACCCGTTTGAGCCCGCTGTCAGCTTAGCGATCTCGCCCATCATGCGAACTTGGTGCGCTTCGGTCTGTGCGCCGGTTTCATCGTTATCCAGCACAATCGCGGCCGCGTCGCCTGGGTTCGCTTCGGTCCATTTCCAGCCCTTCATGCTGGCGCGAACGAACCGCACCATCTTGTCCTTGAACGCCGCATCGGCCAGATTTTCCTCCAGCACATAGATGCCGTCTTCCAAGGTCGCGACACCCATGTCTTCATACTTGAAGGTCACAAGCTCTTCTTCACTAACGCCGGCATCCAGCACCTGACCATATTCATTGTAGGTCATTGTCGAAATGCAGTCCGCCTGGCGTTGCAAAAGCGGATCAACGTTGAAGCCCTGCTTCAGAACCGTAACGCCATCGTCGCCACCATCGGTCGAGATACCTTCCTGGCTCATCCAGCTCAGGAAAGGATACTCGTTGCCGAAGAACCAGACGCCAATCGTTTTGCCTTTGAAATCCTGCGGGCCAGTAATGCCCGTGTCTTTCCAGCATGTCAGCATCAGACCGGATGTTTTGAAAGGCTGCGCGATGTTGACTACTGGCAAACCCTTCTCACGAGCTGCCAGCGCTGACGGCATCCAGTTCAACATTGCATCAGCACCGCCACCGGCAAGCACTTGCGGCGGAGCGATGTCCGGACCACCGGGAAGGATAGTAACGTCCAAGTCTTCTTCGCCGTAGTAACCGTTTTCCAGGGCGACATAGTAACCGGCAAATTGTGCCTGTGTGACCCACTGCAATTGCAGTCTCACTTCGTCCGCTGAAAACGCCGCACCAGCACTTAGCCCCAGCGCTACAGAAGCGGTTGTCAGGATATGTTTCATATTGTTCTCTCCCTTGATTTTGTTTTCGTATGTCATTTCCTCTGCGACGGATGCCAGAAAGTCAGCCGCCTTTCGATCAATGTCAGCAGGCCATAAAGCGCTGATCCCGCAATTGCCGCGACGACAATCACCGCCCAGACCATATCAAGCGCCAATTGCCCAAGCGAGGCGTTGATCCTGAATCCCAGCCCGACCGTCGGCGATCCAAAGAACTCTGCCACAATCGCACCAATCAATGCCAGTGTTGCCGAGATCTTTAATCCGTTGAATATAAAGGGAAGCGCAGCGGGAACGCGCAAGCTGAACAGCGTTTGCCAATAGTTCGCCGAATAGGTCCGCATTAAATCGCGCTGCATGGCACTGGTATCTGCAAGCCCGGCAACCGTGTTCACCAGCATTGGAAAAAATACCATCACGACTACAACGGCGGCCTTCGACTGCCAGTCAAATCCAAACCACATTACCAGGATCGGCGCGGTTCCGACGATCGGCAGCGCCGCCATGAAATTGCCTACAGGCAATAGTCCGCGCCGCAAAAAATCATACCGATCCACCAAAATCGCCACACCGAACGCCAGGATGCAGCCGATAACGTACCCCGAAAGTGCGCCTTTCAGGATCGTCTGGACGAAATCCGCCCAAAGCGTGGCGGTATTGCCGAGAAACGTTGTAACGACAAGCGACGGCGGCGGCAGGATCACAAGATCCACGCCCAACCCCCGCACCAACAGTTCCCAAGCGATCAGAATTGTCGCGCCAAATATCAGCGGAACCGCGATTTCGGCTGTTCGGCTATGGGCCATAGGGCCATTGGCCAGCCAGGAATTTAGGACCCAGGCCCCTGCCCAGACCAATAGAGCGAGGGCAACAAACATCATGGCCGTGCCCCCATTGCCCCAAGTGTCCGCCGCTCCAGCCAGCCAATTAACCAAACCAGTCCAGCAGCCATAAACGCCGCTGTAAACAAAGCCGCCCAGATTTGCTCGGTCTGACCATAGTAGCTGCCACCAAGCATCCGCGCGCCCAGCCCGCCGCGCTGCACCGGCAATTCGCCTACAATTGCACCGACAAGCGATGCCGCGATACCGATCTTCAGCGAAGCAAACAGATACGGTACGGAAGCCGGCAACCTAAGCCGCCAGAACTGCAGCGGCGGGCTGGCGTTATATGTTCTTAGCAGATCAAGCTGCATTGCTTCGGGGCTTCTAAGGCCCTTCACCATGCCAACAACAACCGGGAAAAACGACAGGTAGGCGCTGATCACCGCCTTGGCGATCAGCCCACTGAGACCGACCGAATAAAGCACCACAATGATCATCGGCGCCAGCGCGACAATAGGAATGGTCTGACTGATAATCGCCCAGGGCATAACCGACATATCCATCGCGCGGTTGTAGACGATTCCAACTGCCAGCAAGACGCCCAATCCAGACCCGATCAGAAAACCGACGACAGTCGCAATCAAGGTCACGCCGCCATGATAAACCAGCGAACGGTTCGAAAGCGTGCCCGAGCGAACAATACCGCGCCGGCCATTTACTTCTTCATTCCACGTCGAGTCCCACATCTCTAGCGCGACCTGATGCGGGGCAGGAAGCCGCGCACGTTCCATCGACCACGAGGGACCAATCAAGCTGAAATTACGAACCACCAGACCAGCTCGACTGGCATCGCGGCGTTCAATAGCGCTCGGCGGAACGACCTCAACGCCAGCGCGCTCAGCCTGTGTCAGTACCTCTTTGATGTTCATCGGCACACAGGCCAGGTACCAAAGCACCAGAATCGTCGCGACTACAGACAGAACAGGCAACAGATTCCTCACGGGTGCTCCCATCTTAGAAAAACATCAGGCAGACCTTCTTCGTTGTCGCCATCGGTCCGGCAAACTTCATGAAATCCTTCGCGACGATAAAATCGACGGGCGGCTGTGTTGGCAACGAAAGTCCAAAGCGTCAGCTCCCGGTGTCGCTCTTTGACGAAATCCAGTAGTGCTTTTCCGATCCCCTGACCCGGTGTCGCCACGTAAAGCGAAGTCACTTCGCTCTCGTCTACATCCAATACAACAAAACCATCGACTGGCTGTCCGGTGACCCAAACTTGACGCTTCGCGAATACGAAGTCCTGATAGTGACGAACAACATCGTTCCGCGTGTGGATGCGTGGCACCCAACCCTCACCGTCAGTCCAGTCGTTGCGGATTTTGGCACAAATCACGGCGTCTTGATGTTGGCCGGATCTTACTGCGCGTGTTTCACTCATCAATATGCCCCGCACGCAACCCGTCGCGCACCCGGTGTGCAATTTCTATAAACGCCGGCGTGTCGCGAATATCCAGATCACGATCCCGCGGAAGTGGGCTTTCGATCACATCAGTTATCCGCCCGGGTCGCGGCGACATAACGACGATTTTCGTCGATAGGTATGCGGCCTCGGGGATTGAATGGGTCACGAACGCAATCGTTTTGCCGGTTCGTGCCCAAAGGCTCAAAAGCTCCTCGTTTAGCCGATCGCGCACGATCTCATCCAATGCGCCAAAGGGCTCATCCATCAATAGTATATCGGCATCAAAGGCCAATGCCCGCGCGATCGACGCCCGTTGCTGCATCCCACCCGACAGCTGCCAGGGGAATTTGTTCCCAAACCCCGAAAGCTCAACCAGCTCAAGGACCTTCCCAACCCGTTCTTTGATATCCGCCTTTGCGTATCCCATGATCTCGAGCGGCAGTCGGATGTTGCCAGCGATCGTCCGCCAGGGATAAAGGCCCGCGGCCTGAAAGACATAGCCATAAGCCCGCGCGCGCCGCGCTTCGTCAGGCGTCATCCCATTCACCGTCAACGTGCCTGCGGTCGGCGTCTCCAGCGCGGCAATTGCTCGCAAAAGCGTTGTCTTCCCACACCCTGATGGCCCAATGAAACTGACAAATTCGCCCTTCTCGACGTTCAGATTTACGTCCTTCAGGGCGTGCACCGGGCCATCGTTGGTTTGAAAGGTCAGCGACAAGTTCTCCGCCGCGATCACCGGGGCGTTCACCGACAAATCCACATCTGAGTCCGGCGCCGTTCCTTCCATTAAACCCCCGTTGCCGGTATTCCGGTGCGCTCCACCGGGCTGGGAGAAGTTAACTCCTTCCAGCTGGACAGCGCTTTGTTAACCGGATTGTTTGCCTCGCGACGCACAAATTCGCCGTGCCCTTCCTTGGTCCGGACCTCACCATCGTGCACCGCGACATAACCACGGGTAAGCGTAAACCTCGGCAATCCCTTTACGTGCTTGCCCTCAAAAACGTTGTAATCAATGGCAGATTGCTGCGCATCAGCCTTGATGGTTTTCTCCCTCTCGGGATCCCATACAACAATGTCCGCATCAGCGCCGACCAGAATCGCGCCCTTCTTCGGGTAGCAATTCAGGATTTTTGCGATGTTGGTCGAGGTTACGGCAACAAACTCGTTTGGCGTCAAACGACCTGTCGCAACGCCATGCGTCCAAAGCATTGGCATGCGGTCTTCTAACCCACCTGTGCCATTTGGAATTTTCGTGAAGTCGCCCACGCCGGATCGTTTCTGTTCGGTCGTGAAAGCGCAGTGATCAGTCGCCACAACGCTCAGCGAACCCGACTGCAAACCGGCCCAAAGGCTGTCCTGATGCTTTTTGTTCCGGAACGGTGGCGACATCACGCGGCGCGCCGCGTGATCCCAGTCTTTGTTGAAATACTCGCTTTCATCCAACGTCAGGTGCTGGATCAGCGGTTCACCCCAAACACGCTTGCCCTGCATGCGCGCCCTGCGGATGGCTTCGTGCGCTTCCTCGCAAGAGGTGTGCACCACATAAAGTGGTACGCCCGCCATGTCAGCAATCATGATGGCACGGTTCGTCGCTTCGCCCTCGACTTGGCTTGGACGCGAATAGGCGTGCGCCTCGGGTCCATTGTTGCCCTCGGCCAGCAATTTGGCGCTGAGTTCGGCAACCACGTCGCCGTTCTCTGCATGCACCAAAGCAATCCCGCCCAGCTCTGCCAATCGATTGAAACTGGCAAATAGCTCGTCGTCGTTGACCATCAACGCGCCCTTGTAGGCGAGAAAATGCTTGAACGTTGTAATGCCCTCTTTCTCGATCACCGACGCCATCTCGTCAAAGACCTGCTCTCCCCACCAGGTCACCGCCATGTGGTAGGAATAATCGCAATTGGCGCGCGTCGACTTGTTGTGCCACATGCCCAACGCATCATGCAGACCCTGCCCCGGGGACGGCAAAGCGAAATCGACAACCATTGTCGTTCCACCACTCAACGCCGCCCGCGTTCCGGACTCAAAGTCATCTGTGGAATATGTCCCCATAAACGGCATCTCAAGGTGCGTATGCGGATCGATCCCTCCGGGCATGACATAACAGCCAGTCGCATCCAGCTCCTCGTCTCCCTTCAGCCCCTGGCCTATTTCAACGATCTTGCCGCCGTCGACCAATACGTCAGCCTCATAGGACAAGTCGGCGGTAACTACCGTGCCGTTCTTGATGACAGTGCTCATAATCTACTCCCCATATCGTCTTGTTATGCCCCGCGCTTCTTTATTGGCAGAAGGTCATCTGGCAACTGTGCAGCGCACCGAGGGGTTCAGTCCTTGTAGTCCGGTTCGTCATTGTCGAGCAGACGCTTCATTTCAGCGAAATGCGCATGCTCAGCGTCTTTGTATGTTTCCCATTCGGCCGCTGTTTCTTCGGCCAGATTGTCACCCATGATGGATAATTCCTGGCCAGTTGAATAGGCCAGAACCATAGTCCGGGCTGCGCGTTCCAGATGGTAAAGAGCGTCGTAGGCTTCAGCCACCGATGTCCCCAACGTGGTCACGCCGTGGTTGCCCATGATAACGGCCGATTTATCTCCGACGGCCTGCGAAATCCTTTCACCTTCTTCCTCGGCGGTCGCGATACCGCCAAAGTTAAGGTCATAAGCTAAGCGCTTGTAAAACCGTGCCGTTACCTGATCGATTGGCATTATCGTAGGGTCTTTCAATCCACACAAAGCTGTCGCGTAAGGCGGGTGGATGTGAAGCGCAACTCGTGCCTGACCAAGGTTTCGGTGCAACGCGGAATGGATCGCCCAGGCGCTTGGATCAGGCGCGTCCGGCCGCTCCATCGTCGAAGGATCATCGGCATCGCACAGCACCAGATCGCTGGCCCGAACCCGGCTCCAATGCACCCAACGCGGGTTGACAAGGAACTTGCGCCCATCAGCGCTGACTGCCGCCGAAAAGTGGTTCGCCACACCTTCATGCCAATCCGCCCGGCGCGCCAAACGGATCGCAGCAGCAAGATCGACGCGGATCGCAGTTTCGTCGGTTAGTTGGACGTCGTGATGTGTCATCTCAATGCCCTCTATTTGTAGTAGGCAAGCGAAAGGACAGCGCGCTCACCAACTTCTATTTTACGCCAATTTACGAACGCAGCACATTCGTTCAACGCTTCCCAGATTTCCCCGGCCTCGTTTCTTAACTTCTTCGCATTGGAAATCAGGAGCGTTAGAACGCCACCGCTCGGCGCGTGAATATTTGTCAATCCGTCTTCGGGGCAATCCAGTGATGTCATGCAATCAATCCACGCGTTCATATTGCGTCCATAGAAGTCCGGAAATCCGAGCTGTTTGGCAAAAACGTCATGAAATTCTTGCCAGGTCGAAATCGCACTCCCGTCAATTTCAACAACATCAGCTTTGCCATTCACTCCACAATCTCCGCCGTTTCAACCACAGCGTGAAATAGCACATCCGCGCCCGCCGTCGCCCATTCCTTGGAAATATCCTCGGCCTCGTTGTGGCTGAGGCCATCAACGCAAGGGCACATCACCATCGCCGTCGGTGCAACGCGGTTTATCCAGCAGGCATCGTGTCCGGCACCAGAAACCAGGTTCATGTGGCTGTAACCAAGCCGCTCGGCTGCATTTCGCACCGCCGTCACGCAACCATCGTCAAACGTTACCGGATCAAAGTGTCCAACGGAGTTAATCTCAATCCCCAGTCCCAATTCCGAAGCAATCTCAGGCGCTTCGCGCTCCAATCGGGCTTTCATCCCATCAAGTTTATCCAACTCGGGCGAGCGGAAATCGATCGTAAATACAGCCTTACCCGGGATCACATTGCGCGAATTGGGATAGACGTTCGCCTGTCCGACGGCGCCAACAGCGTTCGGCTGATTGTCCATCGCAATTACGTGTGCCAGTTCGGTAATCCGTGCCATGCCAAGTCCTGCGTTGACGCGCATGTTCATCGGCGTCGACCCGGTGTGGCTTTCTTTTCCCGTTAGCGTCACTTCCAGCCACCAAAGCCCCTGTCCATGCGTAACGACACCGATGTCCTTGTTTTCGGCCTCTAAGATCGGGCCTTGTTCGATATGCAGTTCAAAGAATGCGTGCATGTCCCGCGCGCCGACTTCTTCATCGCCTTGCCAGCCGATCCGCGCCAGTTCGTCGCCGAACTTCTTGCCCTCCGCGTCCTCACGCGCATAAGCCCAGCTTTGCTCGTGCATGCCGGCAAATACGCCCGAAGCCAGCATGGCAGGCGCATACCGCGTGCCTTCCTCGTTGGTCCAGTTGGTCACGACGATCGGATGCTTGGTTTTGATGTCCAGATCATTCAGCGTGCGGACAATCTCCAAACCGCCAAGCACACCCAGAACGCCGTCGTACTTTCCGCCCGTGGGCTGGGTATCCAGGTGCGAGCCGACATAGACAGGCAATGCGTCCGCATCCGTGCCTTCGCGGCGCATAAACATCGTGCCCATCTGATCGACACCCATGGTGCATCCAGCTTCCTCGCACCAGCTCTGAAAAAGAGAACGACCCACGCCGTCTTCGTCCGTCACGGTCTGGCGGTTATTGCCACCGGCAACGCCGGGGCCAATCTTGGCCATCTCCATCAGGCTGTCCCATAGGCGGTCACCGTTGACTTTCATATTCGCGGCTGGTTGCGCCATGCCTGCCTCCTACTTCAATTCGACTTCGACGAAGGCCATCGGTCCATCGCCGGCATTTATGACGTTGTGCTCAACGCCTTCGCTTCTTCGATACGCATCGCCCGCAGCGACTGCCACCTCGCGCGCGCCTGTCCCTGGTTCATCAAGCCGCATGTGACAATCAGTGACCGCCGTTATGACATAGTCAAATGCGTGCCGATGCCACCCGGTTTCATCGCCGGGTGCAAAGTCAAACCGTGTCACCCGAACCCGGTCGTCGTCGATCAGCAATGTCGCCGTCGCTTCGCTCATGCCACTCGCTTCAACACGTCGCGCAATGTGCCAACCAATTGGTCTATCTGCGCCTTTTCGATGATCAACGGTGGTGACATTGCAATGATGTCTCCGGTCGTGCGGATCAGGATGCCGGCTTCGTAGGCATCCAGGAACGCGCCAAAGGCGCGCTTTGTGGGTTCGCCCGCAATCGGATCCAATTCAATCGCGCCAATCAATCCCAAATTTCGGACGTCTATGACGTGGGGACAGTCGGCCAGAGAATGCACAGCGTCTTCCCAATAGCGTTCGATTTCTCTCGCACGCTCAAACAAACCCTCTTCGCGGTATGTCTCTATCGTTGCCAATGCCGCGGCGGCAGCAATTGGATTGCCAGAGTAAGTATAGCCGTGGAAGAACTCGATCGCATGCTCCGGTCCAGTCATGAATGTGTCGTGGATCTTGGACGTCGCCAGTACCGCCCCCATCGGGATGACACCGCTGGTCAATCCTTTGGCACAGGTGATCAGGTCGGGCATCACATCAAACCGGTCGGCAGCAAATGCCGCACCCAATCGACCAAACCCGGTGATCACTTCATCGAAAATCAATAGGATCCCGTGCTTGTCGCAAATTTCGCGCAACCGCTCAAGATATCCTTTGGGCGGCAAAATGACTCCTGCCGACCCGGCGACTGGTTCGACGATGCAGGCAGCGATAGTCTCGGGGCCATAAATCTGCGCTTGCCGCTCTAACTCGTCCGCCAGTGTCGCCCCATGTTCAGGTTGTCCGCGCGAAAGGTAGTTTTCCTTCAAGTGGGTCGCCGGCAAATGCGTAACGTTGGGCAGCGACGGGAACATGCGCTTGTTATTCGTGATCCCACCAACAGAAATCCCGCCGAAGTTTACGCCGTGATAGCCCTTTTCCCGGCCGACCAGTCTTGTCCGATGTCCATCACCTTTCGCGTGATGGTAGGCCATCGCTATTTTCAATGCAGTTTCAACACTTTCCGATCCTGAATTTGTGTAGAACACATGTTCCATGCCCTCAGGCGCAATGTCCCGCAACGCGTTTGCGAGCTCAAAAGCCTTGGGGTGGCTCATCTGAAAACCCGGCGCATAGTCGAGTTCGGCAGCCTGGGTCTGGATCGCCTCGACGATTTTCGGCCGACAATGCCCGGCATTGCAGCACCACAAACCCGCAGTTCCGTCTAAAATCTCGCGCCCATCAGCGGTGGTATAGTGCATGTCCTTCGCGCCAACGAGCATCCGCGGCGCCTTCTTGAACTGCCGGTTGGCGGTAAACGGCATCCAGTAGGAAGATAAGTCATTGGGGATCGTTGGTCGGTCCAAAGCCATGGCACCCCTCGCGGCGGAATGATCAAAATGTTTGACCATTTGGTCAGGATCACGCTAGCAGAGCAAAGTAGGCAGTCAAGCGCGTCTTGTGACAGGATGCGCGAAACATTCGCCCGGTGCAAAACAAATGGGTTTGCGATGAACATTGAGCGTCCGCGCACACGCATCCAGAAGAAAAACCGCGAAGCTATCCTTGAGGCAGCTCTCGAAGTGTTTTCAAACGAAGGCTTCCGGGGTGCGACGCTCGATCAGATCGCTGCGGCCGCCGGTCTGTCAAAGCCGAATGTGCTGTACTATTTTTCTTCCAAAGAAGCGATTTACACAGAACTTTTGTCTGTACTTCTAGACACCTGGCTTGATCCGCTTCGAGCGCTGACCGGATCCGGAGAGCCGATTGAAGAGATCGTCGGTTACGTTCAGCGCAAGCTCGAGATGAGCCGCGAGTTTCCTCGTGAAAGCCGCCTTTTCGCCAACGAGATCGTCCAGGGTGCCCCGCGGATCGCGGATCAGATCGAAGGCCCTTTGAAAGCGCTGGTCGACGAAAAAGCGGGAGTGATCCGCTCGTGGATTGCCAACGGGCAATTGGCCGAAATCAACCCCTATCATTTGATATTTTCGATATGGGCGACGACGCAGCATTATGCCGATTTTGACGTGCAGGTTCGCGGCATTCTTGCGCCCGATGGCGACGGGCATTTCAGCGACGCCGCAGGGTTTCTGACGTCATTTTACTCACGCGCCTTGAGACCAGATAGCGGTTAACCGAAACTTTACGTCTGTGCGTTAGCGTCATCAGTTGGTGGGGGCCTTCGCAAGGACCGAAGGTATGGCACTCGTTGCACCAGCAATTGCGCCTTTGGCCAAGGGTTTGGCGGTTGCGACGTCTCACACCGCACCCAAAGCCACCGCAGCGCTTCAAACAGAGGCTCCACGATCGAGCGCTGGCGAGGTCAGCGCTGCAAATCTCAAAGCAGAAACAGCACGTGCTATCGATGCTGCCGGGCAATCCGCCGTCGCGCCACGTTTGCGCGATCAGGAAACCGCAGAGCGAAGCAACAGGCTATCTGCAAAGAATGACACTCCTACCGGGCCACGACCGACTTTTGACGAAAGCTTGCTGGAACGACGATCGCGAACCGCGTTCGATCCACCTGAAATTGCGACTCAGGCCAAATCTGCGCCAGCGCGTATTATTCCTGACACCAACGACAATTCAGATGATACCGCCATAAATCTCCAGGCACCTACCGGTATCCAAGCCCAGGTCACAACCCAGGCGGAAGAAGGATTCGCCGAAGCACTCAACCTGTCAGAGTCAGGCACCCCACCAACACTAGATGTCCGAGGCTGAAACGGCCTGACTAAGGATGGACCAGCCCAACGATGTTCAGGCGCACCGGTCCACGCCCGTCTCGATCCAGAAACAGATTTTGGTTTTTCGCCTTTATGGCCGTGATCGCCGCCTGAGCATCTGCGCGGGTCTCGCTTGATTTATGGTCAAGCAAAGCTTCCAGGTTCCGGACCGTGTTGTTTCGCCCGGCGACCGCCAACAACATACAAGCTCGATAGCGGACCGCACCGCTTTTGTCGCGAAGCGCTGTAATCGCCAGCCTGACCGCATCTGGTTCAACCAGGGCAAATTTCACGGCGGTATATACAAGCGCAACCCGCGCTTTATATCCGCGCAGCTCTGGAAACACTTCCAGTGCGACCGGAAATATATCCCGCCCCAGCTGAACCAGCGCCTCTCGTGCATCTTCGACTTCACCCCAGTTCTTGCAATCCAGCGCTCGGATCAAGTCTGCAATGTCAGCATTCATTCCGCTGCTTTGGCTGCCGACGGGTTATTCGGATGCGTGGTCCAGTTGGCATATTCCGCTTCGACCACTTTTCCTGTGCGTTTGTCCATTTCACCGGCGGCCAGTTCTTCCATCGTGATGCAGCCTTCAACCGGACACACATCCACACAAAGGTTGCAGGCGACGCATTCTTCGTCGATCACTTCAAATACTCGACCTTCGTTCATAACGATAGCCTGATGCGACGTGTCTTCGCAGGCCGCGAAACAGCGACCGCATTTTATACATAAATCAGGATCGATCCGCGCCTTGGTGACGTAATTGAGATTCAGATATTGCCAATCGGTGACGTTTGGCACCGCGCGTCCTGTAACGTCGCCGACGCTTGAATACCCGGCATCATCCATCCAGTCGCTTAGGCCTGCGTTCAATTCCTTGATAATGCCAAAACCATAGACCATCGCCGCTGTGCAGACCTGAACCGAGCCCGAACCAAGTGCCAGAAATTCCGCCGCGTCACGCCAGGTTGTAATGCCGCCAATACCGCTGATCGGCAAATCTGCCGTCTCCGCATCGCGCGCAATTTCTGCAACCATATTCAACGCAATCGGCTTCACCGCTGCGCCGCAATAACCGCCGTGGCTACCTTTGCCATCGATCGACGGCTCAGGTGACATCGTGTCGAGGTTGACGGATGTAATCGACGAAACTGTGTTGATCAGACTGACGCCGTCAGCGCCGCCGGCCTTGGCCGCGCGCGCCGGGTATCGGACATCGGTAATGTTCGGCGTCAGCTTCACCAGCACAGGCATCCGCGTGTTGGCCTTGCACCAGCGCGTCACCATCTCGATATATTCGGGCACCTGTCCGACCGCCGCCCCCATGCCGCGCTCGCTCATTCCGTGCGGACAGCCGAAATTCAACTCGATCCCGTCGGCACCTGTGTCTTCGACTTTGGGCAGGATTTCCTTCCACGCCCATTCCTCGCAAGGCACCATCAAGCTGACGACGACCGCGCGGTCCGGATAATCTCGCTTGATTTGCTTGATTTCCCGCAGGTTCGTGTCAAGTGGCCGGTCGGTGATCAGTTCGATGTTGTTGATCCCCAAAACCCGCCGGTCGGCACCGTAAATGACGCCATAGCGCGGACCGTTTACATTCACGATGTGTGGATCAAGTCCAAGGGTTTTCCAAACCACACCGCCCCATCCGGCCTCGAAAGCGCGGCGGACGTTGTATTCCTTGTCCGTCGGCGGCGCGGAAGCCAGCCAAAATGGATTTGGGGACTTAATTCCTACAAAGTCAGTTGAAAGGTCGGCCATTTCAACGTCCTCTCCCTAAATTGGCGGTCTGGCCTAGATATCCAGAACCGTTTCGAACCCGGCGAATATCATGCGTTTTCCGTCCATGGGCATGTCACTCATGCCACCAAGGCGTGGGTCCTGCATGGCTTTCTGGAAGTTTTCTTCGTGCGCGGCTTTGCTGGGCCATTCCTGCCAGCCGAGGACAACCGTTTCATCGTCTTTGGCCTGAACGGCCAACGGAAACGACGTCACCTCTCCGGGCGGTACCATACTGCCCCAGCATTCGACAATCCGCGACGCGCCATGCTCTTTGAATACTTCCGCTGCCATTGACGCGTGCTTTTCATATTCCGCTTTGTTCGCTGTCGGCACAGCACCTGCGTAACACATGACATAAGACATCTATTCGCTCCTATTTGTTGATTAATTCACTAAACTTGCGTGAATATCTTCAGCCGCATCGCGCCCTTCGGCAACAGCAGTCACCGTCAAATCATCGCCGCCACTTGCACAATCGCCGCCGGCCCAGACCCGGTCGAGAGACGTCCGGCCAGATTCTGTCACAGCAATCTTGCCGCGTTCGATCGACAATGCCTCGGGAACACCGTCCAGGTTCTGACCGATAGCCTTGAACACCTGGTCGGCGGCAAGCCGGAATGTTTCTCCGGTTGGCTCAAGCCCGTCTGGGCCGCCTTCAGTGTAGGCAAACTCGATCTCTTGCACGGCACCGTTGCCGTGTACGGCCACCGGCTGGGCGTTTAATATCAGGTTAACGCCTTTTGATGTTGCAAGATCCTGTTCGTATCGGCTTGCCGACATCCGGTCACGCCCCCTGCGATAGACAATCGAAACCTTGTCGGCGCCAAGAAGTTTGGATTGGACGGCAGCGTCGACGGCGGTCATTCCGCCGCCGATCACCACCACACTGCGCCCGACGGACAGGGAGGAAAGATTGCCGGCCTGGCGCAGGTCCGCGATGAAATTCACCGCGTCCAAAACGTTGTCCTTATCTTCGCCCTCGGACTGCAAGGCGTTTACACCAGCAAGGCCAATTCCAAGAAACACCGCGTCGTAATCGCCCAAAAGAGCATCCAGTGTCAGGCCGCCCTCACCCAACCGCTGTGCGTGCTGCAACTCGATCCCGCCGATTTTCATTAGCCAGGCAACTTCTGCCTGTGCAAAATCGTTCACAGTCTTATAGCTGGCTATCCCGTATTCGTTCAGACCTCCGGCCTTTGGCCGCGCATCGAAAATAACGACGTCATGGCCGTACATTGCCAACCTGTGTGCACAGGCCAGACCCGCAGGCCCGGCACCAACAACGGCAATCCGCTTATCCGTCGGCTCCCCGCGCTCATAAGGATGAACCCCAGATGCCATAACGCCATCGGTCGCAAATCGCTGTAAACGACCGATCTCAACCGGCTTGCCTTCGGCTGTTTCGCGCACGCAGGCTTCTTCACAAAGTGTTTCGGTCGGGCAAACCCGGGCGCACATTCCGCCCAGTATATTCTGATCAAAAATCGTCTTTGCCGCGCCGCCAGGATGCCCGCTTTGTATCTGGCGGATGAATAGTGGGATATCGATCGATGTCGGGCACGCGGTCACACAGGGCGCATCATAGCAAAAATAACAGCGATCTGAGGCAACCGCCGCTTCGTGATCAGCCAGTGGCTCATGAAGATCCGCGAAATTTTCGGCCAATGTCTCGGCAGGCAGGCGGCCCGATTGAACGCCTTCGGTGCGTGGCGTGTTCTTCATCGCGCTCTCCCAATCGTCAATTCTACTCCCAGACTGCCACATTACTATTTTTTATCAACTGGTAAATTTTCGGAGATTTCAGGACAACGCTCGCAGCCGCTTCCCCTTGGGAAATCCTCTGCGTATAAGCGACATCACAAATCGTCGGCCAAAGCCGGAAAGCGCATAGGACGGGAATGACAAAAAAATCTCACGACGCTGACGTCGCCTTCGTAAAGGCTCTGGCAGAACTTCTGCGCGAAAATGATCTGAGCGAATTGCAAGTGAAACGGGGCTCCGCCGAAGACGGCGGCCTGAACGTTAGGGTCAGCCGAAAGTCGTCTGTTGCGGCAACAGTTGCTGCTCCAGTTGCCGCGCCGCATTCGGCACCTGCGGTTCCATCTTCACCCACACCTGCCGCTGAAACTGAAGGTGCACCCGAAGACCCGGCGGCGCATCCTGGCGCGGTAGCCTCGCCAATGGTCGGGACCGTCTACCTTTCACCCGAACCAGGCACTGATCCATTTGTCAAAGTTGGCGACGAGATCAGCGAAGGCGAGACGCTTTTGATCGTCGAGGCGATGAAGACAATGAACCAAATCCCTGCACCGAAATCCGGAACCGTCAAGCGCGTTCTGGTTGAAGACGGCGCCCCGGTCGAATTTGGCGCACCCCTGATGATCGTCGAATAAGGCCGGGTTGATGTTCGACAAGATTCTCATCGCCAACCGCGGCGAAATCGCGCTTCGCGTGATCCGTGCATGCCGCGAAATGGGAATTCGCAGCGTTGCAGTACATTCAAC
>JBPCWO010000237.1:0-9914 GCA_051009475.1 Boseongicola sp.
CCTTAATTATGACGCTGATCGCACTTTTGTATTTGCGAGGTCAGATCCGACCGATCCGTCGCCTTGCAGCTGCTGCGACTGCTTTCGGCAAAGGCCGAATGTTACAGTATCAGCCTTCTGGGGCAGCCGAAGTGCGCGAAGCCGGGAAGGCGTTTCTTCAGATGCGAGATCGGATCGAACGGCAAATCGAGCAGCGAACACTAATGCTATCAGGAGTCAGCCACGATTTGCGAACACCGCTGACAAGAATGCGACTGGCCTTAAGCTTACTAGAAGACCCCGAAAGTGGTACACAAATTGCAAAAGATGTTGAAGAGATGGATCGTATGCTGAATGCATTTCTTGACTTCGCCAAAGCTGAAGCGTTGGACGATCCGGAACTAACTAGTCCTATCAAAATCGCGCGCGAAGCCATTGAAAAAGCTACGCGATCCGGGAGCGCGGTTTCAGCAGGCCAGATTGATCAAGCTGATGAACTTGAGCTTCGACCGATGGCGTTATCACGCGCTCTGGATAACTTGATTGGCAACGCGATCCGATACGGTACTAGCGCGAGGGTTAGTTTGAATGTCGATGATAGTTCAATTCGCTTCATTATTGAAGATGATGGCCCGGGAATTGCTGCAAAAGACCGCGATGCAGCACTCAAGCCTTTCAGTCGATTGGACCAGTCGCGGAACCAGGATGCCGGGTCAGGCGTTGGACTGGGATTGGCAATTGCCAACGACATCGCAAGGCAACACGGTGGCCATTTGAACCTTGGCGAGAGCGCATCCATGGGAGGATTAAGCGCGGAAATCTCCATTCCGCGCTAATCACTCTGCACGCGCCGTTGATCGGCTCAGATCTCCATGCTTTCTGGCTTTTTTCCTTTTGACATCGCCATTTTGAACCAACCAGGCTGTCGACCTCTGCCAGACCAGGTCTCGGCCGAATTGGCCGGGTTGCTATATTTTGCTGGCGCTTTGGCCTTTTTGCCCTTCTTGCCGCGGCCGATGATTTCGTTCAGAGACATGCCGTGTTTTTTTGCAACCACTTCCAGCGCTTTTCTGGCTTCTACTCGCTTGCGCGCCTCAAAATCAGAAATTGCCGCGCCGACTTCTTTTCTAAGAGCCTTCAATTCATTCAGAGTTAGTTTGTTTAGATCCTTTTTTACCATTTTAGGACTCCTGCTACACCGTGAGACGGCCTTCCATTTCGGCCGCGTAGTTCGGGTGTTTTAGCGGTATGAAAAATGATGTGCAATTAGCCAAAAATGGTAACCTTGCGGTACTTACTGAACTGGCCAGCGTCATCGGAAGTTTGACCGCTTGAGGCAAGAACAATGAAAAGCCGCAGTTGCCGATTACCCACTAATGAATTCAAGGGATTTCGCGATCAAATGGTCAATCAAGGCGGCTGTCACAACCGGCAAGTATTCTTGCGTAGCAACTGAAATCTGCGAGACGGGCGCGTGATGTATTGAATGACTTTGGAAACCAGCCGAGATTTATTCTGACGTTTGTAAACTATCTGAAGCCTACAATTGATCGCACAAGCGATCGGGCAAATCCGCATGACAAACTGGCGAAGGAAGGTGGCCTGCAAGCATTATCCATCAGCGTTGCTGGCGTAACGAAACAACATGCAAGCCAAAAGGTTTTGATATTGGTGACCCAAGGATGACAACTCTGATTTTCATAAATTACACGCGGTGCGTTCACTACAGCAACCGATATTTCTGGAAGAAAACGCTAGTCTTGGAGGGTATACATTTACTGCGCAGCCGCGCTCCTTTTCGGAGCTGAAATCAAGACAAACTGGGTCCAAAAAAACGAAATAGTTTTGTGAGTAATTGGCTCAATCGGAAATATGCAAAAGTCGTTATTGTGGTAGGCCCGGAGGGACTCGAACCCCCAACCAAAGCGTTATGAGCGCTCTGCTCTAACCAATTGAGCTACAGGCCCGACCTAAGGCACGGCATACCAGACGCGCGTCACCGGTCAAGGCCAGCCGGCCCCGTAGACACCCCCGAGCCAATCCGGTATCGCGAACGAAGTACCATTGCGCGGATTGGGCATGAAAAAAAACGGGCTGACCTACGCAGAGGCCGGAGTGGATATCGACGCCGGCAATGCGCTTGTCGATAAAATCAAACCTGCGGCCCAACAAACATCACGCACTGGTGCAATGTCGGGACTGGGTGGTTTTGGCGCGCTTTTTGACGTCAAAGCAGCTGGATATTCGGACCCAATTTTGGTTGCGGCTACTGATGGTGTCGGAACAAAACTGAAGATTGCGATCGAGACTGGGAATGTAGGCTGCGTCGGCATCGATTTGGTTGCAATGTGCGTCAATGACTTGATCTGCCAAGGCGCAGAACCGCTGTTTTTCCTGGATTACTTTGCGACCGGTAAGCTTAAACTAGACCAGGCCGCAAATGTAATTGAAGGGATCGCAGTTGGCTGCAAACGGGCAGGGTGCGCGCTAATAGGTGGTGAAACCGCCGAAATGCCGGGAATGTACACTGGCGATGATTTTGATCTTGCAGGCTTTGCTGTCGGCGCTATGGAACGCGATTGCCATTTGCCGCAAGGCATTGCACCCGGCGACGTACTTTTGGGGCTTGCGTCTGACGGGCTCCATTCTAACGGATTTTCGCTCGTCCGCAGAATCGTCGAACGTGAAGAATCTGCCTGGGGTGAGATTGCGCCGTTTGAGGAAGGTTCGCTTGGAGACGCTCTGTTGCGGCCTACACGGATTTACGTACGGCCAGCTCTCGCGGCGATCAGGTCAGGCGATGTTCAGGGACTGGCGCATATTACAGGTGGCGGGATAACCGAAAACCTTCCGCGCGTTCTGCCGGACGGACTTGGCGCAAGAATCGACCTTTCCTCGTGGAAGCTGCCGGCCGTGTTCGACTGGCTTGGAAAAGCCGGTGGGCTTGATTCTACCGAGATGCTAATAACGTTCAATGCCGGGATTGGATTGATTATGGTGACGAGGGCAGATGCCGCGAATAAAATGGCGGATTTTCTGACAGAAATTGGCGAACAAGTAACGCAAATTGGAATTGTCACAGAAACGCCCGGCATTCAGTATGACGGCGAACTAGGATGACGCGCGTTGCGATCCTGATATCTGGCGGCGGCTCAAACATGGTGGCGCTCGCAAAGGATATGTGTGGCGATCATCCAGCCCGCGCAGCTCTTGTTCTTAGCGATAATCCCGGCGCAACAGGGCTCAGGCGAGCATTTGAACTCGGCGTGCCAACATGTGTTGTTGATCATCACGGGTTCGAAGGTGATCGTAACGCTTTTGAGAAATCCATAGATCAGCAGCTCTCGTCTGCTGAAACTGATCTAATATGCCTTGCGGGATTCATGCGCATTTTGACAAAGGGCTTTGTTGAACGCTGGCACGGCAGGCTCTTAAATATACACCCATCGCTTTTGCCAAAATACCCTGGGCTCGATACGCATGCTCGCGCAATTGCTGCCGGTGACCGCGAGGCGGGATGCACCGTTCATGAAGTAACCGCGGAACTCGACAATGGACCAATTCTTGGTCAAGCGAGGGTGCTTGTTTCGCCTTATGACACCAAAGTGACGCTGGCCGCGCGTGTTTTGTCGATGGAACATCAGTTATACCCGACTGTCCTTAGGCGTTTCGTTTTGGGTATTTGCGAACCGGTTTACTTGTCCGCGGTCTCGTCGCCGCCTATGAAAGCCGGACTTGCGAATTCAAGGACGACAACACCCACATGATTACGATTACCACCACCGAGGAACTGCAGTCGTTTTGCGACGCAGCAACCACTGCACCTTATGTAACGATCGACACAGAATTTCTGCGCGAGCGCACATATTATTCCAAGCTTTGCCTGGTGCAGCTTGCCTATCCAGGAAATGGAGTTGACGATGCTGTTCTCGTTGACCCGTTGGCCAAAGAAATATCGCTCGATCCGCTTTACGCATTGCTTAGAAATGAATCCGTGGTCAAAGTTTTTCACGCAGCGCGGCAGGATTTGGAAATATTTTTTATCGAGGGCGGCGTTATCCCAACGCCGCTATTTGACACACAGCTGGCAGCAATGGTTGCGGGCTTCGGCGAGCAAGTTGGCTATGAGACTCTGGTCCGAAAGATTGCAAATTCATCAGTGGACAAGTCTTCGAGATTCACCGATTGGTCGCGGCGCCCCTTGAGCGAAGCCCAAATGAACTACGCGCTAGCGGATGTTACCCACCTACGTGTGATCTACCAGACACTTTCCGAGAAATTGGATCGCTCTGGTCGTCGGCCTTGGCTGAATGAAGAAATATCGATTCTGACTGATCCGGCAACCTATATTATCGACCCCGAGAACGCCTGGAAGCGATTGAAAACACGAACGAACTCAGGCAAATTTCTTGCGATCGTGCGCGAACTTGCGCGCTTTCGTGAAAACCACGCACAGCAAAACAACATTCCGCGGAGCCGAGTCATGAAAGACGACGCCTTGCTAGAAGTTGCCTCCACAAGACCTCAGTCACACAAGGATCTTGGCCGTTCACGGCTTTTGCTTCGCGAGGCGCGTAAGGGAGATATTGCCGATGGAATAATTGCGGCGGTGCAAGCAGGTGTCGCGACACGGCCTGAAGATCAACCGAAGCCGGATCGGTCACGCGAAAAACTTCAGGTCAATCCCGCGCTTGCCGACCTGCTTCGCGTCTTGCTCAAGGCAAAGTCTGAAGAGCTTGGCGTGGCACAAAAGTTGATGGCAACATCGTCGGATCTGGATGAGATAGCTGCTGGATTGCGCGACGTTCCAGCATTGAATGGCTGGCGGCGCAACGCATTTGGCGATGACGCTTTGAAACTTTGTGATGGTAAGATTGGACTTCGTGCCAACGGGAAGTCTGTTGAAGCATTTGAAATTTAATGCTTTTGTCTCAGTAGGCGGAATACCAGCGGTGCCACGGCAATGACGATTGTGATTCTTAGAATGTGAATCGTCGCGACATATGCCACATCAGCACTCATCGCGATGGCTAGAAGGCTCATTTCAGGCAACCCTCCCGGCGAAAACGTCAAAAATGTTTCTTGAAACGAAATGCCCGACAAAGTGGTGACCGCAAATGCTGTCAAAAGTGCGACGATGATCATTGACCCTGACGCTCCGCTGGCAAGCAGTATATCGCGACCGATCTCACGCGCTGCAACGCCATAAAAACGGCAACCAACCACGGTGCCCATCACAAGCTGTGCAGCATTGACCGCAATGCTTGGCGGCGGAGCATCCGTGATTCCGGTCGAATGAGCGACACCAGACAAAATCATCGGGCCGAGGATCTGTGGTGCAGGCAAACGCAAGTACGGTGCGATTAATGTGCCGAGAATAGCGCACGCCAACAACAGCGCCAAATCGGCGATAGGAACGGCCGAAATAGGCAAGTATGTTCGTGCCTGGCCGGTTGATGTGACGTCAAACACAATTGAAAAGAAGAAGCTGATAAAGCTCACGACAACTAGAATACGGCTTGCATGCGCAAGTGCGATACGACGTTCGTCGCCGCCGGCTTCGGCTCCAAGAATCATCATGTCGTTCAGGCCGCCCGGTGCGGAAGAATAGTATGCAGTAACAGGGTCATATCGCCCGATCTTTCGGTAAAACATATATGCAAATCCGAATGCTGCAGCGATGTAAACCGGTAGCGCTGCGACCGTGATTGTCCAGTTGCTAATCTGGCCAAATATTCCGGGATGAAACCCTGCGCCCAGCATGACGCCCAGGATAGGCAGCAATATTTTTCGAAGTGTCATTGGTGCAGCGATCGGGACAGACAATACTGCCGCCGCCGTCACAGCGATCATCGGCCCAAGCATCCACGGCAGGGGAATGCCGACCTGCACTGCGATTACCGCACCAACCGCGCCAATGCCAAGCGCAGTTAGCTGACGCAAGATCTATCCAATTTCAGCATCAGCTATTAACGTCTCGCCACTCTTGAGTTCCTCGCGCCGACGACGCGGATTTGGCGGACGCTTGCCAATTCAAAATCCGACAAAAATCGTGCCACAGTCAGTTCACGCGATTGCTGGGTGGATACACGATTACGAGTTGCGGGCGGAATTGCGCGAAGCGAGTATGTTAAGACGCCGTCCACAGGTTCGCTTTCCGTTTCGCGGACAAGTTCTGCAGTATGCCAACCTTGTTCAGGCGGTAGTCCGGTCGCGCGTATGATTGCGCCGCCCGGCATTCGCTCAATCACCAGAGCTGTTATTTCTGCCACCAAAGGCCGCCTATCAGCAGGTCGTTCAATATTGACAGATTCCACGGTCTCCTCGCCAGTATCGCTTCGGAACCAATTGAGAGGGTTCAGATTTCCACCACTGCCAAAGCTTCCCCCACTGTTGCCGCTTCCGCTGCCGCCGCAGCCAGAAAGCAGAATCGCAGTGCCGCTCAGAATCAGCCAATGTCTTGCGCGCATTTCCTGTCCTTCGGCCCGGTTCCCTCCGGTCCTAGCGGAAAGGTCGGGCCATGAAAAGTAGCCTACGACTGGACGTTCACTCGGCTCGCGCTTAGGTCAGACATAAAGTAGAGGAACACATGGCCGCGATCGCCTTCGAAGAACTTGCTGACACATTCGACTTCCTCGACGATTGGGAAGACCGTTATCGTCACGTTATTGATCTCGGCAAGGCGATGCCTGTTTTAGAGGACGCGTTTCGCGTTCCTGCCACCAAAGTCGACGGCTGCGCTAGCCAAGTTTGGTTATTGCCTGAGTTTACAGGCGAAGGGCCGGATGCCAGATTTAACTTTCGTGGCGACAGCGATGCAATGATTGTGCGGGGTCTAATTGCCATATTGATCACGCTCTATGGCGGACTTTCATTACGTGAAGTGCTCAAAGTAGACGCCGGAGCCGAACTAAGTCGACTTGATCTGCACGAAAATCTGTCGTCGCAACGCTCGAATGGTCTACGCGCTATGGTCGCACGGATCCAAGAACTAGCCGGAAACGCAGCAGCGGCATAATACCAAGGCCAAGAGAGTCGCCTGACAACCGGTAAACGTCGCGCGATCCCGGCGACAATTATTACCACCAATGCGACCTGTACTGCGGCAGACATCGGCAAAATTGGCGCTACACTTGATCCGGGTTCGAGCGAGAGTTCAGCAAATATAGCTGAAAGCGTTTCAGTCTTCATAGTTATTTCAGGCGTGCTTTGTTGCTCAGAGTCGATCCGTTGCAAGACCGATTGAACGGTAGCTGCAAAGGAAGCTGAAGCCATACAGGACAAGTTTGGGATTAGCAGCAATAACAACCGAAGCATTATTCACAAACCCGCACAAACTAGATGCGGCTATTCAGTCGATCAAACGATTAACAACTGATTGAATTTTCGACTAATTCGGGATTTTTTTCAAAAAGCTGGCTAGATCGCCATATCCCGTGAATCGACGCTCAAAGTCCAGGCCCAGTCGGGCCGCGCAGTCGCGGGCCTTTTCGGTCAAATCGGGGTCCTCGGTCTGTGCCTGATACACTAGCTTTTCATAGTGCCCGAAATAGGAGTCGCGAAGCTCGGGATGCCGGTCCAGCCCAAGCGGTCTCCAGACGAAGGCGTCGAACTGCCTGACCAGGAAATCTGTTAGATAAAACGCTGTGAACTCGTCGCTTGCGCGGTCAAGGAATCCATCGGTGCCCTCAAAAAACGCATAGCAATGCGGCCCGGCGATCATCTCTAACCCCAAGCGATCCGCTGCGGCGTGAAGCAGACCCCCAGTTCCGCAATCCGCATAGGCTAAATAGATTCGGTCGTATTGATCTCCGACCCGAGCAACGGTTTCTTCAACCGCCGGTACAATCTTCTCTGGATGATTGTGATAGATTGCTGGCAGGCAGTGCACGCTAACGTGGCTAAGATCATTTGCACCGACAACCGCAATTATTTCCCGCGCTAGTGCTCCACACCCAAGCACGAGGACTTTGCCGGTACCGGCCGCATTCAGGCCGGTGTTTGTTAGCGCTTCATCGCTTGGAACGGAATTGTCGTCCATTTCGGAGGCTCCGGGCCCGGGTGGCCGACGCGCCTGCGACTTGCTAGGCGTTAACCGGCGGCGAGCTGGTTGTGCTTGCGTTGCATAAAGTCCTTTGCCGTCTCAACCGCAACTGCGGCATCGCGGCAATAAGCGTCTGCACCAATTGCCTTACCAAATTCCTCGTTTAGCGGCGCGCCGCCCACCAATACAACATAGTCTTCGCGAATGCCTTGGGCCACCATCGTATCAATGACCACTTTCATGTAAGGCATAGTGGTCGTCAGCAGAGCCGACATGCCAAGGATGTCGGCTTCTTCGCCATCCAGCGCTTCCATGTAGGATTCAACAGCATTGTTGATGCCGAGATCAACAACCTCAAATCCCGCACCTTCCATCATCATCGAGACAAGGTTTTTGCCGATGTCATGGATGTCGCCCTTGACCGTTCCGATCACCATTTTGCCCATGCGGGGCGCACCGGTCTCGGCCAACAGCGGCTTTAATATAAACATGCCGCCCTTCATCGCATTTGCGGCCAGCAGCACTTCGGGCACAAAAAGGATCCCGTCGCGGAAGTCATTGCCGACAATGGTCATTCCGCCGACAAGCGCTTCGGTTAAAACACGGTAGGGTTCCCACTTGCGTTCAAGCAGGATATTGACGCCTTCTTCGATCTCTTCCTTGAGACCATCGTAAAGGTCGTCATGCATTTGCAGGACAAGCTCTTCGTCGTCCAATTCACTTAGGACGATATCGTCTTCTTCTTCGGCCATTTGCCACGTACTCCGCGCGATGCGCCCCAGGATTGCAATGATCTAGTGGGAAACGCGGCACAAATGAATGCCAAATTGCGACTTTACGGTTTACATCAGCTACTTGCGGCGCCGTGCACACCCCCCGAGAGCCGCCAACGACATCAGCAGCAATGCCGCGCTTGCAGGCAACGGAATCGGTGCAATGTGATTCAGGCATTCATTCGCCAATTCTGCGTGGACCCATTCAGTGGGGTGGATGTCGTCGTAGAAGAAATAATTGGTGGGGTTTGACGCGCAGTCGACCGGGGCTTCCAGGCAACGGATGCCAGCCAATCCCGGGGGCACATTTGCGATGGTTTCGTCAACAAGTGCTGCCACGTCGAAATAGTCAATATCGGCGTCGGTTAGGATGGCGTCAAAAAACGACAGCGTGTCCTGGAGTGATTGGTTGTAGAGCATAGTAGAAAAGCTTGCGCTAGCAGCACCCAACGGGTCGTCGCGATATGCCGGAAGCAAGCCGAAGTCCGGCAGGCCGAAAACTGTGAATTGGCGGATACCACCCGCGTGGAGGTCTGTAATCCCATCTGAAACCGCGGTTAAGATGCCGCCGATCGTCGCCGTTAGGTCCGCCGGTGTCGGTGCATCCGGCAGATCAAGGAAGTCGTTGCCTCCGACCCAAATCGCGGCGAGCGGGTTAGCCCCAAGGCTTGCGGCAGAGGTTAGGAATTGCGAAATCTGCGTGCCAAGATCGGGGATGATGTCGCCGTTTTCAGCCGCCCGGGCACCGCCATAGGCATAGTTGGTGCCGCCTTCGAGACTTGGCGCAAGGCCGATCTGGGTGGCCCATGTATCTCCGTTGGTGAATTGACCCTCCGGATAGATGTTGTAAGGCCATGATCCTCCAGCACCGACCGTCAAAGCCTCGACGTTGCCGGAATCACTTAAGCTGTCGCCAAACAGCAAAATGTCCGAAAACGGATCGAACGTATTGGCATTGGCCGGAAGCGCCGCCGCGAACGCCAGCGTAATGAGTGTTTTTTTCATGGGTCGTTCCCCCTAGACCCATATCCCTATTTTTCTTTTATACATTACTTACCGCAAGGTTAGGAAAGAAATTTTCGCATTGCGTTTGTTCGCTGTTTGTTCCAAAATTGTTG
>JBPCWO010000238.1:0-4082 GCA_051009475.1 Boseongicola sp.
CCGTCACCATCCGGTTTTAACGAAACCCTGGGGCCAAAGACCAAAAGGCGGTCCCAAAGGTCGGGAGAAACCAAATGATCCAGATGCAGACCAATCTGGATGTGGCTGACAATAGCGGCGCCCGCCGCGTTCAGTGCATCAAGGTTTTGGGCGGCTCCAAGCGTAAATACGCGTCCGTTGGCGA
Source organism: Boseongicola sp. (assembly GCA_051009475.1). GTDB lineage: Bacteria > Pseudomonadota > Alphaproteobacteria > Rhodobacterales > Rhodobacteraceae > CAXMNX01. The sequence goes on from JBPCWO010000238.1 coordinate 185, forward strand.
CATCATTGTCGTCAGCGTTAAGGAAGCTATCCCACGTGGCCGGGTGAAAAAAGGCGATGTCCGCAGGGCAGTCGTCGTGCGCACGGCCAAGGAAGTTCGCCGCGACGACGGAACGGCTATCCGCTTCGACCGGAACGCCGCCGTAATGCTCTCAAACACCAACGAGCCGATTGGCACCCGTATCTTTGGGCCGGTGGTTCGCGAGCTTCGCGCAAAAAACTTCATGAAAATCATTTCGCTTGCGCCGGAGGTTCTCTGACATGGCTGCGAAACTGAAAAAAGGCGACAAAGTCGTCGTCCTTGCCGGGAAAGACAAGGGCAGAGAGGGCGAGATCACCAGTGTTGATCCCAGGGCGGGAAAAGCAGTGGTGGACGGTGTGAACATCGCCATTCGCCATCAACGTCAAACTCAGAACGACCAAGGTGGTCGCCAGCCAAGGGCGATGCCGATCGATCTGTCGAATTTGGCGCTTTTGGACAGCAACGGCAAACCTACCCGCGTGGGATTTCGCGTTGATGGTGACAAAAAGGTTCGCTTTGCCAAGACCACGGGGGATGTGATCGATGCTTGATGAAGCAAATTATACCCCGCGTCTGAAGACGCACTTCGCTGACACTGTTCGCGCGGCAATGAAGGAAGAATTCGGTTACACCAACGAAATGCAGATACCGCGCCTGGACAAAATCGTCCTGAACATCGGCGCCGGAACTGAATCGGTGAAAGATTCGAAGAAAGCCAAATCCGCGCAAGAAGATCTGACGGCGATTGCAGGTCAAAAGGCAGTCATCACCTACGCCAAGAAATCAATAGCGAGCTTTCGGGTCCGCGAGGAAATGCCACTCGGTTCGAAAGTGACGCTTCGTGGTGACCGGATGTATGACTTTCTGGATCGACTGGTGACCGTTGCGCTTCCGCGCGTCCGCGATTTTCGCGGCGTAAAAGGATCTTCGTTTGATGGCCGTGGCAACTTTGCGATGGGCCTCAAGGAACATATCGTTTTCCCGGAGATTGACTTTGATAAAGTCGATGAAGCCTGGGGCATGGACATAATCATCTGCACGACCGCGCCGACGGATGCAGAGGCCAAAGCGCTGTTGAAGCATTTCAACATGCCATTCAACAGCTGAGGGGATTGATCCGATGGCAAAGAAAGCAATGATCGAACGCGAACTGAAGCGCCAAAAGCTGGTGGAAAAATACGCCGCCAAGCGGATCGCGCTGAAAGAGATCGCTAAAGACGAATCCAAGCCGATGGAAGAGCGGTTCAAGGCACGCCTAAAACTGGCCAAACTGCCCCGCAACAGTTCGCCGTCGCGCCTTCACAATCGGTGCCAGCTGACGGGGCGCCCACACGCTTATTACCGCAAACTGAAACTAAGCCGGATCGCGCTTAGGGATCTTGGTTCTCAGGGCCAGATTCCCGGCCTGGTCAAGTCAAGCTGGTGAGGGGGAGAAAAGCATGAACGATCCTCTTGGTGATATGCTGACCCGCATCCGCAATGCGCAGATGCGTGGCAAATCCACCGTCGAAACTCCGGCGTCGAAGCTGCGTGCTTGGGTGCTGGATGTGTTGGCCGACGAAGGCTACATCCGTGGATACGAGAAAACGACCGGCAAAGACGGCCATCCAGCAATCGAAATCAGCCTGAAGTATTACGAAGGCACCCCGGTCATCCGCGAATTGAAGCGGGTCTCGACGCCAGGGCGCCGCGTTTATATGGGCGTTAAAGACATTCCGCAGGTTCGTCAGGGTCTAGGTGTTTCGATCGTATCAACACCAAAAGGTGTGATGTCGGATATCAGCGCACGGTCGTCAAATGTCGGCGGCGAAGTGCTCTGCACGGTCTTCTAAGGAGCTTTGACTATGTCTCGAATTGGAAAAAGACCGATCGATCTTCCCTCGGGTGTGGAAGCGTCCGTGTCGGGCCAGACGGTGACCGTAAAGGGACCGAAAGGCAGTCGCGATTTTACGGCGACAGACGACGTCAGCATTTCTGTGGACGGCGGTGTGGTCTCAATAACACCGCGCGGTTCGTCAAAGCGTGCGCGCCAGCAGTGGGGTATGAGCCGCACAATGGTTGCAAACCTTGTTCAGGGCGTCACCGAAGGCTTCAAGAAAGAACTGGAAATTAACGGTGTCGGATACCGGGCAGCGATACAGGGCAATGTCCTGAAGCTTAATCTCGGCTATAGCCACGACGTTGATTTCGATGTGCCTGAGGGCGTTACAGTTACGTGCCCAAAGCAGACGGAAATCACCGTCGAGGGAACCGATCAACAACTCGTCGGCCAAGTCGCGGCCAATATCCGCGAATGGCGTGCACCCGAACCCTACAAAGGCAAGGGCATCAAATACAAAGGCGAGTATATCTTCCGCAAGGAAGGCAAGAAGAAATAAGGAACGCGAGAAATGGCACTTAGCAAACGGGATCTGTTCCAAAAGCGCCGCCGGCGCGTTCGGAACAAGCTTCGCAAGGTGAACGTGGGTCGCGCGCGCCTGTCTGTTCATCGGTCAAACAAGAACATCAGCGTTCAGCTGATTGACGATGTTCAGGGCAACACGCTTGCCAGCGCGTCGTCGCTTGAAAAAGATCTTGGCGTTGTCGGTAAAAACAATGCCGAAGCTGCGACCAAGGTTGGACAGGCAATTGCCGAGCGCGCCAAGAAGGCAGGCGTCAAAGAAGCATACTTTGACCGCGGCGGTTTCCTGTTCCATGGCAAGGTGAAGGCATTGGCTGACGCCGCGCGGGAAGCGGGATTGCAGATCTAAAGGGTGGGTGGCGATTGCCACCCCGATAACCTGGGCCCCATGAGGGGCACTGAGGTTGGACAATCGGCGTAAGACGCCAAACGATTAGGAGGCCAGATGGCCAGAGGACCACAACAAAGAGGCGGCCGGCGCGATCGCGATGAAACACCTGAATTCGCTGACCGTTTGGTTGCAATCAACCGTGTGTCAAAGACCGTTAAGGGCGGAAAACGCTTCGGTTTTGCAGCGCTTGTCGTTGTTGGCGACCAAAAAGGCCGCGTTGGCTTTGGCAAAGGCAAGGCAAAGGAAGTGCCCGAAGCCATCCGCAAAGCCACCGAACAGGCCAAGCGTCAGATGATCCGTGTGCCACTTCGCGAGGGTCGCACACTGCACCACGATATCGAAGGCCGTCATGGCGCTGGCAAGGTTGTCATGCGCACCGCTCCGACCGGAACCGGGATCATCGCCGGTGGTCCGATGCGTGCGGTATTTGAAATGCTGGGCGTTCAGGACGTTGTGTCTAAATCGATCGGCTCGGCAAACCCCTACAACATGATCCGCGCCACCATTGACGGGCTGAATAAGCAGGCTAGCCCGCGTTCGGTTGCACAGCGCCGCGGCAAGAAGGTCTCTGACATTCTTCCAAAGCGGGATGAAGCACCAGCTGCGGATGCGGCTCCGGCCGAGACCGAGGAGGCCTGAGACAATGGCGAAAACCATCGTAGTCAAGCAGATCGGCAGCCCGATCCGCCGCCCGGCCAAACAGCGCGCGACGCTTGTAGGTCTTGGCCTGAACAAAATGCATAAGACCCGTGAACTCGAGGACACACCGAGTGTCCGCGGCATGGTCAGCTCGATCCCTCACCTTGTGGAGATCGTGGAAGAGCGCGGCTGAAGCTAAATAGGCCTGCACTCTGCGAATTCGCCTAACAATTTAACGCCCCGTTCACGTCGCCGGGGCGTTTGCGTTCGAGGCGGGCGATCTGCCGGATTGTGGGGCGAAGAGCTGATCCATCGGCACCGAGCGTCCGTTCTCTTGTACGCTCCGCCCGTGGCTCCGGCGCAGCAACCGCGGTTCGGCGACGACGACCGAGTGCGGGATGGTATGGACTTCCTTCGCGATATTTTTCGCCTGAGCCGGGACGCGG
>JBPCWO010000239.1:0-4282 GCA_051009475.1 Boseongicola sp.
CGGCCCGTCGAAGGGCTGCGGGGTGTTGCTGGGCGAGGAGGAAAGCCCGTTGCCGAAGAGGTTTATTGAGACAATGAAATGGCGCGCGGGATCAACCGCGCGACCAGCGCCAAAGAACCCTTCGTTGCGTTGGTGCGTGCCGGTATAGAATGTCGGCATGACCACTACATTGTTACCAGAAGGTGCAAGATTGCCGTATGTCTTAAACGCCAATTTGGCTCCGCGAAGCGTCTCGCCGCTTTGAAGCTTCACATCTCCAAGATCGAATTCTTTGTGGTCCATCACGCGATCTCTGTCGTTGACTTGGTCAATAAAGCCGCAGGTATTCCTGAACTTCCCAATCCGTGACCGCTTGGTGATATCGTTCCCACTCGTCGTTTTTGTACTCCATGTAGGAACGGCGCATAACTTCACCCATTACCTCTTTTGCAAGATCGTCGCTGCGCAGCGCCTCGATAGCGGCGAACAATGTCCGGGGCAGGCGGCGAACGCCCATGTCCGCCAGTTCCGTCTCGGTTTTGGCGTAAAGGTCGAAATCCGACGGGTCACCGGGCTCGATCTTGTTTTTGATCCCTTCAATTGCGCAAGTCAGCGTCATTGCCATCGCCAGATAGACATTCATCGTCAGGTCACAGGCGCGGTTTTCGATGCAATACCGGTTCTGCGGCAGCCGAAATTGTGCTGAACGGTTGTTGTGGCCATAAGTGATGTTCGTCGGCGCCCAAGTGACGGTCCCGCCTTCGAACCCGCCAACCCGCGGAACGAGGCCATTGTATGAGTTGACGGTTGGGCAGGTGATGGCGGTGAGCGCTTCGGCATGTTTCATCAAACCGCCAACTGCATGGCGCGACGCGTCGCTCCAACCGTCCTTATCATTTCCAAAGATATTCTCGCCGGGTTTGCTGTCATGCTGCATCGACATGTTGATGTGCGCACCTGACCGCCAATCGCCGATCGTCGGTTTTGGCATGAAGGTGACGAACATGCCGTGTTTCTTGGCAATCTCTTTCAGGACAATCCGCAGAAACACCAGCCGATCCGACATCTCCAGCATATTTGTATAGTGGAAATCGAGCTCGAACTGGGAATACGCACCCTCCGCAACAACGTCGTGCAGGTTCCAGCCCAAATCCTCGAGAATATCTATTAGCTCTTTGAGGAAAGGCATTGAATTTATGGAATATTCCACGTCATAGCCGAATGCCTGTCGCCGTGGCCGTATTCCGTCGGCGGGATCGTCGTCGAAGGCTTTCACAGGCTGCCCGGCCTCGTCGTATTTCATCACAATGAATTCAGGTTCGATGCCGGCAAAGCCGGTGTAGCCGTCGGCCTTCGCGGTTTGAATTGCACGTTTAAGCGCCTGACGGGGACACACGTTGTAGGGCGCACCTTCCCAATAAAGGTCGGATATGATCATCGCCATGCTGGTGTCCCAAGGGCAGACATAGACCGCATCCAGATCGGGAACGACGACTTGATCGGCGTCTGCGGGCGACAATTCGGGCACATAGGATACCGAATGCACGGCAAACTGCGGGCCTTTGCCAAGGCAGAGCTGCTCGAAATCGCTCATCGGCACCGGTTTGGTTTTGGGGATGCCGTGCAGGTCGATCCAAGCCGCCATCACGTATTTGACGCCGGCGGCTTCCAACTCTTTCTTGACCGCCTGTATCCGGGGCCGGTTTCGTTCGACGGCCTCTTCAAATGTCTCAATAAAGATTTTTTCTGCCATCACATCTCTCCATTCATCGTAGATCTCCGTCTGCTTTATTCCGGCAGTCCCATGTCTTCGGGGTCAATTCCAGGTACATGGGTCAGACCCGCAAGTTGTTTCCAGTTATGCGGATAAGCGGCGTAAAAAATCACAGCGCGATCATCGGCCTCGTAAGAAATATGATTGTCCTTTGGCACAAACAGCACGTCGCCCTTGTTGCAAATGTACTCTTCGCCGTCGCAAACCAGACGAAAGGTGCCTTCCAGGCAGTAGATAATTTCGTCACATGTCAGGTCCCACGGCACTTTGATGTTCTTTAGGACATTGATGCCACCACACATGCTGTCGCTGATCTTGCTGGTGACAAGCGGCTTGATATAGGTATCGCCGTCGCCTTCTCCGATACTGTCATAGCGGTCTTGGACGATATCGAATTTGAACAGACTTGGTTTATTGCCCATTTAATTTGGCCTTTATTTGAGGTGCTTAAGTATGGATTCGTTGAGTTCGACTTTGTAGCCATCGGGGTCTTCACAAAACGCGATGACCCGAGTGCCATTTTTCATCGGCCCGGGCGGCCGGGTGATGTTGACGCCTTTCGCGGCCAAGTCTGTGCAGGCTTGGTAAACATCCGGGGTCTCAATACAAATATGTCCCCAACCATCGCCTTTTTCATACGGATCGGTCTGGTCCCAGTTCGCCGTCAGTTCAATCGAGGGGAATTCGGCTTCGGGTCCGTAGCCAATGAAGGTGTTTGTAAACTTGCCGTCCGGGTAGTCCGTGCGACGCAGCACCTGCATCCCGAGAATGCCACAGTAGAAATCAATCGACTTCTCCATGTCCAGGACTCGGATCATTGTGTGCGCCAGCCGGAAGCCCGCGGATACATTGCTATCGCTCATTAAGAATTCCTCGTTTCTCCACCTTTGTCGGACATAAGATTATCGACAATCAGTTCCTGAAATGCCCGTACGCTGTCTTCCCACACCGGCGACAGCACTCCACCATCGGCGGCGGCGCTCGATACGCGGCCCTGATACAACCGCTCAACCATTTCGTGGTCTTCCTTGTGCACGTCCCACCAAAGCTTCTTCAGTGCTTCGATCTCGTTCGCCGCAAGCGATTGACCCTCGGTGGTATAGATCACTCGTTTTTGCGCCATGCGCCCCGGCCCAAGCGGAGTGTTCAGATAAACCCCTAACTGGTCTGGAAAATAACGCGCAATGATGAAGTTTGGATACAAAGTCAGATAGCGCGAGCTGACCCCAAGGCTGCCGGATGTGCCATGTTCTTCGTTCAAATCGACCGCGCTGCCAAGGCACTTACCATCGACAATCGTATAGTGGTCTTCCAACGGCTGCTCGGTGGTCTTCGCGTGGACGAACTGAACGTGGTAGGGCTCGATGAAGTTCTCCATGATCAACTTCCAATTGGTCGCGATCACACCGAAGTCGAGTGTGCTAATTGGGTTGATCCGGTCGAAATCCAGACCGTCAAGCTGCGAGATCATAGGTGCTGCATAGTCGAGAAAGTCCGGTGCGTTGCCGCTGAGGTTCACGAAAACCCAATCGTGCCAGACGTAAGTGCGGACCGGGACAAGCCCATTTGCGCCGGGATCAAAACCGTCCGCACCGTGATTGTCCGTGCCGCCGAAGTGGGGCGAAGCGCGCAGATTACCGTCCAGATCATAGGCCCAGGCGTGATATGGGCAGCGGATCAGTTTGCCGACGTTTTTTGGTGCATCCACAAGCATAAGACAGCGATGGCGGCAGACGTTATGAAATGCAGCGATCTCGCCCGACTGACCGCGGACCAGCAAAATCGGCTGGCCGGCAACAAATACTGGAACGGCGTCGCCTGTTTCGGAAAGCTCATGTGCGAACCCGGCACAGACCCAATTCTTTGCCAGCACCGTCTTACACTCGGTCTCCCAAACATCTGGGCTTCGGTATGCCCCTGGCGGAAGGCCACGCGCCGGCGAAGAGCCGGAATTAAAGCCGTCAAAGCTAATGCTCGTCAGACTGTTCATCGATTCTCCTCCAATTGCGCTTTAGAAGGAATTGATTCTTGAAGTTTTTTAGCCCCAACATCACTTCGGCGTCAGCGATGTCGGCGGCAGAATAAACTTCGGTTTCTAGGAATTCTTTTAACGCGTCCGCGTCATCGCTGACGATCTCCACAATCAGGTCAAAGCGGCCAGCCACCCACAGTATGAATATAACCCGCGAGTCGTTTTCAAATCTTGCCGCAACATCGGAAGGGGTCGCACCGGACGCAACCTTCAGCCCGATCATTGCGTCAGTTTGATAGTTCGTCGCAACAGGATCGGTCATGGCAACGATACGAAGCATGTTGTTTTCGCGCAGAGCTCCGACGCGATTTCGAATAGTGCCTTCGGACACACCCAGTTTCTGAGCGATCTCGGAAAACGCTGCACGGCCATCAGCCTCGAGAATCCGGATGATTTTTTTGTTCAGATCATCGTCGGGCGACCGGATGCCTTTTGGGGACGGATCTTCCGGGTGGGTGAAGTTTCGGTTTGATGCCATGCCGAATGTTAGATTCCTG
>JBPCWO010000240.1:0-4733 GCA_051009475.1 Boseongicola sp.
GGCGTGACGGCGTTTACCCAGGGAAGAAGAATTTCCAGATTTCCCTAGTTGCAGAGATGTCGCGATTAACCGGGCCGACAACCCGCACTGGCAAATACTGCTGACCGCCGGGCCATGTATGGCCGCCTCCGTTTACTCGGTAAAGGACGGTTCGTTCGCGGCAGTTACGCCAAGCGAGTACATCGACGCGTCCGATTTTTCGGGTTGTCGTGCCGGAACCGCAGCCGTTTTTTCTGCGAAACAGGCTCATCGTCTCGGCAGTCGATATTACGTTACCGCGCTCTTTTCGGCCAACAGTTATGGGACCGCCGTTGTATGGCACCAAGGGGTCTGCGGTTCCGTTCATGACCAGTATAGGGATGCGCGGTGCGGTGCGGCAATCATCCAGCAGGAATTCCGGTAGCGACATAGTTACCGGTGCGATCGCCGCGAGAAATCCAGGCGATTTGCACGCCAGAAAGTACGAGGCCTGTCCGCCACGTGAAATTCCGGTGGCAAAGATGCGTTGCCGATTAATCTTGTGCCGCCGGTCAATGACGCTGGCGAGACCAGTCAGAAATTTCAAATCGTCGCGCCGTTGATCCATGCGCTCCGATACAACGCCCTCGCCAAAATCCCAGGAACGGTCGATGGCCTGCGGATACACGATCAATGCGCGCTCGGTTTCGGCGAATGCATGGATCTCGTCGGCAATCGAACGAGCCATACCGCGTGCCGTACCGCCGCCGCCGTGAAGCACGTAAACGAGTGGTCGACCGGCGCTGGGCGGTGGGGCGTCGGGAACAAAAAGAAAATAAGTTCGGCTGTCGCCATCGACACGCACTTTATGACGCGTAAGATCAGCCGCTGCCGGTGTCACAAAGGCAAAAACTGTGAGTGCCGCCAGTACTGTTCGAAGCATATTCAGGTCCTTTTGGCTTTCGAAATTTCAGGTTACCCGATGCGGCCGCGCTCGCCACCCGTTTGCGCTCGGTCGAGCAGCAAATGATCGAGAATTATCGCCGCGGCCATGGCTTCTGCGACCGGCACCGCGCGAATGCCAACGCATGGATCGTGGCGGCCTTTCGTTACAATTTCGGTGGCTTCCCCGGATTTGGTGATCGTCTTTCTGGACGTCAGAATTGACGACGTGGGTTTTACCGCGAACCGAACAACGATGTCCTGGCCGGTCGAAATTCCACCGAGGATCCCGCCGGCATGGTTCGACGAAAATACCGGGCCGTCCGGCCCCATCGAGATCTCGTCAGCATTTTCTTCTCCGCGCAGGCTCGCCGCCGCCATCCCTTCTCCGATCTCCACGCCTTTAACGGCATTAATCGACATCATCGCCGCCGCGAGATCCGTATCGATCTTGCCATAAACCGGCGCACCCAACCCCGGCGGGCAACCTCGAACAGTCACTTCAACAATAGCGCCCACGGACGATCCGTCTTTTCGAAACCCGTCCAGATAGTCGCCCCAGTCAGCGACCACTTCGGCGTCGGGCACCCAAAATGGATTTCGCTCAATTTCGTCCCAATCAAATCGCGTGCGGTCGATGGATTTCTCACCCATGCCGACCATGTAGCCGGTGACGCGCAGGCCCGGTGCGAGCTTGGCCAACGCCGCACGCGCCACGCCGCCCGCGGCAACGCGCGACGCCGTTTCACGGGCCGAAGACCGTCCGCCACCGCGATAGTCGCGAATACCGTATTTCTGCCAATACGAAATGTCGGCATGTCCGGGGCGAAATTTTTCGACGATATCGCCATAGTCCTTTGAACGTTGATCTGTGTTTGGGATCATCAGCTGGATGGGTGTGCCTGTCGTGACGCCTTCGAACACTCCTGAAAGGATCTCTACCTCATCCGCTTCCCGGCGTTGGGTCGTGTAGCGGCTTTGACCGGGCTTGCGCTTGTCGAGCCAGATCTGGAGGTCGGCTTCGGCAAGCGGCACACCAGGCGGGCACCCGTCAATGGTTGCGCCAATCGCTGGCCCGTGGCTTTCGCCCCAGGTTGTTACACGGAAAACATGTCCGTAGGTGTTGAAACTCATCGCGCCAAATCCTTTGCCGCACTGCGTTTAATTGAGCAAAGCCAAGTAGGAAAGGTGCAAGGCCCGGGTTAATCCTGATCGAGCTTCCGCTGCATCAGGACCTTTTTGGCCTCGGTTCCGGTCACATGCCAGCCAAGATGCTCGTACATTGAAACATTGCCACCCATGTCTTTGTGCGTTGCTAAGGCCAGACGCTTAAGGCCAGTTGCTCGTGCCAACGATTCAGCGTGAGCGAGAAGTGCTTTGCCGACTCCTTTTCCACCGCTCTGTGGATCGACAGCGATATTCATGACATGAAGCGCGTTCTGATGCGGCGCGGCGTTCAGTATTCCAGCCACCGTTCCATCCAATTCGAGCACATGCATTCGTCCGGCTTCAATTTCGTCGATCACACCTGCCGAGACATCGGGAAGATCGGCGAGGCGTTCGGTCCAGTGTGCGTAGGCGTGTTGAATCAGGCGCTTTATGTCGACGGCATCTTGTTCGGTTGCTCTTCGGATATTCTGGGTCATTGACTAATTTTCAAGGACCTAAAGGCTATGTGCAAGCGTTCCTCTTGTTTATCTGCGTCCGGCAGGCTAGCTAAAGCACACCTCGGGGTGCCCAAGATGGGCTGAGATGCTGTTCCCAGCAGACCCGTTGAACCTGAACCGGTTAACACCGGCGGAGGGAAGGTCAGGTCATCCTCACCCAACTTCCGCCCGTCGAAGAAGGAACGAGAGATGCGTTTTCCCATTCTTGCGGCAGGGCTACTGGCTGTCACACCTGCTGTTGCACAGGATCAGCCCGTTCTGACCGTCTATACTTATGACAGTTTCGTCTCGGACTGGGGTCCGGGCCCTGCGATTGAGGCGGCGTTTGAAGAAACATGCGACTGCGATCTGCGATTCATTGCTGCGGGTGACGGCGCGGCGCTTTTGGCGAGGATCAAGCTTGAAGGCGCGCGAAGCGATGCGGACATTGTGTTGGGTCTCGACACAAATCTGACCGCCGATGCGCGCGCGACTGAATTGTTTGCACCTCACGGCATCGCAGCGCCCGCGCTTCAGATGCCGGTGGACTGGGTCGACCAAGTGTTTTTGCCCTATGACTGGGGTTATTTCGCGTTTGTTCACAATGGTGACGCGCAAGATGTGCCAACGGATTTCAGGACGCTTGCCAGTTCCGACACCAGCATCATCATCCAGGATCCGCGTTCGTCCACACCTGGTCTGGGGCTGCTTTTCTGGGTCAAGGCCGCATATGGCGACGAAGCACCCGATATCTGGAAGGCGCTGGCCGACAATATTGTGACTGTGACGCCCGGGTGGTCGGAAGCGTATGGGCTTTTTCTGGAAGGCGAGGCCGACATGGTTCTTAGTTACACGACGTCGCCCGCCTATCACTTGATTGCCGAAGAGGATGCATCGAAAACTGCGGCAAGTTTTGCCGAAGGGCACTACATGCAGATCGAAGTTGCGGCCATGCTTGCCGGCACCGATCAACCCGAGCTGGCAGACGCGTTTTTGAATTTCATGTTAACGGACGCATTTCAGGCGGTGATTCCAACCACAAACTGGATGTATCCGGCCGCGTTGTCGGCTGACAGCTTGCCGGCCGGATTCGAGACGTTAATCCAACCGGAAAAAGCGTTGATTCTAAGCTCGGCCGATGCCGCGGCGATGCGTAATGACGCTCTGAACGAATGGTTAGACGCACTCAGCCGCTAGGCACTGGCGGTCGGCTAGGGATTGCGGTTGCGGCCGCTGTCCCACTGCTGGTCGCAGCTACGTCAATTGCTGTTATCGCGGCGGCTGACGGCGGTCGTGGTTTCACGGCAGCGGACTGGACCGCGATCCGTTTTACAATCTGGCAGGCGGCCCTGTCGGCTGGAATAAGCGTGGCGCTGGCAGTCCCGGTCGCGCGGGCGCTTGCGCGGCGCAGATTTCCCGGGCGTGGGATCTTGATCACTCTATTGGGGGCGCCTTTTCTTTTGCCGGTGATCGTCGCGATATTTGGCCTGCTGGCAGTTTTCGGACGAAACGGGATTGTGAACGATCTGCTGACGGCACTCGGACATGCTCCGGTCAGCATCTATGGCGCGCACGGCGTTATCCTCGCGCATGTTTTTTTCAACCTGCCTTTGGCCACAAGGCTGATCCTGCAAGGCTGGCAGTCGATCCCGGGCGAGCGTCTGCGGTTGGCCGCGACGCTGGGCATGGGGCCTGCAGCGATCGCGCGACACTTGGAGTTGCCGATGTTGACGCGCGTGGTCCCGGGCGCATTGCTGATCATATTTGTCATTTGCACGACCAGCTTTGCCGTGGCGCTGACGCTAGGTGGCGGGCCGAGGGCCACCACGGTTGAATTGGCAATATACCAGGCCCTCAGATTTGAATTTGATCTGTCGCGCGCGGCGTTTTTGTCAGTCGTTCAGCTCGGAATCACAGGTGTCGCAGCGTTCGTTGCGCTCAAATTCGCAACTGCGCCCAGGTTTGGTCCGGGATTGGATCGGGTTGTGCGAAGATGGGATGTGCAGGGTTTGGGCGTGCGGCTATTGGATTTGGCAACGATTGTCGTGGCCGCCCTATTTCTATTGCTTCCCGTGGCTTTAGTTCTGCTAGGCGGGTTGCCGAGAGTTGCTGGACTGCCGGAATCCGCCTGGATTTCCACGTTAAGATACTTGGCTATCGCACTTGCATCGACGGCTTTGATTGCAG
>JBPCWO010000241.1:0-8586 GCA_051009475.1 Boseongicola sp.
GCCCAACACCCGGCCATTGAAACACCGTTTCAGTGATAATCGCGAAGGCAATTATCGATCCCAACTGAAGCCCAGTGACCGTGATGACCGGCACAAGCGTGTTCTTCAGTGCGTGGCGAAAGTTTACCACACGCTCTTTCAGTCCGCGTGCTCGCGCAAACCGGATATAGTCCTGGCGCAGGACCTCAAGCATCTCTGATCGGACCAGCCGCATGATCAACGTCATCTGGTAAAGCCCCAGCGTTATCGACGGAAGGACCAACGCTTTGATCCCGCTTGAAGTCAGCAGCCCTGTCGTCCACCAGCCCAATTTGGTGACTTCGCCTCGCCCAAAACTGGGCAACATGTCCAACTCAACCGAAAACAGGTAAATCAACAGGATCCCGATCAAGAATGTCGGCAGACTGACCCCGATCAGAGAAACCGTCATTATCACATTTGACGCCCAACCATCTCGGCGGATCGCCGTGAAAACCCCAAGCCCAATTCCGATCGAGATCGCCAGAAATCCGGATACCGCCGCCAATTCCAATGTCGCGGGTGCGCGCTCCGAAATAATGACCCCAACAGGTCGGCCCTGACGGTAACTCACACCGAAGTTTCCCTGCGCCGCGCCGGCGAGGAATTTGTAGTATTGAACCGGAAATGGCTGATCGAGCCCAAGTTGGGTACGCAACCTTTCGATATCGGCTTGCGTTCGTTCCTGCCCAAGCATGTTGTCTATGGGATCGCCTACAAAGCGAAACATCGAAAAGGCGACCAGACCAACAACGAGCAGAACAAGGATCGACTGGGCAACTCGGCGAATAATGTATGCAAGCATTCTTTGTTTGTGGTGTGCGGCGCCGGACCCGTCAAGCCAAAGCCGAATACTTGCTGCTGGCGCTTGGTTTGATCCGGGGACTCCAGGCGGCAAAACCTGCGGGATCTCGTCGACGACAACGATGCTTATTGACGCCGCGCCAAAGACGCTCGCAAATCGTTGGTATGAACAGCGTTCAAAAATTATTGAACAGTGCTCAATTTCTGGTATTAGTAATATGAACAATGTTCATGGAGTGATTCGATGCCGCATGTTGTTAATACCGACGCGATGGTCGCCCAGGGAATTTTGACCCCTCAGCAGGCCGACGTAATCAAACGCCGATCCCGCGATACAATGTTGGCGCTCGTCGTCAACATCATGCTGACCGCTGGGATTGTCGCCGCATCGCTTGGATTTGTATTCTGGATCGCCGACGCCGCCGGTGTCGCAGCTCTAGGATTGCTGTTTCTTCTCATCGGCTCTGGCGTTCTGGCCCGCGGCAGCAGTTTGTACCGGATGCTCGGCTCAGCTTCTGCATTGGTCGGCGCAGGAATGCTATGCGCGGGCGGCGGGTTCGAGCTTTGGGACAAATACCCTGACATAGCGGGTGTTGCGATGCTACTGGTCGGCCTGGCAACGATTGCTGGCTTTCTTGTCCTCTATTTCCGCGGCCCACAATCCTTATCGTTCGTCACCGGCTCAATCGCGTTGATGGGTCTGATTTTGCACCTTTGCGGTGTTGGCATCCTGCTCGACTCATCCGGCGTGACCGGGTGGATCCAAAGCCTCCACTTTCTTTATGCCGCTGCCGCCATCGCCGCCGTGGGAACCGCGCTTGACGTCCGTGTCGTAACGGCGGCCGCTATTGTTCCATTTGCCCAGGCGCTGGAAACAGGCACTTGGTATTTCCACGCGGCCTACGTGTTTTACTCCCCCGAGCCCACGCTCACGATACTGCAAATGGCCGCGTTGATCGGAGTTGCAGTATGGATAATCTCCCGCATGTCCGACCGGCTTGGGCGCCACGCAGGGATCCTCGCTATTATGGCGGCGGTCGTCGGCAACTTGGCCTTTCTCGTCGGCAGCCTCTGGGGCGATGACGTTGGCATGTCATTCTTCCGCGACAGCGCTCCAAGCTACACTGACTTCGAAAACTGGCAAGATCACACCGCTGCATATGCTGTCTGGCGAGACCAGTTTTTCCAGATTTCTGAACACGCCTTCAGCATAGTATGGGCAATCCTGCTATTCGTCGGCGCGTGGTTTGCGGCAGTTAGCGAAAAACGCGGGCTGTTCAACACCGTAGTCACTTTCGGTGCGATCCACGCCTATACACAGATATACGAAACATTTTCAGACGAACCGATGTTCTACGCGCTCGGTGGGCTTGCTGTCATACCGCTTGCCTGGGGAATATGGCGACTCAATGGACGAATGTTCCAGCCACAAACTTAAAGGGGATGCTCCACCGCGCAACCGGCGACCTCAAAGCAATCCTTCAGAGCGGAACAATGCCTTAAGGTCGGCCTCGGGCCGCGCGCCAATGTGCGAAATCACTTCCGATGCTGCGACACAGCCCATTCGCCCGCATAGATCCAGTGAAAAGTCTTTCGACAGCGCCCAGAGAAACGCACCGGCAAATGCGTCCCCGGCCCCGGTTGCATCAACGATCTGAACGGGTCTGGCCGGTGCGTGCCATCTTTTGCCGCCGGACAGAATGTGCGCGCCTTTCTCACCTTCCGTGCAGGCAACGACTTCAATCTCAGCTGCAGCGTTGGCCAGTGCAGCTTCGAAATCATCCGTTTCATACATCGAACAAATTTCGTCGCGGTTGGCAAAAAGCAGATCAACGTGATCGCGCAGCATTGTTCGAAACGCATCTCGGTGCCGCTCAACACAAAAGGGGTCGCTCAGCGTGAGAGACACCTGCCCTCCCGAGGATTTTGCAGCATCGATCGCCTTGGCAAAGGCCGCATGACTTTCCGGCCCGTCAAATCGATATCCCTCGAGATAGATCGCGCTGGACGATGCGATCTGATCTGTGTCGATATCCGACGGTTTCAGAAACTCGGTGACACCAAGATAAGTATTCATCGACCGCTCGCCGTCCGGCGTCACCAATACGATGCAACGGCCGGTCTCGGCCGCTTCAGTCGCAGGCGCCAGTGCGGTTTCGTAAACCGCCCCCTGCGCACGCAGATCGTGGGCAAAGATTGCTCCCAGTTGATCGTCCTTAACCTTACCGACATAAGCGGTTGAGCCGCCCAACGAGGCGATAGCGGCAATTGTATTTGCCGCTGATCCGCCGGAAATTTCGCGCGCCGGCCCAACGCGCGCATAAAGGTCTATCGCGCGATCCATATCGATCAGCTGCATGATGCCCTTTTCAACTCCGGCTTCCTTGAGAAAATCGTCGTCACAACGTGCCAGAACATCGACCATCGCATTGCCAATACCAACAACATCAAAGCGTTTGTTCATGGGGTCTTGTCCTCAAACTGGCAAAACTCACGAATTACGCAGGCATTGCATTTTGGTTTGCGCGCAACGCAGGTGTAGCGTCCGTGCAGGATCAGCCAGTGATGCGCATGTTGCTGAAACTCCGCTGGCACATGGTCCTCGATTGCGCGTTCAACGGCATCGACATCCTTCCCGGGCGCAATTCCCGTGCGATTTCCGACACGGAAAATATGTGTGTCGACGGCTTGGGCGGGATGTCTGAACCACATGTTCAATACAACATTCGCTGTCTTTCGCCCGACACCGGGTAACGATTGCAGCGCCGCGCGACTCGACGGTACCTCGCCGCCGTATTCGTCGACAAGGATGCGCGACAGCTTGATGACGTTCTTCGCCTTGTTGCGATAAAGTCCAATCGATTTGATATGCTCGATCAAACGTTCTTCACCCAAGGCCAGCATCTTTTCAGGCGTATCCGCAATCTCGAACAAATCACGCGTCGCCTTGTTCACTCCGACATCCGTTGCCTGGGCCGAAAGCGCTACAGCAACAACCAAAGTGTAAGCGTTCACATGCTCCAATTCACCTTTGGGCTCCGCTTCGGCTTCGCGAAAACGGTCGAAGATATCATGGATCGTGGAATAGGGAAGTTGCTTAGCCATCCGGGGTGTTTTGGCGAAAGGCATCGATAACCACAAGTATCAATGGCCGGGCACGTCACTTCCCGCAATATCCGGGTCGCCTCGCGTTCAGCCTTTGCCTAGATCTCGATCAACGCAAAGGATACAACCCATGACTCACATGCCCAAATTCGACACCGGATATCACTATCAGCTCATGCGTCGCGCAATCGATCTCATCGACAGCGAGGACGGACGCCAGAAATCGCTCGAAGATATCGCCGCAGACATGCACATGTCGCCGGCGCACTTCCAACGGATATTTTCCCGCTGGGCCGGCGTTTCACCAAAAAGATACCAGCAGTGGCTGATGCTGGACCACGCCAAGTCACTTCTTGCCGACAGACACACGACTTTGGATACCGCGGACTCGGTCGGGCTTTCCGGATCGGGTCGCTTGCATGACCTTTTTGTCCGCTGGGAAGCCATGTCGCCCGGCGATTACGCAAAGGGCGGCGAAGGGCTGGAAATCTTGTGGGGCTGGTTCAAAAGCCCTTTTGGCCCCGCATTGATTATGGGAACCGAGAAGGGCATCTGCGGAATTGGCTTCGCCAGCGAAGCGGGAACCGAAACAACCATGTCTGATTTAGTGGCACGCTGGCCGAATGCCACATTTGCCGAAGATCCGTCGGCCTTGGCCCCGCTTGTGGAAGCGGCATTCCCACGTGATGCCGAAAACGCCGCGCAGCCCAAGCTTTTTCTAATTGGCGCGCCCTTTCAGATAAAAGTCTGGGAAGCACTTCTGCGAATTCCTACCGGTCACGTAACTACATATACGGATATTGCGCGGATAATCGGCCATCCGAAAGCAGTCCGCGCTGTAGGCACAGCAGTGGGGCGCAATCCGATCTCCTGGTTGATACCCTGCCATCGCGCGCTCCGAAAATCAGGCGGTCTTGGAGGCTATCACTGGGGCTTGCCAGTGAAGCGCGCAATGCTTGCCTGGGAAGCTGCAGAGACTGCCTGATATCGGATATCAGCACCCTGATCTTGCTTATCAGCAGGCTGTAGGCGCACATCCGCCCAAGCCGCTGGATCGCAATATGTTTGAGTGTATAGCGGCGCAGGAGATGGGCAGAGATAAAAAGGAGTTCCCATGCAACTCACCCGCAAACCGATTATTTTTAGCGCCGCCAGCCTACTGGTCCTAAGCGCTTGTACCGATCCATCGCAGTATCCAGGCACGGACGGCGACCGCACTCGTCAGGGCGCCATCGCTGGTGCCGCCGTCGGTGGGATTCTAGGGGGCACGCGCGAAAGCGGCAGCGACCGCTTTAAGAATGCGGTCATCGGAGCAGCAATTGGCGCCGCAGCAGGCGGCCTAATCGGCAACGCAATGGATCAGCAGGCCGCCGAGCTTCGCGAAGACTTTGGAAATGGTGAAATTGACGTCATCAACACCGGAAGCGAGCTCATCGTGCGCATGCCCGAAGCAATTCTCTTCGCGACGGACAGCGCATCGCTGAATCCGCAGCTTCGTTCTGATCTCAATGTGCTATCCAGCAGCCTGAACAAGTATCCACAGTCGATCGTGACGGTTACAGGCCACACCGATAACACAGGCACCGCATCCTATAACCAGAACCTCAGCGAACGCCGTGCCGACTCGGTCGCAGCGGTTCTCCGATCCGGTGGCGTCGCGGGCTCTCGCATCCAGGCGATCGGAGCGGGCGAAAGCCAGCCAATTGCCACCAACCAGACAGTTGAAGGACGCGCGATGAACCGTCGCGTCGACATAACGATCACCCCAACCGGTTGATCTTGCAATCTGCCGTAACAACCCCGCGGCCTAGCCCGCTCGGTTGTTACGGCTTTTACTAAATTTCAAGCAAGCTTATCCGGTCTTGATCAAGCGAAATTAACGTTTGGTTTGTACCTATTGCCTACGCGTTACTCGACCGCTCCTGCCGTTCGCGGCTAATCATTTACAGCGAGGTCGGAATGACGCGTCACGTTCGAACAGCCATAATCCCGGTCGCAGGAAAGGGCACTCGCATGCTGCCCGCGACCCGAGCTGTGCCCAAGGAATTACTGCCAATTCTCGATCGACCAATGATCGATTTCGCTATCGACGAAGCGATCAATGCCGGCGTTGAACGGCTGGTCATTGTGACCCATCCAGAAAAAGAAGCGATCAGACGACACGTCTTCGCGGATCCGCCCATCTCGGAGGAAGGTGAGTTACTCGACATAGTTTTTGCGTCGCAATCTGTGCAATGCGGCCTTGGTCACGCTGTCCTGTCAGCTCGGGATTTCGTTTTGCCGGGCCCGATCGCGGTCATCCTTCCAGATGACCTGATTGTGGGAGAACGTGCCGTACTTGAGCAAATGATCGCGGCCTACGGACAGACGGAACCGGGCCATCTGGTTGCAACCATGTCGGTTCCACTGCATGAAGTTTCGCGCTACGGAATTCTCGAAGTTACCCAAAAATGCTCTCCTCTGCTCCTTGCAGATAACGTCGTGGAAAAACCCTCCGTGGATACCGCCCCGTCTAATTCCGCAATTGTCGGACGCTATGTGTTGAATGCGGAAATTTTTGAGGCGCTCGCCGAAATCGCGCCCGGTGCCAACAACGAGATCCAACTCACTGACGCGATCAGTGCGACCGCTGGTGCCGTCGGTCTCGCGGGTTATCTGTTCGAGGGTGTACGCTTCGATTGTGGTAGCAAAGAGGGCCTTTTGGCCGCTACGTTGTTTCGCGCCCAGCGTGATCCTGCGTACCAGGATATCCTCGCTGATCCGATAACCATCCAGACAATTCCTGACGCCGCCTAAATCATCATTTTCTTGCTTGCTCCCGTATGCGTCCTAAGAGTTTCGCGGCCGGAAGATGAACACCACGCTTCAGTCTCGCAACCAGCTGGCGACAAAAGCGGCGATCGAGGCACGGCTCGACGCCGCACCAGTTTCCCTTACCGATCAGCTTAAGGCGGATCGGGACGAAAAGATCGCCAAGCAGCGGCTTGCACGCGAGAAAGAGCGATAGGCGCTCAAACCTCCTCGGACGAACGCGCCCATAGGTTGACGCCCTCCGACACCGACAAAGCGTCGATTTCGTCAAGCTCAGCCTTTGAGAAATCCGGGCTTTCCAGCGCACCAATGCAATCCAGAATCTGGCTGGGTTTTGAAGCACCGATCAGCGCTGTCGTCACGCGAGCATCCCGCAGTACCCAGGCAAGCGCCATCTGGGCAAGCGATTGACCTCGCGCACTCGCAATCTCGTTCAGTCCCCGCAGCCGCCCAATTTGTTCTTCGCCTAGCAGAGTTTTATCAAGCGACTTGCCTTGCGCAGCCCTGCTCTCCTTGGGGACGCCTTCCAGATACTTGCCTGTCAGCATACCTTGCGCCAACGGCGTGAACGCGATCGACCCCACACCAAGTTCATCAATCGTTTCCAGCAACCCGTCCCGCTCGATCCAGCGGTTCAGAATATTGTAGCTGGGCTGATGAATCAGACAGGGGGTTCCGAGATCGTTCAAAATAGCAATGGCTTCCCGAGTCCGTTGCGAGTTATACGAACTGATACCCGCATAAAGCGCTCGCCCGGACCGCACAATTTGATCAAGCGCCCCCATCGTTTCTTCAAGCGGTGTGTCGGGATCGAACCGGTGCGAATAGAAGATGTCGACATACTCCAAACCCATCCGCTTCAGCGATTGGTCGCATGAGGATATCAGGTACTTCCGGCTTCCCCACTCGCCGTATGGCCCCGGCCACATGCCATACCCGGCCTTTGATGAAATGATCAGTTCGTCCCGATATCCGGCGAAGTCTGTTCGCAGTATCTCCCCAAATGCCTCTTCGGCGCTTCCAGGTGGCGGGCCATAATTGTTCGCAAGATCGAAATGGTTGATGCCGTTATCGAAGGCAGTTCGGCAAAGGCTGCGCTTTAGCTCATGGGGTGTGTCGCCGCCAAAATTGTGCCAAAGCCCAAGACTTATCGCTGGTAGGTCCAACCCCGACCGGCCACATCGCCGATACGCCATTTGATCGTATCGGTCGCCTGCCGGGCGGTATTGGTCTGGAAAGTTGCTGGCCGAGATTGATCTGTCGCTCATTCATCCTTCATCAACCCTGTCGCTGGCGGTGTCAATTCAACCGGCTGCGCTCCAACGACACACCCGTTGCACTGCTGAACGGTCGGGCCTAAAAGCTGCCAAATCCCAGCGGAGCGCGCACATGGCAGCCTATCAATACGTCTATCATATGGACGGTGTCTCAAAGACCTATCCGGGCGGCAAAAAGCTGTTTGAAAACATCCGGTTAAGCTTTCTTCCCGGCGTCAAAATCGGCGTTGTCGGTGTCAATGGTGCCGGTAAATCGACGCTTCTGCGCATCATGGCCGGGCTCGACAAGGACTTTCAGGGCGAAGCCTGGGCCGCCGAAGGCGCGCGCGTGGGCTATTTGCCGCAGGAGCCGCAATTGGACGCCTCCCTCAACGTTCGTGACAACGTCATGCTGGGAGTGGCCGCGAAGAAGGCCAAGCTCGACCGGTTCAACGAGCTGGCGATGAATTACTCGGACGAAACCGCCGACGAGATGGCGCAGTTTCAGGACGAGATCGACAGCGAAAACCTCTGGGATCTCGACGCCCAGATCGACGTCGCGATGGAGGCACTGCGCTGCCCGCCCGACGAG
>JBPCWO010000242.1:0-60903 GCA_051009475.1 Boseongicola sp.
TCCGGCTGAAGAAGCTGCCGCCGAGGAAGCTTCGGTCGAGGAAGCCGCAGCAGAAGAGGCGCCTGCCGAGGAAACCCCGGCGGAAGAGGCCGTCGCCGAGGACGCACCCGCCGAAGACGCGGCCGAGGAAGAAAAGGCGGAGTAATCCGCCTTTCTCAGCGCCATGTCGGATCGGGTTTGCGTTGGCGCCGTCGCCGGCGCCTTTGGGGTTAAAGGCGAGGTGCGGCTGAAAAGCTTTTGCGCCGAGCCCGAGGCCATCGCCTCTTATGGGCCGCTCATGTCAGAAGACGGCAGTGCGAATTGGGAAGTGCGTCTCTCTCGGCCTGTAAAAGGTGGGTTTGCGGCGCGACTTACAGGTGTTGTCACAAAAGAAGCTGCTGATGCCTTGCGCGGCACACGGCTTTATGTGCTGCGCGATCGGCTGCCAGATTTACCCGGCGACGAGTATTATCACGCCGATCTGGTTGGGCTAAAGGTGTTCGATACCGGAGGCGTCGAAATGGGGCGTGTAAAAGCAGTATTGAATCACGGCGCGGGCGATTTGCTTGAGATTGTCGATAAGGAACTCGGCCAACCCATACTGCTGCCATTTACTAAGTCCGCCGTCCCGACGGTTAATCTGAAGTCTGGCAGGATCGTTGTTGACCCGCCAGATGGATTACTCTCCGGTGGCGACGATGAATAGTCGGCGGTTGAAGCCATGACTATTGGAGGCGCGGGCGGTGGCTAAAAGCGAAAAATCCCACGGTCGACTTGCAATTGGCGCCAATAAGCAACCGCGGGAATTGGTGAGCGACCGCCCTGACCTCGCCACAGCCTGGGTTGCGCGTGTCATCACACTTTTCCCCGATACGTTTCCGGGGGTTCTTCAGGCATCGCTGACTGGTAAGGCGCTGCAGGACGGCCTTTTTCGGCTGGAGACGATTGATCTGCGCACCTTTGGGCAAGGCAAACATCGCAACGTGGATGATACACCTGCAGGTGGAGGTGCAGGTATGGTTTTGCGCGCAGACGTCATGGGTCGCGCAATTCGGTATGCGATGACCGGTGCGCCTGACGATCGCACGCAGTGGCCGCTGGTTTATCTGTCACCGCGTGGTCGACCATTTGATCAAGCAATGGCAAAACGCTTTTCTGGCACCGAGGGGGTCACAATGATTTGTGGGCGGTTCGAAGGAATGGACGAACGCGTTATCGAGCATTTTGCCATAGAGGAAGTGTCTTTGGGGGATTTCGTTATGACCGGCGGCGAAATCGCAGCGCAAGCGATGTTAGATGCAACGGTGCGACTTATGCCCGGCGTCCTGGGCAATGCCGCATCAACTGAAGACGAAAGCTTTTCGGAGGGGTTTTTGGAGCACCCGCAATACACCCGACCCGCGGAATGGGAAGGCAGAACAATCCCCGAAGTGCTTACGTCCGGGGATCACGCAGCGGTTGGCCGGTGGCGACGCCAGCAATCCGAGCGCCTTACCCGCGAACGGCGCCCAGATATTTTGAGTGCAAGTTCGGACAAGTCTGACGAATAGACCCAAAATGCGCATTCGGGCGAACCGGTTTTTGCAAATTTGCTTCGAAAAATTGCCTAAATCTCGCCGCGATTTTCTGAATTAGTAACTCCAATTCCGGCTGATTGAGCTTTTTAAATGCACAAGCACGTCGAGAAACTTGGACTTGCTACCATCATCGCCGCGTGCGTCCTTTTGGCTTGGGCTACTCCAGGAAACGTAAGTTTCTTAGGTGCAGTAAGGCTTGTACTAATAACTTGTGCGGTTTTTGCAGCATTGCGCCTGTTGTTTCACAGAGAGCCGAAGGAACCCGCGGGGCGGACCGGACTGTTAACAGATCAACCACGCGCGCCTCTGTCTGAAGGCGAACGTCAGAGAATGCTGGGACTGACAGTTCTGCATAGGAGTGATACTTCCGATCGCGACCCTTCCGAGCCGGATCTTTTCGTTGCCGCTGAAATAGACCGGATCACAGAGGAGTGGCGACAGGAGCATGGCGAACCTTTTTCGGACGACGAGATCCGTTCGCTATATCAACTGCTGATGTATGCGGATCCCGGCGACCGGCCGGTATCACGTCATCCGCAACAGTATCTACGTGATGTCAGAGATGCAGAGCCGTTTTACCGGCTGCGAAACTACGTGCTGGATTGGAGACAGGCGCCACGACCTTCGGAGGATGCCTTTCAGGATTGGCTGGCCCTTGTGGGTGACCCATCGGCGAACCACTTGCTGCTGAATGGCTGGGTGCGTTTCCTGCAAAGCCTGCCAGGCAACGATATCGCGCTTTGGCACAGCATCGCCACAAATTTTCGGAATATACGTAATCGCGATCGGTTGGATGCTGCATTTTGGATCCTTGAACAGCCTGATTGCGACCTTGCAACGGCATCAGACTTTATTCGAGGTGCCGCAGGTTTGGATCTGATTGACGAACTGGCGAAGGATGCGAAGAAATCTGGCAACTGGCGCTATTTCGAATCCTATTGCGCGGTGATCGAGAAGTACAACAGCGGATTCTATGTTCGGCATTCGATTGAAGCTGGAGGAATTGAAGGTCTGGAGCCGGGATTCGATCAAAGCGCATTGGAGGATCGGCTGGCGTCAATTGTGAAGGACACGGCGCAACCGCCCATCCCTGTCCCAGACGGACTTTTGCCTGAAGGCGCACCACCTGCGGTGCCAATGCCCGACGGATATTCGTCGCCGTACG
This sequence comes from Boseongicola sp., assembly GCA_051009475.1. Classification (GTDB taxonomy): domain Bacteria; phylum Pseudomonadota; class Alphaproteobacteria; order Rhodobacterales; family Rhodobacteraceae; genus CAXMNX01. The sequence continues at coordinate 2,722 of JBPCWO010000242.1, forward strand.
ATTTCGACCCTTCCGCAGGGCTTTACATGAAGTATCCTGGCCCGGGGTGGCGATCAGCTTCTTGAATTCCGTCTTCGCTCTTGATCGCATTAGCCGAACCCCCTATACGGCGCGAGTTCGCGGCTTAATCGGCTGGCGGACGGTTCGGGTTTGGCGAAACTGCAATCTTCTGCAAGTTAGTTGATCAACCGGAACACCATAAGGAATGACGACCTGAATCTCCCGCGGGCGCGATATGCCGACCCGACAGAAGACGCGGAGCTCTGAGGCGCAAGACACCTCTCGGGAGAAAACCCGAGGCGACATAGGAGTTGGTCAGATGGATCTGATCGCTGAATTGGAAGCCGAGCAGGTCGCTGCGCTTGGCAATGATATTCCAGATTTCAAAGCGGGCGACACTGTTCGCGTCGGCTACAAAGTGACTGAAGGCACGCGCACACGCGTGCAGAATTACGAAGGTGTCTGCATCGCGCGCAAGAATGGCGATGGCGTTGCCGGCAGCTTTACGGTTCGCAAAATTTCGTTTGGTGAAGGCGTGGAACGGGTGTTCCCGCTGCATTCAACGAACATCGACAGCGTCACCGTTGTACGTCGCGGTCGCGTTCGGCGCGCAAAGCTTTACTACTTACGTTCGCGTCGGGGTAAATCCGCGCGTATCGCTGAGGACACCACCTATAAGCCCAAGGCCAAGGCCTGAGGAGCGGACAGATGAAAAAAGACACCCATCCAGAATATCACGTTATCGACGTCAAGATGACGAACGGTGACATCGTGCAGATGCGTTCAACCTGGGGCGCGGAAGGCGATACGCTATCACTTGACGTGGACCCGACCGTCCACCCTGCCTGGACTGGCGGCGGCACTCGCTTAATGGACACTGGCGGGCGTGTTTCGAAGTTCAAAAAGAAATACGAAGGCCTCGGCTTCTAAAAGCCAATCGCCTTTTCGTTTGCAAAGCGCCGCCTTTGAGGCGGCGTTTTTCGTGTGATTGCAACGTGGAAATTGCATTCGGGACGACAGTTTTTCCCGGTGTCGTGAACGCTAGCAGAGATCAGGGATAAAGGGCTTGGGCCTGAGAAAACGACAACAAGCGCTTGCTTTTCTCGTCCCACAGATGCAACCGGGCGTTTGCAAAACTCTGTCGGACTGTGAGCTGGTTGTTATCAGCAAGTTGGCCGTGGTCGCGAAGCACTTCCGTCAGGCGATAAAATGGGATGCGACTGTGAAGATGGTGGACGTGGTGAATTCCGATATTCGCACTGAACCACTGAAGCACCGACGGCATTACATAATGCGAACTGCCGTGCAGAGCGGCATCATGCAATTGCCAGTCTTCTTCTGCATCCCATTGCGTGTTTTCGAATTGATGTTGCACGTAAAAAAGCCACATGCCCGCTGTCGCGGCTAGCAGGGTTGTAGGTAGAAATATTAGCAATACCGGCGCTAACCCACCGAAATAAATGATCAAAGCCAAACCGGCGAATATGGCAGCGTTGGTGCCCATCGCGCTGATCCAGTATTTGGTTCTGGCCATCAGCCCAAATGGTAGTCGATTCTGCAAAAAGAAAAGATATCCGGGTCCGAGGCCAAACAGAATAATTGGATTGCGGTAGACTCTGTATTTCAGACGGTTGAATGCTGACAAATCGCGATATTCGGCGACCGTCAGTGTGTGAATGTCGCCCATCCCTCTTTTGCCGAGATTGCCTGAAGTGCTGTGGTGTTCGGAATGGGTGCGGCGCCAGACGTCGTAAGGAGTTAGCGTGAGCACACCTATCACGCGCCCGAGCCAGTCACTGAAAGTCCTGTTTTTGAAGAATGCTCCGTGTCCACAATCATGCTGGATGGCGAATAGGCGCAACAAGAACGCGGCATTGAATACCGATATCGTGAATGTCAGCCAGTAGCTGATTGATAATGACCACCACGCCAGACACCAAAATAAAACGAACGGAACAAAACTCACGCCCAGTTCAAATGCGCTGCGAAGCTGGTTGGGTTCGCGATAATCTGCGAGAATTTTGACCCAATCGCGGGGCGCAGGCGTAACTGGCTGTTCTCTGGGAACAGAATTGAATTGCTGGATCATGCGCCTGCTCTGTTGGTGTTATTTGCAGATTGGATAAACTACTGGCCCAAAGTGGCAACTAATATTTGAATGCTTGGTGGATCGAGCGCGCGAGCGTGCCCTAACAACCGCTTTTTGGAATCAGCGGGACTCTGCGATGGCTCGAAAACTCTAAATGTAACGCCATTCTAAATTGACAGAAAAACTGACGAAAACCGGATCCTATGCCTTAATACACGCCCATTAACCGCGATCAAAAATCCGAACTGCTTCTGACTTTAGTCAAGCTCGGTCCAGGGCCAAGGCTTCACTTCGCTAGCTGCAGTCTGGAAACGAGCGGCCTTGGCAATCCAGATCCCAAGATCGGTACCGAAGTCGGCCAGCCGTTCATTCGGCTGTTTGTTGTTAATCAGCATTAATACGAATTGAACGATTGTCGCCACGCCAAGAATTGTCTGTGCGATCGAGATCATTACGGCGATCAGCACCATATAAACAAGTCGGATAAGCAGGCTTTCTTCGCTCTCGGGCTCGATCTGTTCGCCGTGGATGCGGCCTGTCACTTTGTCGTCTTCAGGCTCGGTCATTTCAGTCCTCATGCTTGACGTTTCGGGCAGTCTAACACAATGCGCAGCCGGGCCGCACGGATGATACTTTGAATGGACACATTCAATCGTATAAAGTCGATTCTCGAGGCGTATTGAGCGGGTTAACGCCCTTTTGAGGAGGGGTTCCAATGTGGCCGAACTTGCAATCGATTCCAGTGCCTGTGCTTCTCTTTTCCAATTTGTTCATTCTTGCTCTGAGTGCGAATTGATAGGGTGTCGGAATATTGTCTAACTCCAAATTCCCGACGACTGGTTCTTGGCGCGGATATCGTGATTTTCTTTTTATTCGCAGAGCAGCGGCAGCCGCGATTTTGGGATCGCTACTGTTGCTTGGGTGCTCCGCCGGAACACTTTCGCCACAAGTCCCGGCCAAGCCGAACGAGCTGCGCCTTGCGACCTACAATATCCATTACCTAGACCTGAGTCTTGGTGGTCGCTTGGAGTGGGGGCCACTGAACTGGGAGAACCGCCGCGACGCGCTTAACAGCGTCATCAAATCGCTCGACGCAGATCTGATCGCTTTCCAAGAGATGGAAACCTACGAGGGGGCCGATCCTTCCCAGCGAAACGATCAAAAGGATTGGATTTTGGACCGAAACCAGGAATACGCGGTTGCGGCCTTCGGGACTCCGCCGAATTTCCCGAACACGCAGCCGATTTTTTATCGCCGTGCAAAATTTCGACTGATCGATGAGGGTTTTGATTTTTTCTCACCGGGAAATGGACAAATCAGCTCGATCAGCCGCTTTGCTGGATATCCTGACGCTGTAACTTGGGCGCGATTTGTGGATCGGTCATCAGGCAGACGCTTCCGTGTGTTCAATATCCACCTGCATTTTCTGAACGCGCGTCAAAGGCAAAGATCAGCGTCGCAGGTTGCCGGAATGGTGGACGCCGTTCGACAGTCTGGCGATGCCCTGTTTGTTCTAGGCGATCTCAACGCCGGGCCAAATTCGCAAACCGGGGAAATACTCAAATCTGGGGGACTTGAAATCGTTGAGAGCCGCGGATCGACTTTCCATTTAAATGTCGGGTTGAATATTACTTCCCCGATTGACCACTTATTGCATTCGCAAAACGCAAGCCCGGTCGGACCCGCGAGGATAGTTCGCGATCGGCCTGGTCGAATATGGCCGTCAGACCACTATCCGGTCGTTGCGGACTTCATTCTTAATTGACGGCCTTTGAATTGCTTTTCAGAATCAGTTTGCTTTCAGATACGCCACCAGCATTTTTCGCGCTGCTTCCAAATCGGACTTATGGATCATCTCGGTTACTGTGTGGATATAACGCGTTCCCACAGTAACCCCGATCGCGCGCGCACCCGATGCCGCCTGTTGCGCTGCCGCACCGTCCTGGCCACCTGAGCGCAGCATCGTTCGCTGGTAGGGAATCTTTTTCTTGTCGGCCAAGTTGGCAAATTCCTCGACCAGTTTCTTGTCTGCAATGAATGACCCATCGCGAATATGTAAACCAAATCCCTTGCCCTGAACGGTTGTTCGATCCTGTTCCGGAACGCCGGGTGTGTCGCAACTGAGCGTTACGTCAATACCAATTCCAATGTCCGGTTGCACCGCAAAAGAAGCTGTTCTGGCACCCCTGAGACCAACTTCTTCCTGCGTGGTGAAAACAACATGGATCTCGGACTTTGGATTTGTCTTTCCCAGACCGCGGACGGCTTCAATTCCCAGCCAGCAGGCGATGCGATTGTCGAGTGCTTTGGACACAACCTTGTCGCCCATTTCAAGAAATGGCTCGTCCATCACAACGTAATCGCCCACTTTGACCGCGTCTTTGGCGCCCTCCCCCAATCCTGTGTCAACGAAAAATTCGTGCGGTTGAGGGATGCGTTTGCGATCTTCTGCACTTGCAATGTGCACGGGTCTGCCGCCGGGATTCATCACTGCTTTCAGATCGCCGTTTCCAGTGCAGACCATGACACGCCGTGAAAACAGATTCCTTGGGTCAAATCCGCCCACAGGCTGAAGATAGAGATAACCCTTGTCGCTGATGTGGCTAACCAGGAATCCTATTTCATCCATATGGCAAAGCAGCATTATCTTCTGCGGCGTATTGCCTTTGCCGTGCTTAATACAATGGAGCGATCCCATTGCGTCCTCGCGCACTTCGTCAAATAGCTTTTCGACTTCGTCCCGGATCAAATCCCGCACGCGTTCTTCGTGGCCCGGCACGCCGGGAGTTTCACAAAGACATTTCAGAAGATCGATATTCATAAGGGCGAACTCTCCGTTGTATTGACTGCCGCCCATATTGCCGCCAGCCATCATTGGTGCAAGCGCGGTTTCAAGCAATCTGCCGCCAGTTGCGCAGCGTCACGCTTGGCCATGCCCCGAATTGAAGGCTAAACTTGCAATAACTTGAAGGGGAATTACGAAATGAAACTTCTGAATCTCGCGGCGGCGCTGTCACTGATACTTGCGGTACCCACTTTTGCCTCCGATGTCGCATTGATTATCGGCAATGAAGACTATCGTGGGTTACCGGATGTGCGACGCGGTGATGACGTGACGACTGCGCGGCGGGGACTAGAGCGGCAAAACGTCAGTGCGGTAATCGGTCGCGACGCGACAGTTGCCCAGATTCGTGAAGCAATGTTGTCGTTCAGCAAAATCGCACCAAATGCAGACCGTCTGCTCATCGTCCTATCCGGGCGATTTGTGAAATCGCCGACTGAGACATACTTTCTTCCGTCAAATATCGGAGCGCCGTCCCTTGGGACAGCTTCGCGCAACGGGCTACCGATGTCGGTTGTTTTGGCGTACCTCAGCGCAACACCTGGCCAGTCAATTCTCGCGCTGGCAACCGATGCAACGCAAGCCAGCTTTGGACCATTGTTGCAACTTGGTATTGGCGAGTTGGATCTTCCGCAGGGTGTGACCCTTCTTCGCGCCGACCCGCAACGAATGGCCCGGTTTCTCTCATCGACTTTGGTGCAGCCAGGTAATGCAATAAAAGACTCCGCTGCCAAATCTGGGGTGACGGTTTCGGGATTTCTGTCTAAGGGTCAATCATTTCTTCCCGTACCCACCGAACCGGTTGCGGCGCCCGCACCGAGCGCGCCAGCCAAGCCTGAAAACCGTCTTCGAGATCTCCTAGCGTGGCGCGAGGCCAGTCGGGTTGATACAGTCGAGGCTTATCAGAATTACGTCAGAAAATTTCCCGGCGGCCAATTCGCGCGAATGGCAGAGAACCGGATCAAAGCTGCGGTCGACACGCCCGAAGCGCGGGCAGAGCGAGCAGAGCAAGCGCTTGATCTAAACCGCAGCCAACGCCGTGAGATTCAGCGATCACTATCGCTTCTTGAGTTCAATACACGTGGAATCGACGGTATTTTCGGTCGTGGAACTCGCGCGGCGATCGGTGCGTGGCAGGAAGCAAACAGTTTTGAAAAGACTGGGTTTCTAACCCGCCAGCAAATTACTCGTCTTAGCGAGCAGGCGGAGCGTCGTGCAGCAGCTCTTGAAGCCGAAGCTGAACGGCGTCGACAGGACCAGCTTGCCCGCGACCGCGCATTTTGGGCCGAAACAGGCGCAGTTGGCGATGAAGCTGGATACCGAGTGTATCTTGACCGGTTTCCAGATGGCGAGTTCTCGGATCTGGCACGCGTAAGGCTGGATGATATCGAACGCCGGAATCGTGCAGAAACAGATGCCCGCGACCGTCAGCTTTGGGACGAAGCCAGCCTAGAGAATACTATTGGCGCTTATCAGGATTACCTGGCGCTGGCTCCAGGCGGGGCTTTCCGCGACGAAGCCGCCCAGAGAATTGCGGCGCTGGAACGGAAGGAATCCGAAGAAAGTCAGCACGGCAATGCAAAGCGCCAAGAACAGGCACTCAACTTGAATAACTCGACGCGACAAGTGGTCGAATCTCGGCTTAAGCGGCTGGGTCTGAAGCCGGGACGCGTTGATGGCAAATTCGACGAAAACACCCGTCGCGCGATCCGTCGATACCAGCAAGCACGCAACATGCCACAGACTGGGTATCTGAATGAGACCGTAATTGTGCGCCTGCTGGCAGACTCTATCTTTCGCTGAGGGGCAGAGACGCTGGTACATTAACAATTCAAAATGCGAGGCCGTGTTTGCCCGTCTGCGCAGCGAGTTAAGGTGCCTACTTCTTGCCCATCTTTGCGAGCTGTGCCTGCATCGCAGCCAACTGAGCGCGGATAGCGTCCAATTCAGCCGGAGCGTCATCATTATCTGGCGTAGGATCGGTGTCGCCCGCGCTGTCCTGAGGTGTTCCGGGCCAAGAACTGCCGAATCCGCTGGTCATCGCTTTCATGAAGGCCTCTTGCTGGGCCTTCATCGCATCAAAACCGGGCATGCCTGACATTGGACTGGTCATGCTTTCCATCACCTTTGACTGGCCATCCCGCAGCATATCGAAGCTCATGGCCAAGAACTGGGGCACAACCGATTGTGCCTGCGTCGTGTAGGAGCGCACCAGATCAGTTAGCACATCCAAGGGCAGAACGTTTTCGCCCCGACTTTCGTGTTCTGCAATTATTTGCAACAGATATTGGCGGGTAAGGTCATCGCCCGACTTCAGATCAACGATCTGGACTTCACGACCATCGCGGATGAACCCGGCTATATCGTCGAGCGTCACGTAGTCCGATGTTTCGGTGTTATAGAGTCGCCTGCTTGCGTATCGCTTGATCAAAAGCGGTGATCCCGCCATGTCACCCTCCCCGAGTGGCCTTCGCTGCAGTGCAGCTTACGCCGAAGGCGCGAAAAAGAAAGGAAAATCTGCTTCTAGCCAAGTGGTGCAGCAATTCGACAAGTATATTGTCAAAATTCAAACTGGAGTTTTTCAATAAAATGCCCGGCCGACCGACCGGACAAAGTATATGCTTTAAGAGTAGTGCGCGCTCAGTGAAGCTTGGCCTTTACTGTATCGATAGCTTCGTCGATCAGGCTTGCCGCGCGCGCATCCTTCATGTCTTTCGCCACGACTTCGCCCGCCGCATTCACAGCTATGCGTATCGCCTCGTCACGAACCTGGCGGACAGCCTTTGCTTCCGCCGACGCGATCTGATCTTCGGCTGCCTGCACACGGCGTTCGATTGATTTAGCCAAATCGGCCTTCGCCTGTTCCGCGGCTTCTGAAGCGCTTTCCTTGGCGGCTGCAACTATGCGGTCTGCTTGCTCTTGCACCTCAAGTTGCTTGCGCTCGAAACTAGCGAGGAGCGTCTGCGCCTCTTCTCGAAGTGCGCGTGCCTCGTCAAGTTCGGCCTGAATACCTTCAGCGCGCTTGTCCAAAAGTCCGCCCAAAAGCGACGGCACCTTGTAGTAAAACAACACACCTACGAAGAGCAAAAACGCGATCAGCACTACGAAATCGGTATTCGCCAACGAGAAGAAACTGTCACCTGCGGCAAATGCCGGGGACGCGGCGACCAAGGCAATAAACATCAAAGCTTGTTTCATATTCTTCACCCCTTTGTCCGCGCATCAACGGCGGCGGAAATCGCTTTGCCATCGACATCGACGCCAAGCGCGGAAACAACTGCTTTTGCAGTGTCGCGGGCAACTTCACGAACAGCTTCGGCAGCTCCGTCGTGAATCTCGGCAATCCTGGATTCGCTTTCGGCCGTCCGAGCCTTTATCTCGGAGTCGGCTTTCTGAAGGGCGACGTCGACCTCGGCCTGAACCTCGGCCTTTGCCTCGGCTGCGATGCGGTTCGCCTCTGTTCGCGCATCAGCGAGTGCCTGTTCGTAGGCGGCTTCTGCATCCGCGGCTTTTTGCTTCAGCTCTTCCGCAGCCCCAATATCATTCGTAATGGTGCCTTGGCGTTCTGCCAAAACCGAAGCGATCCGCGGAAGCGCGATGCGCGACAGCACAAGGTAGATAATCACGAGTGTTACGACGAGCCAGAATATCTGGTTCGGAAACGTCGAGAAGTCGAGCTGCGGCATACCCGGCGCTTCGACTGCTCCGTGGGCGGCGTCTGTTGTTTCTGTCGCCATGGCGACCTCCTCAAGCCTTGTTCGAACCACCGGGCGGGCCCTGAAGGCGCACCCGGCACGTAAGGATCGTGGGAGTTATCAGACGGCGAACATCAGCAGAAGCGCGACAAGGAACGAGAAGATCCCCAGTGCTTCCGAAAACGCAATACCGATGAACATTGTCGCAGTCTGGCCACCGGCGGCGGACGGGTTGCGAAGCGCACCGGATAGAAAGTTGCCCACAACGTGGCCCACACCGACAGCAGCACCACCCATGCCCGTACAGGCAAGACCAGCGCCGATGTAAGCACCCATTTGTACGACGTCACCTTCCATAGCGAATTCTCCTTACGTTGGAATTGGTGTGATTGTTTGTTCGTTAGTGGTGTGGATGCAGCGCATCCTTCAAATACACGCACGTCAGAATTGCGAAGACATAGGCCTGGATAAAGGACACCAGAACCTCGAGAGCGTAGATTGCGGTGATTGCAGCAATCGAAAGCGGCGCGATGGCGACCAGCGCAGCAAAGGCCGCAAAAACTTTGATCACCGCGTGGCCCGCCATCATGTTTCCAGCGAGACGGATAGAATGGCTGACCGGGCGCACGAAATAAGAAATTACTTCGATAAGCGCCAAAATCGGCCGAAGCACCAACGGCGCAGAACTGATCCAGAAGACACTGAGAAAGCCAAGGCCATGCTTATAAAAACCGAGCAGAGTCACAGCCAAGAACACGGCCATCGCCATGACCGCTGTTACGGCGATGTGGCTAGTTGTCGTGAAGCTCATGGGCAAAAGGCCAAGAAAATTGGCGAAAACGATGAACAAAAACAGCGTCATGATGTAAGGGAAGTATTTCACGCCGTCCTTGCCAGCGACGTCTTCCACCATCTTGTAAACGAACCCGTAAGCCAATTCGGCAATCGACTGGACGCGGTTTGGCACAATAGCGCGTCCACGGGTGCCAAGAACCATCAGGGCAACAATGGCCAAAACCGCCAGCCCCATCCAAAGCGTGACGTTTGTAGGTGTATACCAGGCGACCGGATCGCCAGCTTCGCCAAAGAGCGGCTTGACGATGAACTGATCCATCGGGTGGAATACAAGACCGCTTTCTTCGCCGTGCGTTTCTTCAGCCACCTTCGGTCCCTTTCGTCTTCTTGGCCTCAGCTTCAGCTGCTGCCTCTTTTTCAATCTCGCGGGCCGACCGCATCATCGTGCGGATGCCTGCGGCAAATCCCAGTAGCGTGAACACGATCATCAGGAACGGCGCCGTTCCAAAAACCACATCCAGCCCGTATCCCATGGCGAAGCCGATCCCCAGACCCGCAACCAGTTCGATCACCATTCGCCAGGCGTGCTGTGCCAGGCTATAGTGTTCGTCCATGTGGGGCGTCGGTTCCGCCTTCGGCCGCTTTTCCGCCAGCTTGGCTTCCAGCGCGTCCAGCCGGGCCATTGGATCGTCGTGATCGGTTTCGGCCATGGGCCAAGCCCCCATGAGAATTCTTGATTGGACTAGTGCGCGGGCATGCAGGAGTCAATCCGCCATAAACTGCCATCAAGCTGCTGTTTTCAAAAAATAAACTGATGACTGGGCGTTACGACGCAAAAGTTCGTATATTTAACCGATTAGTTGAGTTTTCGCCGCGCAAACAGGTGCCTGTCGATAAGGAACAACCCCGGAAAAATGGCGCACATTACCGCCAGCGTTGGCCGTATCTGGCATGCTTCGCTTCATGACCGCAATAACCAACTAACGCATATCGCTGCCGGAGATACCGTGCGAACCGAGATTAGTTTGCTGCCGCTAACGAACGACAAAAACTGACACTTCAGCATGTTCTGCCAAGTAACCGCCGTGTGATGTAAAGAAGTAGTCACCCAGAACCGGCACATGCGATCCGACGACGACCAGATCCGCATTGGTGGATTTCACCGCCGCCATAAGTTGTGAATTCAACTCAGCCGCCGGGTCGTGAGCCACAATGCTCTTGGCCTCAACCGGCAACTTTTGTGCCACCGAAACTTCGCGGGCAAAATTTTCGAGTTTTTGTTCCTGCTCTTCTAACGTTTTGCCGTCCTCGCTTGGAGGATAAGCGCCGACGTGGACAAGATGCAGCGTACCACCGCCGACTTTGGCGAGCGTGCCGGCGATTTCCAAAACTCGCGTAAGTCGATCGACATGCTGAAATTCGACAGGGATCATGATATTTTTGAACATGTTAGCCTCCTATTCTTTTGACCAACCTGCCCCAGCTAAATCGAGACGACTTTAACCCAGATCAAATGAACGGTTTTTCTTGACTGATGGCGACCCTTGCCGGTTAACAACCGGAATGGCGAACCTGCTCGATACCGTTTTTTCGGCGCTGTCCGATCCGACGCGACGTCAGATCCTTGTAATGCTGCTTGAAGACGACATGGCAGTCACCGATGTGGCCGAACCTTTTAAAATATCGCTGGCGGCGATTTCAAAGCATCTGACGATACTGTCGCGCGCCGGTCTGATCGCGCAGGAAAAGCGTGGTCGCGTCAAATGGTGTAAACTGGAACCCGACGCGTTGCGCGATGCGAGCGTCTGGATGCAGGGTTTTGGCCAGTTCGAATCTCTGGACCTGGACGCATTTGAAGCTTTTCTGAAGCGCGAGCTGGACGACGCTGATTAGACCACGCGATCTTCACGCAACAAAATTGTTAAGGCGACAATCGTTAGCCCAACACCCGGCAACAGGACTGGCGTTGGCACCAAACCGGAAAGTGCGAGTTCCCAAAGGATCACCCAACTTGGGATCAGATAGGTATAAGCCATCACCTTGGCAGCCTTTATCCTAAAAGAGGCATACTGAACGAGTGCAATTGACGTGCCGCTGGCGAATATCACCAGATATCCAAGAACGATCCAAACCAGCGTCGGCAAACTGCCCCAGTCGGTCGCCACGATCTGAGGCGCACCAATAACGCCAATAAGAACGGCGCCACCGAGCATCGTGCCGAAAGTGAAGACCAGCACGTGCTCGCCCCGATTTAGAAGCGGCACCATCGGAATATAGAGCGCGTGTAAAGCGCAGCCGAAAAAGAAAATTATCTCGCCTCGCCCAACGTGAAATGACAGTAGCGCTGCGAGATCGGCACGGAAGATTACCCAGATCGCGCCAATGGCGCCGATAAAAAGCGCTAGAACCATTCGTTGCGTCGTGAGCTGACGAAGTATCCAGTAAGCGAATATCGCTGCCATAAGTGGTGTCAGAGTGAAGACAGCCGCCATCGAAACAGGAGTCGCCGTTTTCAGGCCTGCAAACATCAGGACGAAATAGCCGCCCATCAATCCGCCCAACGCGCCATAGCGCCAAGCCGCCCGGAACACGTCACGATTGAAAGAGCCCCAGTACGCGCCAATCGCCCCTATCAGCGCGGAGGCGAGCACAAAGCGCAGCGCCGTCAGCGCCAACGGATCAATGTCGTTCGCAACACGGCCCCCAAGCGAAAACGACCCGGCGACAAGTGCCGAAAACGCCAGCATCGCGGCGTGACCGTGAAGTTCGTCCCGGCGACTAAGCGACGCCTTACCTACCACGATTCTGCGTCTTCTTTCAAATATTTTAGGAATGCCTGGACTTTTGTTGTCCGGTGTAAGTCAACATGTGTCACAAGCCAGAGCGGCGAGGTCCAGGTCTCCTGTGGATCGAACAATCGAACCAAGCTTGAATGGCACTCGGCTTCCCAGCAACTCACAAAGCCGATACCAGCACCGGCGATGATCGCATCTCGCATGACCCGGTTGTCGGTTGCGCGAAACACAATGTCTTTCGGCTGCACCCGATCTCGAAGCCATCGCGCAAATGGTGCCCGGCTTTCAACATTGTCATGGCTGACGAAATCATGCCCGGAAAGATCGTCGAGCGTCGCGGGACGTCCGCGTTTCTTGATGTAGTCTTCTGACGCAAATAACGTGAGGTTCTGTGGAACGAATGGTTGTACCACATTGTCGGGGTTTTCGGGCGCGCGTCCCGCGCGAACAGCAACGTGCGCTTCGCCATATTCCAGACGCAGAACTTCGTCTCCGGTCAGATACCGAACAACCAAATCCGGATACTGCGACTGAAACTTAGCGAGCGTCGGCGTCAAGCGCGGCGATACAGAAGTCAGGGATGTCACGACAAGTTCGCCCGAGACTTGGTCGCCACGGCCCCGGATGCGGCCCACAAGCTGGGTGAACTGGTCATCGGTCGCCTGCGCAACCTGCAATAGATCTGTGCCTGCTTCAGTTGAAGTATAGCCGCGCGCGTGGCGCTGAAATAATTTAACCCCAATCTGAGCTTCGAGCGCGTCTATGTGCCGGATTACCGTGGCGTGATGTACACCCAGTGCATCTGCAGCGCCGCTGACAGTGCCAAGCCGCGCCACGTGATATGCAGTTCGGATCTCATCCCAGGTACTGATCGCCATTTTGGTTTCCTTGTTATCCGCCGCGCAGGTCGCAACGAGATTCAGCCTAACCTGCACTTTGTATGGTGCGGAATTTCAGAAATGCCAGCGAAAAAGGGCTGAAATCACATATTTTTGCACAATACGATGATGTGCCTTGCGAAAAGCTCAACCACAAGCGACCGCGGCAAAAAAAGGCCGGGCACAAGACCCGGCCAGTCCAACAGGGAGGTACCATGCCATTACCCGGACACGGAAACGGGATCTCTGGGTCAGGCGACCAAACGGTATCCGCCCGACTCTGTTACCAATAAACGCGCATTTGACGGATCCGGTTCGATTTTTTGCCGTAGCCGGTAAATATGTGTCTCGAGTGTGTGTGTGGTCACACCAGCATTATAGCCCCAAACCTCGTGCAAAAGGACGTCGCGGGCAACAACGCCCTCGGAAGCACGGTATAGAAATTTCAGAATATTCGTCTCTTTTTCCGTCAGGCGAATTTTCTTTTCTTCCTCGGTCAGCAGGATTTTCTGTGCAGGTTGGAATGAATAGGGTCCGAGTTGGAAAACTGCGTCCTCCGACTGTTCATGCTGGCGCAGCTGCGCGCGAATGCGGGCCAAAAGAACCGGAAATTTAAAGGGCTTGGAAACATAGTCATTTGCGCCTGCATCAAGGCCAAGAATGGTATCCGCGTCGCTGTCGTGGCCGGTTAGCATGACGACCGGGCATTTAACGCCATGTTTTCTTAGAACGCGGCACAATTCACGACCGTCGGTATCTGGTAGACCAACGTCGAGAATGACGAGGTCATAAATAGCCTGTTTGGCTTTCTCCATAGCCTCTGAACCATTCCCTGCTTCGAATACATCGAAGTCTTCGGTCATCACCAATTGCTCGCCTAGCGCCTCACGCAGATCGTCGTCGTCGTCGACAAGCAGAATCTTTTTCAGGTTTTGTGCCATTACGTACTCCATGCGCCGATAGTGCAGAGATGCGCAGCTTGCGGCTCAACGGCAAGAATTGCTGCATTTTTTCACGGCCATGTGTCGTGAAACGGTGAAATGTTTCAATATCTGTCAAAGCTGGCTACATGAGCAGGTGACTTGAGAGGCCTGATGACACTTCTGCCGACGCTAGACGACCGGATTTCCCGAGCACGAACCGATCTTCGGCTCGGGTTGCCGGTTATGTTGCAGGACGGCGGGCAAACGGCACTGATTTTCGCGGCGGAGGGCCTGACCGACGCACGCCTGGAATCTGCAAGGCAGCTAGGCACGCCCGAACTGGCAATCACCGCATGGCGCGCTGAGACGCTTTGCGCACGGGTGTACGATGACGATCTGGCACGTGTGGCGTTGCCGGCGGACGCAAATGCGGGCTGGGTTGCGTCAGTCGCCGACCCAAAGGACGATCTTACTACGCCCATGAAGGGCCCATTCAATACAATATGCACCGGGTCTGCGGAATTTCACCGTTTGGCACTTCGCCTGGTCAAATCAGCCTGGCTATTGCCGTCAGCACTGGTTGTTGAAGTGTCGGAGTTACCTCCGGAGTTGACAGTATTGGATGCCGACAGGACTTCTCAGGCGCTTGCGGCACCTGCTGCCCAACGCAATATCGTGTCAGGCCACGTTCCATTATCTGTATCAGAAGCCGGCCGTGTGCATGTATTTCGTGCCTCAGGCGGCGGCGAGGAACACGTTGTCTGCGAAATTGGACGGCCTCTGCGCGAAGAGCCAGTTCTTGCGAGGCTGCATTCGGCGTGTTTTACCGGTGATGTTTTGGGCTCGTTGAAGTGCGACTGTGGCTCTCAACTTCAGGCCGCGCTTCGCCAGATGGGCGAAGCTGGCGCAGGTGTGCTGCTTTATCTGAACCAAGAAGGCCGCGGGATCGGTTTGGCAAACAAGATGCGAGCATACGCGCTCCAAGACCAAGGGTTTGATACCGTTGAGGCAAATCACCGGCTTGGGTTTGAAGACGACGAGCGCGACTTTCGAACAGGTGCTGATATGCTTAAACGCCTGGGGTTCAAGTCGGTCCGTCTGCTTACGAACAACCCGGCCAAAGTCGCGATGATGGAAGCGCAAGGCATAGAAGTGGCCGAGCGCGTGCCATTGAAAGTTGGACTTAACCCGTTGAATGCGCAGTATCTTGATGCGAAGGCGAAGAAGTCAGGGCATATATTATGAGTGCACTCACACGACATCGCCGGGCAACTAACATTGGGCAGTTCTGCCTAATACTTGGAAGACTACCAGGTCGTTAATGAAGGCTATCCGCCCATTCGATATGGTTGTAAGTCGTGCCGGTCTTCGATTTCGCGGGCGAAGGTTTCCGTGCGTTCTTGGTCGGGGCGGCGTGACTCTAAAAAAAACTGAAGGCGACGGAGCGACGCCTACCGGCACGCATAAAATCGTTGGCATGTTATATCGTCCGGACAGGATGCCGCCGCCGGCAGAATGGGCGAAGCCTATCCTGCCCCGTGATCGTTGGTGCGATGAGCCGAACCACAGTGACTATAACCTGATGGTGCGCGCACCAACTGACGCTTCGAATGAGACGCTTAGGCGCGCCGACCCGCTTTATGATCTGATATTCATACTGGATTGGAACTGGCCAGTTGCCGAACCCGGGCGCGGTTCCGCGATTTTTGTTCATCGATGGCGGCGGTCGGGTTTTCCAACTGCGGGATGTGTCGGTCTGCGTCCGGAACACTTGTTCTGGATTGCGGCGCGGGTTGGCCGGGGCACGCGCCTTGTTGTCAGACCTTAGTGGTAGTCGCGCGCGCCGAATATCGCTGATCCAACGCGTATGTGTGTCGCGCCCAGTGCGATTGCTTCCTCAAAATCGCTACTCATTCCCATTGATAAACCGGCTAGCTCGTTTCGAGCGGCGATCTTGGCAAGAAGCGCAAAATGAAGTGATGGCGTCTCGTCAAAAGGTGGTATGCACATCAGCCCTTTAAGGGGCAGATTCAGCGCCCGGCACTCGGCGACCAAAGCATCGGCTTCATCCACCGGGACGCCAGCCTTTTGGTCTTCATCGCCGGTGTTGACCTGGACGAACACATCTGGGCATGCACCTGTTTCTTCCGCGATACGTGCAATGGTCCGTGCGAGTTTTGGCCGGTCAACCGAATGGATTGAATCGAAAAGTCCCATGGCCGTGCGAACTTTGTTTGTCTGCAAGGGACCGATGAGGTGCAGCTTCACATCGGGAAATTGTTCTTTGTAGGAAATCCATTTGCTTTCGGCTTCCTGCACGCGGTTCTCGCCGTAAATACGGTGCCCCGAGGCCAGCACCGCATCGATCCTTTCAAGTGGTTGCACTTTGCTGACAGCAATCAACTCTACAGAACCGTTCTCTCGTCCTGCTTCCAATTCGGCCTTTTCAATTCGAGCCTGAATATCAGTCAGTGACATGCCCGGCTTCCCGAAGAATCTCGATCATCGGTTCGAGGTCTTTTTCGTAACGTTTCCAGCCCTTTAGCGACCCTTTGGAGATCGGCTGGCGGACTTGATAGAGGCTGAGGGTCTGCACTTTGTTTTTGTTTTCGTGGAAATTGAGGCAAGCATCTTCCCAATCCAGTCCGCATGCATCAATGAGCTTGCGAGATTCTTCCTCTGGGTTCGAGACTAGTTCGTCGTAGTTCACTTCATAGAACCAGCCGGGCACGCGTTCGCGCCAAAAATCAACCATTTCAACGAAGGTTCCGTAGTAGTGGGCGAGATCCTTCATGTCGTAGGCGTAAGGATGTGTACCTTCCGGAAATTTATTCCTATACATCGACAGCAGATTGTCGCGGGGATCGCGACGCACGACAATGAAGCGGGAATTGGGCATTGCGAGCTTCAATAGACCGATGTGCGTGTAGGATGTGATGGTTTTGTCGGTGATCCGGCCTACGCCCGGGAACTGCTCTGAAATAAAGTCAGTATAGTCGGCACCGAGCTGGGCAATCTCGTCCGGTTTCAACTCACGTACCGGATGGATGCCTTTCAGATCAGCGATCAGTTTTGAGCAAAGTCGAGAGCCAATTCCAAGCTCGCCAGCACTGGTCATGGTCGAATGGCTGGCGATGATTTGCTCCACTAGTGTCGTGCCAGACCGCGGCATTCCGGTCACAAAGATCGGCGCAGTATTGCATCCGTTTTCGGCAAGGGCGCTCACGTAGTCATGGTCTTTATAGGCTCTTTTGAGCCATTTGATTTCGTTGTAACGCTTCCTGATATGATAAGGCGTTGACTTGCGGGAAAGCGCATTGGCCTCGTTCAAGTATCTGAAAACCTTTTTGAAATCCTTGGAGTCTTCCAAAGATTTCGCGATAGCGAAACCCAAATTCATCTTGTCAAAATCTGTGAGATTCGCCGTCCGATAGAGCTTTTGCATCCGTTCGATAATTGGGTCGCCAGGCTTGGCCTTATACGACGAAAGGAAAAGGCGATAATTCTCTCCGTTGGTTGGGTCGAGTTCCGATGCCTTTGCTAAATACTCGCGCGCTTCGTCAAATTTTCCCTGTGACTGGAGAATGCTGGCCTTGGCGGAAATTGCTTGCGAATAGTTTGGGTCGTCCCTGATCACTTGGTCCAAGTTCTCTAAAGCTTTTTCATCCTGCTGAAACTTCGATTGCATTTGTGCCAACGAAACACGGTGGTCCCGTGATATTTCGTCCTTCGAGAGAATCCGTGCCGTCTCATAGGCCTCTAGCGCTTCTTGGTGACGGTTGGTGCGCAAATAGGCATTTCCAAGCTCGATCAGCGCTTGGATGTCTTCTGGATCATTCGCATGTGCCCGCTCTAATAGGACAACGGCCGAGCGATGTTCTTTGGTTTGATTGTGGGCCGAACCAAGACTAACCAGAGCTGAGATCATGTCTGGCGACAACGTTACTGCCTTTTTAAGCTTGTCCGCAGCCTCCAGGGGCAATTCTCTGCTCAGTAGAAATCGCCCGTAATTGTCGTAAGCCTCAGAGTAAGCCGGATCGAGTTTGATCGCATTCTCATAGTTCGTTTGGGCGAGATCGTATTTCTTCTGATTGGCTTGCGCAGTTGCCAGGATGTTTGCGGCCACCGCGGACTTGGGATGCGCCGCCAATAGTTTTTTTGCCTCGTTTTCAGCGCGTTTGAAATTTTGAGCCTTCATTAGCGCGACAAGAGCTTTGACTGCGTTACGCGGCGCGCCGCCACTTTGTGGGCGTGACGCATTTCGCATCGATCCAAATCGATCTTGAAGCTTGACGCGTAGTCCAGTGTCGACTGTCGATGACCTCAGTTGTTTGAGGAAAAAATCTCTTGCAGTGTCATCGCCTCCGAGCGCAACCGCCTCGGCCCATGCGCTCCAAATGAGTTTTGCCGTTGGTTTGACTCTGGACGCTTGGGCGAAAGCCTCGATGGCTGCCACGGCGCGATTTCCCGCGAGCAAGATACGGCCAATTTGAAAATGAGCCTCAGCGTGGTCTGGCTCTTGTGCCACCACGCCTCGGAACTCTCTTAGCGCGGCCTCGAATTCCCGCTTTGAGAGCAGCTCGACACCTTTTTCATAATCCGGCGCGGCAGCTGACATAGATGGGGAGAGCATGCAAATCTTTCATTTGTTTCCAGGCGCGAAGATATTTGCAGCGCCAACGATTGTCGAGTTGTGCCAAATGAAAAGGGCGGGTCAAATGACCCGCCCTTAAGAGATTTGGTTCCAATCGTCAGATTAGAACGACAAGGCTAGACCAGCCGACCAAGTCGAGGTGCCGCCGCTAGAGTCGCCGTAACCAAATTGGGCAACTGCGCCACCGCCGAGATCGTAGTTGACTGCAATACCGAAGCCGTCGCTGCCGCTACCGAACTCACCGTAGTTACCGGAAACAAGCAATGCGCCTGTTTCGTAGCCAACGCCGATTGCAGTGTAGTCGCCGGCTGTACTGTGATCGGTGTAGTTAAAGATACCGATAAAGCCGCCATATCCAGCTCTGATGCTCATACCAACGATATCAGCACCATCGTTTTCCTGGTAACCAACACCAATGGCCAGGTCGTTGCCGCCAATATCGCCGGACCAACGAGCACCAATTGCAATGGTATCACCTGAGGTGGTGCCAGCATCGTCAAGCTCGGCGGAAACAGCAAAAGCAAAATCGCCGAACGAGTAATCGTAACGTGCGATCTGGCCGTCGTTGGTGCCGTCAAGACCACCATTGCCGCTGAAACCTGAGTGGCTGGTGTGATCGTCAGCAATCGCCGAACCGATACCAACTTCCGACAATGCCCAGTCGAACGCACCGTCGGTGTCGCCCATGGTGATTGTGCCGAAGCTGCCGGACACGAAGACCGAATGCTCTTCAACACAACCTGTGTTGGATGGAGCATTACCAATTCCGGCACAGCCGGTGTCGTCGCCGACTTCATCAAGATCGATCGTGGCGCCAAAAGTCAGGCCATTATCAGTTTCACCTGACAGGCTGAATTTAACGTCAAGGTCATGGTGAAACTCAACGTCGTTTGCTCCACCGGCATCGATGATACCTATTTCAGCAAAACCACTGAGCTCAACGCCCTGGGCAGCTGCAAAGCTCGACGTCGCTACCAGCGCTGTCGAAGCAAGAAGAACCTTTTTCATCGTATTTTCCCTCGTGTGTAAAAGGTGCGTCTCAATCCGGTCGCACCGAACTGATTGGCAATGTGTTTCTCAATGTCATGGTTCGATTGCAAGCCGGGCGCCCCGATGTCGTTGAGACTCTCAAGGCGATGGTGCAGCTTTGCCACAGTGATTCCTTGCTGCCACAAAGCACTATTCCCGGAATCCGCTTGAGACAGCCGTAATGCTCGGCTAGTGATGCAAAAAAGCCAAGAGAGGACAGGCAGATGGGGGCTTTGACGCGAAATCTCGCTGGAAAGGCGACGATCGCGCTCGCGCTGGTCCTGATGCTTGATGGATGTGGTCGGATTGGCGACTCATTTTCTGGCAGCGAATCGCAGGCGCAAGCTTCGGGCGAAGCGGAGCGTTCGACTATCTGGGATCTGTTTAACAACGAGGATGACCCAAATACGACGATCGCCGTCAACAAATATCTCTGGAACGCGTCATTGGACATCTTGAACTTTTTGCCAATCCAGTCCGCAGACCCGTTTTCCGGTGTGATCGTCACAGGGTTTGGATCGCCTCCGGGCGGCGGGCGGGCCTATCGCGCCACAATTTTCGTACGCGACCCGGCACTTGAGGCACGATCACTGAATGTGGCGCTTGCTACGCGAGGCGGCCCGGCGCCAACAGAGACTGTTCGTGCAGTTGAAGACGCCATACTGACACGGGCAAGGCAGCTGCGGATCCGCGACCTCAATCTATAGATCTTCACACCCAGCCCGATTAAGACGCAGGCCGGGCCCACGCCCGGCTTTTTGCATATAAACAGGTGACCGTATGTCCGGATACGACACAAAGACGATAGAACCGAAATGGCAAAAAGCCTGGGACAAGGCTGGCACATTTCGTGCGGCGCGAGAAGGCGACAAGCCTAAATACTATGTGCTTGAGATGTTTCCCTACCCGTCGGGCCGCATCCATATCGGCCACGTGCGTAACTACACTATGGGCGACGTGATCGCGCGCTACAAACTGGCGACTGGGCATAACGTATTGCATCCAATGGGTTTTGATGCCTTTGGAATGCCTGCAGAAAATGCGGCAATGGCCTCGAACGGGCATCCCAAGACCTGGACCTACGAAAACATCGACACGATGGTCGAGCAGATGAAGCCATTGGGCTTTGGGTTGGACTGGAGCCGAATGTTCGCCACATGCGACCCCGAGTATTATGGCCAGCAGCAGTCGATGTTCATCGATTTCATGGAAAATGGACTGGTCTATCGAAAGAACGCCATTGTGAACTGGGATCCGGTCGACATGACGGTTCTGGCGAACGAGCAGGTGATCGACGGCAAGGGCTGGCGGTCAGGGGCCGAAGTCGAGCGACGCGAATTGACGCAGTGGTTCTTCAAGATCAGCGACTATTCCGAAGAATTGTTGGAAGCGATCGACGGGCTGGATCAATGGCCCTCCAAAGTGAAGCTTATGCAGTCGAACTGGATTGGCAAATCGCGCGGGCTCCAGTTTGCCTGGGACGTGGTTCAGGACGGATTTGATCAAATCGAGGTATACACGACCCGCCCAGATACTCTTCTGGGAGCCTCGTTCATTGGTATTTCGCCCGATCATCCGTTGGCGAAACGACTGGCGGAAGGCGACCCGAGCGTTGAAAAATTCTGCGCTGAGGCGTCAAAGGGCGGCACGACAGAAGAGGCGTTGGAAAAAGCCGAAAAGTTGGGATTCGACACTGGGCTGACTTGTCGCCACCCGCTGGACTCGGAATGGGAAGTGCCGATCTGGATCGCCAATTTCATCATGATGGACTATGGCACCGGCGCGATCTTCGGCTGCCCAGCGCACGACCAACGCGACCTGGATTTCTGCCGGAAATACGATTTGCCGGTGATTGATACTTTCTTCGCCCTGGACAACGAAGCGCCCGTTGATCGCGAAGCGTATGTGCCGCCGAAGACGGAAAAAGTGCAGTGGGTCAATCACTTCACCGGGATCGATGTTGCCACTGGTCAAGAAGGCATCGACGCCACTATCGATTTTGCTGAAGCCGAAGGATGGGGCACCGGTGTCACGAATTACCGTCTGCGTGACTGGGGGCTTTCTCGTCAGCGCTATTGGGGTTGCCCGATACCGGTGGTGCATTGCGACGATTGCGGGGTCGTGCCCGAGAAAAAAGAAAACCTACCGGTTGAGCTGCCCGATGACGTCAGTTTCGAAGTACCAGGAAATCCCTTGGATCGGCATCCCACATGGCGCGACGTCCCCTGCCCGTCCTGCGGCAAGCCTGCGAAACGCGAAACCGACACGATGGATACCTTCGTCGACTCGTCCTGGTATTTCGCCCGGTTCACAGCGCCCCACGCCGAAACGCCGACCGTTCTGGACGACGCCGCGTACTGGATGAACGTCGACCAGTATATCGGCGGTGTCGAGCATGCGATTTTGCACCTCTTGTATTCGCGGTTCTTTGCCCGGGCGATGCATATCTGCGGGCACCTGCCGCAGAAAAGCATTGAACCGTTTGATGCACTTTTCACGCAAGGAATGGTGACTCACGCGATTTACGTCACACGCGACGACAACAACCGGCCAATCTATCACTTCCCGGAAGATGTTGAGATCACTGAATCCGGTGCGCGACTTGGAGTAACGGGCGAGGCTGTCGAAATCATCCCCTCGGCCAAGATGTCGAAGTCGAAGAACAACGTTGTGGACCCGGTGGCGATCATCGACCAATACGGCGCGGACACTGCGCGCTGGTTCGTGCTGAGCGATTCTCCGCCAGAACGCGATGTTGAGTGGACGGCTTCAGGGGCGGAAGCCGCGGCGAAGCATCTGGCGCGTGTGCACCGTATCTCGGACGAAATTGCCGCCGCCGGCGAAAGTGGTTCAGGTGATGAAGAACTGAAGCGTGCGATGCACAAGGCAACCCACGATGTCACGATGGGTGTTGAAACCTTTGGCTTCAATGCTGCCATCGCCAAACTCTATGCATTTACAAATATTTTGGCAAAATCAAAGGCTTCCAGATCAACACGCCGCGAGGCAGTGATGGTATTGGCGCAACTCATGTCTCCGATGACGCCGCATCTTTCGGAAGAAATTTGGGAGATGCAGGGCGGTGAGGGCTTGATCGCGAACGCATCCTGGCCGGTGGCGGACGAGGCTTATCTTATCGACGACAATGTGACATTACCGATCCAGGTGAATGGCAAACGCCGATCAGAAATCACGGTGCCAAAAGACATGCCAAAGGACGAGGTTGAAAAGCTCGCACTGGCCGACGATGCTGTTGCGCGTGCGCTGGCCGGAGGTCAGCCCAAAAAGCTGATCGTCGTGCCGGGTCGCATTATCAATGTCGTCATTTAAAGCGTATCCAAATCGTCGCTTGATTCTGGCAAGCCTTGCTGCGCTGGCGGGCTGCGGGTTCGAGCCTGTTTACGCGCCGGGAAACCGCGCGCACGGGCTTCGTGGTCGCATAGAGATAGCAGTGCCTGCGGACGAAGAGGGATTCGCACTGGTTCGCCGATTAGAGGACCGGCTCGGATCGACGGCAGGCGGCGATCTAGTGCTAAACGCCGAAATCCGGGTTGACGAAGAGGCCGTGGGATTGCTGCCTGACGGTTCAATCAGCCGCTACAGCGTCTTGGGACAAGTCAATTGGTCGCTAAGCGACAGCTCTGGCCCGCAGATGTCGGGGGACGAGCGAAGCTTTACGAGTTACTCCGCAACATCGACGACAGTCGCAACGATCGTTGCGCAACGGGACGCGCGCAGACGATTAATGATCATTCTGGCCGATCGAATTGTAGCTGACATTCTGGCTGAGGCCGACGCGTTATGAAGCTGTCGACCCGAGATGCGACTTCGTATTTTGCCAAACCGGATCCGGCAAAAACCGGGCTTTTGATCTATGGGGCAGACGCGATGCGAGTCGCTTTGCGGCGGCAAGAGGTGATCAAGGCGCTGATCGGACCCGAAGGCGAGGATGAGATGCGGTTGACCCGAATTGCATCTGCTGACTTGCGAAAAGACCCGGCACTTCTTTTAGATGCAGTCAAAGCCCAAGGGTTTTTCCCCGGTCCGCGCGCCGCTTTTGTCGAAGATGCCGGCGACGGATTGGCAGCAACCATCGGTTCCGCGCTGACGGATTGGAAAGACGGCGACGCTCAGATTATCGTGACTGCCGGACAGCTAAATGCACGATCCAAACTTAGAAAACAATTTGAAGAGCATTCAAATGCCTACGCCACCGGTATTTATGACGATCCACCCAGCCGAGACGAAATCGAGCGGGCGCTTGGCAATGCCGGGCTTACTGACATTTCAAACGATGCAATGGCGGCACTGATTGAATTGTCACGGGTGCTTGATCCAGGGGACTATCGTCAAACGCTTGAAAAGATTTCGCTTTATAAGATGAACGACACCTCACCGCTCACCGCTGAAGAAGTGGAAGTTAGCGCCCCGCAATCCATTGAAGCGGGAATTGACGACGTTCTGAACGTTGCGGCTGACGGCGACGCCCACCGGATATCGCCAGTTCTTCGACGGCTGGAGGCGCAAGGCGTCGGCGCTGTTGGGCTTTGCATCGGCGCGACGCGACATTTTCGAGCGCTCCACACGATTGCGGCCGACCCGGGTGGGCCCGGCGCAGGCATTGGCAAGCTTCGGCCGCCAGTATTCGGACCCCGCCGCGACCGCATTCAAAGGCAAGCAAGTTCGTGGGGCATGGTGAAACTTGAACGCGCGCTGGCACTTTTGCTGGACACCGACTTGACGCTTCGTTCAACTTCACGTGCGCCTGAGATGGCGCTGATGGAACGTACATTACTGAAGATCGCCTGGATGAACCGCAAATGAGCCTGATTGTCACCGGACCCGTCCGTTCACGCACTTTTCGGGTGCTTTGGTTGCTTGAAGAACTTGAGCTTGCTTACGAGCATCGGGTTGAGATGCCTCATTCCGATGTGGTGAACGCTCTAAACACTTTGCGACAAGTGCCTATCCTTCAAGATGGCGACGCTGTGCTGACGGACAGCCTGGCGATTTTGCATTATCTATCGGATCGCGAAGCGCGTTTTACTTACCCCGTCGCAACGCCGGAGCGCGCCCACATGGACGCGCGTATCAATTTTGTGCTGACCGAGATCGAGGCGCCGCTATGGATGCGCGGGCGACACAGCTATGTGCTTCCTGAGGAAATGCGGCACGCGGAGATATTCCCGATGCTGGATCGGGATATCAAGATGGCCGAGAAGAAATTCGCCCGGCTTTTGGGCGATGCCGAATATCTGGCGGGCGACCAGTTCACTATTGCCGACATCGTCGCCGGTCACGTTGCAGGATGGGCGGCTGGGTTGGATTTAGTGGACAAGGGCGGACCGCTTGGAACCTACTTTGAGCGCCTGAAGACGCGCCCGGCTTGGGCTCGCGGTCGAAAGGAATAGCGCACAGATGCAGCGCATCGCCATTTTGTGACATTCGCGCTATCTCCTCTCGCATGGGAGTGATGATCAACGGCGTTTACCACGCGAACGACCCCGGATCGGACACCACCGAGGGCGGCGAATTCAAGCGCGCGGCATCGGTCATTCGCGAATGGATCACTCTTGAGGGGCCTTACCAGCCCGATCCGGGGCGCTATCACCTATATGTCGCCTGGAACTGCCCCTGGGCGCATCGGACGTTGCTGGCAAGAGAGATTCTTGGGCTCCAGGACGCTATTTCGGTCGCTTATGCACGACCGCGACGCAGCGATCAGGGTTGGGTCTATGATGCCGAGGGCGAATACTCTGACCCAGAACTTGGCGTGCGCGCGCTGCACGAAGTCTTTGCCCATCAACAACCCAGCTATACCGGGCGATTGACGGTTCCGGTCCTTTGGGATCGAAAGACCAAACAAATCGTGTCGAATGAATCATCCGAGATCATCCGGATGTTTGCACTCTTTGGAAGTGGACCGGACCTGTACGCAACTCCGCTTCGTGGCGAAATCGACGATTGGAATGAGCGGATCTACTCCACCTTGAACAACGGCGTCTACCGCGCCGGTTTTGCACGCACGCAAGAGGCTTATGACAATGCCGTCCGCGAAGTCTTCGCGACGCTTGACGCGATCGAGGCGCGACTTGGTGGAAACGATTGGCTGGTGGGAGATCAATTCTCTGAGGCCGATCTCATGCTGTTCCCGACACTCGCGCGGTTCGATGTCGCCTATCATTATGCCTTCAAATGCAACCTGCGCCGGATCGTGGATTACCCTTCACTTTGGAAGTATGCGCGCCGGATCTATGCAATGCCAGGCGTGGCTGACACCGTGCGATTCGACATTTACAAACAGGGTTACTTTTCACCGTCCGAGCTTCGAAATCCTTTAGGAATTGTACCTCTGGGACCGGTTATCGATTGGTCGCTTTGAACCTGGACTCAAACGATTCTGCCAGTTTAACTGTTCGAAATCATAGATTTAATAGCAACAACGTGATCACGGCTAGCTGCCAGCGCTGGGGCGGCGAGGCTGTGTGCGGCA
Source organism: Boseongicola sp. (assembly GCA_051009475.1). Lineage (GTDB taxonomy): Bacteria > Pseudomonadota > Alphaproteobacteria > Rhodobacterales > Rhodobacteraceae > CAXMNX01. Next base: position 28,915 of record JBPCWO010000242.1, read on the forward strand.
GCTAGCGGGTCGTCGTCGATCACGTCAACAAGACCGATGGCCAGTGCATTATCAGCCGTTATCGTGGCCCCGGCAGCCAAAACCAGTTTGGCTCTCGCCGGTCCAACAAGAGCCCGCAATCGAACAGTGTCCGAGGGCTGCGGCAAGAAACCTAACCTCATGACAGGATAGAAGACTTTGGCTTCCGGCGAGGCGATCCGGAGGTCCGCTGCCAAGACCATGCCCAGTGCCCCGCCCGCGGCCGTACCGTTCAGCGCAGCAATTGTCAGAACCGGACACGTGGCGATGGCACCAGATAGTCTTTCCCAGACGGGATCTGTGGCGAGCCCGGTCTTGGCTGCCTCAAGATCGGCACCAGCGCTGAATACTTTTCCTGCGCCTGTAATAATCAATGCCTGGGTTTCGATGTTGTCGGAGGCGGATTCTACAGCGTCGGCAAGAGACGATAGCATGTCACCGGTCAGCGCATTAGCTTTGCCGGGTCGGTCTATCGTCAATAGAGTCAGGCCGTCTTTGTGCCTGACGTCGATCAATCAACCAACCCCAGGCGGGTACGGATTTCGTCGTCTCGAAGCTTGATGTCGTCACCGAGAAACTCATCTGCCTCTGGCCCGCACATCCACAAAAGTGCCTTCGCCGGCCAATCAGGCGGAATGTGTTCGGACCAGTCCATTTGGCTGACCGGGTTGATACCACTGGATTTGATTTGGCGCTGCATTTCAGTGGCGACTGTTCCGGGCGAAAGCCCAAGGGCGCGAATGCCCTTGTTGCGGTATTCTTTGTCGACTGATCTGGTGAGCATCAGCGCACCGGCCTTTGAGGCGCAATAATGCGACCAGGCCTCGACCGGGCCGTAGGCTGCGCCGGACGAAATGTTCAATATTGTGCCCTGACCCCGCGCTAGCATTGCGGGTAGAACAGCACGAATACCATAGTAGACACCTTTAAGGTTGATATCGATTACATGACCCCAGGCGTTGGGGTCGGATGCTGCAATATACGCGACCGGTTCGACGACGCCAGCGTTGTTAATCAGTATATCGACTTGTCCAAAGGCGTTTTCGGCGGCGACTACTGCAGTGTGAATTTCGGAATGGCGGCTGACATCACAGGGAATTGCAAGCGCGGCCTCGCCTATGTCGCCTGCGATCCGGGCGATTGCGTCTTGCCCTCGGGCGAGCAGAACAACATTGGCGCCCGCATCGGCAAACGCGCGCGCCGACGCCTCGCCGATCCCTCGGCTGGCGCCCGTTATCATCACGGTTTTGCCATGAACTGACATTCTTGCCTCCATTCTGCCATACTGCGTGCTATCACGGACACGCTTAACTGGCCTGTCGTTCTAATGACAAGCTAATCTTGACGGGCTCCGATCTCCTTTGGATGTTGGGCTCAACTCCAATTTGCACCGGGTAAAATTATGAAATTATTCCGCACTTTTTCGACCGCTTCAGCTTTCACGCTTTTGGCTGCCCCGGCTCTTGCCGATCTGACAGCTGCAGAGGTTTGGGGCGACTGGCAGGGCTTGATGGCAAATTATGGCGCCGAAGTTACGACAACCGGCCAAACCAGCTCGGGCGGAACATTGACCATAACTGGCATCGCCACAGAATTCGAAGTCCCCGATGGCTCGGTGTCTTTGATGATCGGCGACGTGTCATTTGAAGAACTCGGCGACGGTTCAGTTGCAATCCGGATGCCAGAAACCATGCCGATTTCGTTTGATGTCACAACGCCTGAGGGCGATGGCAAAGTTGGATTCACGCTGAACCAGCCTGGCGCTTCGATGATCGCCTCGGGAGACGCTGCTTCGCTTCGGTATGATTTTGACTACCCAACATTCGCGATGGGCGAATTCACTATCGAAGGGGAAGATGTCCCCGACGATCTTCCAATATTCATCGATTTTGCTCTGAATGATATGGCAGGATACATCAATCTTTCAGAAGGCGATGTGCGATCCTACGATACGGAATCGACCATTGCATCCATGGTGATGGACATTTCATTTGCCGACCCCGAGGGCGAAGAGGGCGAAGGGTCGTTTAAGTTCAGCGTTGCGGACCTGGCGCAGAAAGCACAGGGCGCAATCGGCAAGATTGAAATGAACATGTCCGTTGCCGAAATGATCACCGCCGGTATGCGCCAGACCGGAACGGCCACCCATGGCACCGGCAACTATGCCGTGGAGTTCGATGGTCCGGATGGCAGTTTCAAGATGCTTGCAACCGCGACTTCTGGATCGCTGGATGCCGCGTTTGACGAAAACGGCATTTCCTATGGCGGTAAAACTAACGACGTCGCAGTAACAGTTTCTGGATCAGTAATTCCTTTGCCCGCCGTAAATCTGCGAATGGCCGAAAGTGGTGGTCGATTTACAATGCCAATGGTTCCGGGTGAAGACCCGCAGGATTTTGCGCTTGTGATGCGCATGATCGGTCTAGAGATCGACGACTTGATCTGGGGTATGTTCGATCCGGGTGGGCAATTGCCGCGCGATCCGGCGACTTTGATCGTCGATCTCGCCGGCAAGGCAATACTGACCGAGGATTTCACAAATCCGGAGTATGCTGAGAATATGGATGCAGAAGCTCCGGGGACGTTGGAAGAAGTCAATATCAATGCGCTTCAGTTGACCATGGCAGGAGCAGAATTGACTGGAGATGGCGCGTTTACGTTCGACAATTCTATTGGCATTCCAATGCCGGCGGGCGTTGCGAATCTGATGTTGGTTGGCGGAAACGGACTTCTCGACAAGCTGGTTGGTATGGGTCTTTTGCCGGACGAACAGGCGATGGGTGCGCGCATGATGATGGGCCTATTCGCCCGCCCCGGCGATGGTCCAGACACTCTAGTTTCGACAATTGAAGTCAAAGAAGATGGGTCAGTTCTGGCGAATGGCCAGCGGATAAAATAACCCTTGACCAAATAAGATTGAATGCGCCGCTCGGTAGAGCGGCGTTTTTCTTTTTGCAAAGCTTCAGTCGATAAAAGTATCTGACCTTAGCCCGGCCCGCTCAAGATGGATCGGAAGCACGCGGCCGTAAAGTTGCCGGGTACGCTCGGGCGATCCGACCATATCGGGCTGCTCAACATAGGAAAAAATCGCGACGTATCGGCGTCGGTTGCCCGCTAGCGGCGCGACGCGGTGCAAAGAATTCCGGCCCCGGAAAAGCTGAAGGTCGCCAGGTTCCAACTCCAATCTGGTGATCCTCTCCGAACGCCCTTCCAAAACGCGTGCAACTTCGCCGAAATTCTCATCTTGATCCCGGATTCCTGCAGCATATTCAAATGCTCCGCCTTCATCGGCGTTTTGAATGGCCAGAGTAACGGTGAAATTATTGGTATCGAAATGCCAGGGAAATCCACTTCCCGCCTCGGCCATGTTGACGATAACGTCCGCCAATGGATCGGCATAGCGATGAAAGTGCCGTTCTTGCAAACACGCTTGGATGAATGCGTCGAAGCCAGGTGCGTCGTGGATCGTTCGGAGCGGCCCGTTAGGCTGAAAGTTATCAGCCGGAATGAAAGCATTCGAGCGGTCAAAAAACATCCGCCGCGGGTCAGATCTGGACAGGCTGGGATCATCTTTCGAGAAATACGCGTTTGTGCGATTGAACGACCGATGTGCGTGTTCGGCCACTCCATCTGCTTCGATCGTAAGCGCATCGACCGCGGCGCGCGTCAAAAATCCATTGAGAACCGCACACCCATCCTCTGCCAGCTTGGTGCGAACGTTTTGCAGGCAGGCGTCCAACGCCGGTCCGGGGCAGTTTATCGGATAGCGATCCAGATTGATTAGGTCGTCATAGTTCATTCTCAAACACTGGCTCTGTGGCTTTCCTACTGTCTTGGCTGCCACCGACACTTTTAATGTCGCAAATCTTCGGCCCTTGCGGGGTTGGTCTGGGGCGACTAACTCGGGCAGGAACATGTTTCGGGAATAAAATGACGGATCATCTTGCCGCGCTGACTTCTGCACTTCTCGGGGTCGCAAAAAAATCGGGGGCCGATGCAGCAGACGCCATTGCCACCGACGGCGCATCGCTTTCAATAAATGTGCTTTCGGGCAAGCTTGAGCATGCAGAACGTGCCGAAGGCGTCGAGATTGGTCTTCGAGTTCTGGTCGGCAAAAGGCAGGCGTGCGTTTCGGCCTCGGACAGCAGTCCCGAGACGATCGCAGTCGTTGCTGAAAGAGCCGTGGAAATGGCCAAGTTGGCGCCCGAGGATCCCTATATAGGGCTCGCCGATGCCAACCAACTTGCGATCAACTGGGATCTTAAATCGCTGGAGCTGTCTGAAATGGCGCCAGAACCGGATCCAGCCGAACTTCAGGAATTTGCCACTCGCGCCGAAGCAGCCGCTCTTGCGTTGGAAGGCATTACACAAGCGGACAGTGCTGCCGCCTTTTATTCGCAAAGCTCAATACACTTGGCGGCAACCAATGGGTTTTCCGGCGGGTATCGTCGCACAGCGTACGGACTTTCGTGCGTTGCCATAACGGGCAGTGGCACGTCCATGGAGCGTGACTACTTTGGCGATAGCCGAGTTTTTCGCGATGACATGACCGATCCCGAGGAAATCGGCCGGATCGCAGGTGAGCGAACCTTAGCGCGTCGCGGAGCAAGGAAGCCACCAACCGGTTCCTTTCCTGTGCTTTATGACGAACGAGTTGCGTCTAGCCTGATCGGACATCTGACACAGGCCGCGAATGGTATGATGGTGGCGCGTGGATCGTCCTGGTTAAGGGACAAACTTGGTCAGCAAGTTCTCCCCAAAGGCCTTTCGATCACCGAGGACCCTCACCGGCAACGGATCGGCGGTTCCCGCCCGTTTGATGCTGAGGGTTTGCCGACGCACGTAAGAAAGATAGTTGATGATGGCGTGTTGACTGGCTGGACTTTAGATCTTGCGACCGCACGCCAACTTGGCTTGGAAAGCACTGGAAATGCAACGCGTGGTACGGGGTCGCCACCGACACCGCGTACAGGCAACATAAATTTGACCGAGGGCTCCGAAAGCCGGGACGATCTGATCCGCGGTATGGGAACGGGGATTCTTGTCACTTCGCTAATAGGCTCGTCTATCAATCCGACAACGGGCGATTACTCGCGCGGCGCAAGCGGTTTCTGGGTGGAAAGCGGAGAAATCACCTATCCAGTGAACGAATGCACCATTGCCGGTAACCTGCATGATATGCTGGCATCCATCCGCCCTGCGAACGATGCACGCCATCATCTTAACAGGGTAATTCCGTCGCTTTTGGTCGAAGGATTGACAATTGCCGGTGAGTGATCTGTCGCTTCTAACCGACGCCGCTCGTGAGGCAGGCGAAATAGCCTGCAGATTCTGGCGCGAAGACCCTCAGGTCTGGGACAAAGGCGGAGACGATCCGGTAAGCGAGGCAGATTTCGCCGTAGACACTCACCTAAAGGACCGCCTATTGAGCGCGCGCCCGGACTACGGCTGGGTAAGCGAAGAAACCGAAGACGACAGCGCCAGACTTAGCGCGGAGCGCGTCTTTATTGTGGATCCGATTGACGGCACTCGCGCATTCGTCGCGGGCGAAAAAACCTGGGCACACTCGCTAGCAATTGTTGAAGCAGGACGCACTATCGCCGCTTGCGTTTATCTTCCCGCGCGCGAGAAGATCTATCTGGCTCAAGAAGGCCACGGCGCAACCCTAAACGGCGAGGAAATTCGATCTAGCACGGCAAATGGCACAGATCATTCGACGGTCCTGACGCCACGCGTGACGATGCAGGACAGATTCTGGCGCACCGGGACAGCCCCCGGATTTGATCGGCACTTTCGGCCATCGCTTGCTTATCGCATGTCTCTCGTCGGCGAAGGCCGGTTCGACGGAATGCTAACGCTGCGCGCAACTTGGGAATGGGACATTGCCGCAGGTGCGTTGATCGCGTCCGAAGCAGGGGCGATCGTCACTGATCGCAAGGGTCAAGCTTTGGTTTTTAACAGCGCGGCAAGGCAAACAGCGGGAGTCGTCGCCGGTGGTGCGAATGTACATCGCGACATCATCACGGCTTTGGCTTAGGATAAATCGGCTCGACTTGACCCGACGGCGCGACCCGTTAGCTTGCCATTGACCAAATCGGAGAACCCTATGACCCAACGGCTGCACCTTGTTTTTGGCGGCGAGCTTGTCGATCCAACGAAGAATGTTTTTAAAGAGGTCGACGATATCCACATAGTTGGAATTTTCCCCGATTATCAAAGCGCATACGATGCTTGGAAATCCGAGGCGCAGCGCACGGTCGATAACGCCCATATGCGCTATTTCATTGCGCATCTGCATAGACTTCGTGATGAGCAGGCGGCGGCTTCGTCGACCGAGGAGCTGGGCAACTGACACGGTCAAGCCCGCGGCTGATCTCAAGGCTTTTTTATGCCGCGAACCGATTGCGCGACTTCGCGCGGGCTTCACACAATTCACCTGAAAAAAACACAGCAACTCAATGGCTCGGACAGACCGGGATTGTCCGCCCGAATGGGTTCTTGCTTTGGATGCACGCCAACGATGCGGCTGACACCGGTGCCGTCGTCGCGCTTTGTCAGGAGCTTGCTCGACTTCGTGGGCAGACCGTAAGTGCCCTTGTGACGTCAACCGAAAATGCGACCGCCACCGCTTCGTTGGCGGTGCATCAGATTGTACCCGGGGAAACATCGGGGTCGGTTTCGCAATTTCTGAATCATTGGACACCAGATTTGGCGATTTTTGTCGGGCCACCCGACCGACCGACCCTGATCACAGAGGCCGCGTCTCGTAAAATTCCAATGTTTCTTGCGGCAAGCCGTCGTGGGCAGATCACTCCAGGTGGGCGACTGTCGATGCTTGCGTCTTCGCTTCTTGAGCACTTCGACAGATTTCTGGCGTCATCGGCGGCCGAAGCACAGGCCTTATACGGCGCCAAAATCGAGAAAGATCGTGTGCTGGTAACCGGCCCTCTTAGCGATACGGCACTTGCGCTGCCCTGCAATCAAGCCGAGCTGACCGATATTGGAAATTTATTAGCCGGGCGACCAGTTTGGCTGGCAGCGCATGTGACCTCGAACGAGGTTGCCGCAGTTGAAGCCGCGCTAAGGCGGACGATCCGAGCTGCCCACCGCCTTTTGCTTATCGTCGTACCTCGATTGCCCAGTGATGGCCGTGCGGTTTCCTCCGCTTTCGAGGTGCAAGGGTGGAGAACGGCGCTGCGATCCGAAGGGGAAGAGCCGGATGAGACCATCCAAGTTTATGTTGCAGATACAGAGGACGAAATGGGGCTGTGGTATCGTCTAGCGCCAATTACGTTTTTGGGCGGCACGTTCGACAAAGACGCAGTGGCTTCCGATCCGTTCGAGCCCGCGTCGCTTGGATCCGTGGTGGTCCATGGGCCCGATGTCGGCAATAGCCCCATCCGGTTTGACAGGCTGAGGGCGGCCAACGCGTCTGCCGAACTGGCATCCCAAGGAGACCTAGGCGACATGATATTTAATCTGCTGGCCCCGGATAAGGCCGCGACACTTGCACATGCCGGATGGTCCGTAACCTCGGAAAGTGCGCATGTCGTTGTAAAATTGGCCGAATTAATCGACGCCGAACTGGGCATTGGCGAGGCCAGTTGATGCAACCGCCTCGGTTTTGGAATAAATCGCCCCAAGCACCCGGCGCAATCGCCCGAATTCTTTCGCCTTTAGGGAGCGCATATGCATTTGCCACAGCGCATCGCCTATCGCGCGCGCCAAGCATCAATCCCAATATTCCGGTTCTCTGTGTTGGCAATCTGAATGCAGGAGGCACCGGGAAAACACCGACTGTAATTGCGTTGGTCGAGCGACTTCTGGACCTGGCGCCGCATGTTGTAACGCGCGGCTACGGCGGGCACCTCAGGGGCCCAACGCTGGTTGATCCAAAGCGCCATGACGCCAGCGCGGTTGGGGATGAGCCGCTTTTGCTCGCAGGTTTTGCGCAGACTTGGGTCTCGAAGGACCGGGCGGCAGGGGTGCGCGCCGCGATTGCCGCAGGCGCACCCGCCGTGATCCTTGATGATGGCCATCAAAACCCATCCGTCGCAAAGTCGCTGAGTATTGTTGTCGTGGATGGTGCAACGGGATTTGGAAACGGACTCGTCATCCCGGCTGGACCGCTACGCGAGCCGGTGGAGGTTGGACTCACGCGAGCCGATATCCTTTTGGTTATCGGCAACGATGCCGCTCAGCATGGGTTCGACACAGTTTGGCCAAATCTTCCTCATCTGCCTCGTGTCCGCGGCCAATTGGTGCCGCTTCAGACCGGAATGGATTGGGAAGGGCTACGGGCAATCGCATTTGCGGGAATTGGCCGTCCCGAAAAGTTTTTTGAAACCCTGCGCGGTCTAGGCGTTGATCTTGTCCGCACCGAACCTCTGGATGATCATCAACAGCTGTCCGAACCGCTTTTGATGCGCTTGGAATCAGAGGCCGCCGCACACTCAGCGCATCTTGTTACGACCGAAAAAGACGCAACGCGCCTGCCATCCTCATACCGACAGAAAGTCCTCACGCTTCCTGTCCGATTGAAAATCGAAGATGCCGCGCCTCTCGACGTGGCGCTGAGCGAACTTGGTTTGACTTGAGATCAAAACGCGCGACTAGCGCAATAGGCATCAGCTTCCGATCGCCTGATCAATGATCGCCTTCATCTCATCATAGGACATGTTGGTGTATTTCTCGCCATTGATCAGAAACGACGGCGTTGATGTAATCCCGTCCGCCTCGGCCTGTTGCAGATAGCGAGCATAGAGCGTCTGAGCGTTGTCTGCGTCAGTTAGACACTGGTCAAGCTGACCATCTGAAAGACCGGCGGTTTTTCCAATCCGACGAAGCCGGCCAACAATTTCTGCGGCATCGCTTTGGCGCGCCCAGTCTTGCTGCTGCGAGTAGAGCATATCCGCGATACCGAAATACCGGTTCTCTGCTCCGTCGCCGCAACGCGCAACGATTGCCGCCCAAAGACCGAACCGATCAAAGTAAACCTCGCGATATATGTAGTTAATCTTGTCGGTGTCGATGTAATCTGCCTTTAGGTCCTTGAATGCATCTGTGTGGAATGCCGCACAATGTGGGCAGGTGAACGACGCATATTCAATTACTGTCACTACCGAGTCTGGATTGCCGATCGACATGTCGGGAATGCCGGATGTGTCAATATCCGCCGCATCCTGCGCCACGGCAGGCTGCGACACGAATACTATTGCCAAGAACAACGTTATTGCCGAAGCGGCGCAAACGGTCAAAAATCGGGTCATAATCGTCATACCTTTATTCCTGTTTCGACTGAGATAGGACGTTGGCCCCCAATTCTGCAAGGGCGGTTCGCAAACCTTTGTCTGACACTTCGGTCGTGGCCTGATCGGATGCCCGTCTTGCGGTTGCGTCGGGCTTGGGTCTTGGAGGCCCGACGGAAAACTCCTCGGCGGGTTCAGAAATCCCCGTTGCCGAAGTTTGCGTTAAGCGAATTCGAGTGATCGCGGCGTATCCGTAGCAAGCGTTGACACGTTCCCGGATTTTTTCCTTTTGCATCTCGACGATTGGTGCCGCTGACCCACTGGTCAGCAGAGTCAACGTGGCCCCAAATCCCCTTCCGTAGCTGACTTCAATCGGGCGGGCTTGCCGGCAAAGATCGGGCCCGACGATATCGTCCCAGTGCGTCAGCAATCGGGACACAGCAAATCCACGGCTTTCACCAGCTTCGCGAATGCGCCCCTCCATCAGGCTGGCCGCCCGTTCAAATCCACGTCTGCGGCGACCTTCTCGCAAAGACTTGCCTTCCTTGACCCCACGAGCATTCTAATGGACGACGGCGTGCGCGCCACTCAAAAGCCGCGTCAGGAGAGATAAAGATTGCGTGACAGTGCAAGAGCCGCGGATTTGCTGCACTGGTATGACAGCAATGCCCGTGAAATGCCGTGGCGGACCGGTCCGGGCGAGCGTTCCGCTGGATTGAGGCCCAATCCCTACCGTGTTTGGTTGAGCGAAATCATGCTTCAGCAAACGACGGTTGCGGCAGTAATCAAATATTATCAACGATTTGTTGAACTTTGGCCAGGTGTTGAAGACCTTGCGGGCGCGCCGGACGAAGTCGTTATGGGAGAATGGGCCGGTCTGGGATACTACGCCCGCGCGCGCAATCTATTGAAGTGCGCGAGGATTGTGACCGAAGAATATGGCGCCCGTTTTCCCGATACGCGCGAAGAGTTGCTTATGTTACCCGGGATCGGTCCCTACACCGCCTCGGCGGTAGCTGCGATCGCCTACGACCTGCCGGAAACCGTGGTCGACGGCAACGTTGAACGCGTCATGAGTCGCCTGTTCGCGGTGAAGACGCCGCTAAAGCAATCCAAATCGATACTGACAAAGCTTGCCACTGACATTACGCCATTGGAACGCTCCGGCGATTATGCACAGGCCATCATGGATCTGGGCGCGACAGTTTGCACGCCGCGCAGCCCTAATTGCGGCAAGTGTCCGTGGAGATCTGCGTGTGCAGCATACGCAATGGGACGAACCAGCCAATTCCCAGTGAAAGGATCAAAGTCGCCAAAACCAGTACGTAGGGGTATCGTCTACCTGGCACGTCGAACCGATGGTGCCTGGTTGCTTGAAACGCGACCTGACAAGGGACTTTTGGGCGGCATGTTGGGCTGGCCCGGAGGCGCATGGGCCGAATCTTCACCCGTCGAGAAACCCCCATTGGATGCAGACTGGCGCGACGCCGGCGATGTAGTTCGCCACACCTTTACGCATTTTCATTTGCAACTGAGACTGCAAATTGCCGAAGTGGCGTTGGACGCCGAGCCCACAAACGGCCAATTTGTAGACAAGACCAATTTCGACCCTTCAAAGTTACCAACGGTAATGCGCAAAGCCCATGATCTTGCGTCGAACGCCTTGTCGGTGGATTGAGCTGGATGCTCTGCGCCGATAACTTAGTCAGGCAATCTAAAAGTCGATGCTTTCGCCGATGACAAACGCCGCCATTTATCCAAACCAGGTCCCACCGGCGCTGCCGTTTTGGGTTTCGCTTACGCTGGTTCCGGTCGCATGGATAGAGGCACTGTTTGGCGGATGGGCGCTGGTGCTTTTGCCTCTTTATGCCTGGTTGGTTTTTTCTCTGTTGGATCAGCTAATCGGGATTGACCCCAGAAATCCTGATCCAGAGGCCTCGGCCGATACAATCGTCTGGCATCGTAGGATCACATTGATCTGGCCGATCGTCCAACTGCTGACCACTTTTTCAATTCTGAACTATGCCACGAACGCCGACCATCTTTCGTCAGTCGAAAAAGTAGTTCTGTTTCTGGGAATTGGTTTGATGTCTGGGACCATCGGTATCGTCTATGCCCATGAATTGATGCATAAATCTTCGCGGCTGGAGCGATTTTTGGGCGATATGCTAATGGGTATGGCGCTTTACGGGCATTACCGATCCGAGCATCTTTTGGTGCATCACGCTCATGTCGGCACACCACGCGATCCTGTGACGGCCTTGTACAGGGAAAACTTCTGGAAGTTTTATCCCCGTGTCCTAGTACAGAGCCTGTGGTCAGCCTTTTGCGCTGAGCGCGCGATGCTGGCACGCCGCGGTCTGCCAGTCTGGAATTTGACCAATCCATTTTGGCGTTATTTCGGTTTTGCAGGTGGTTTTCTAATCCTGGCATATCTTATTGGCGGCTGGTCCGGCGTGGCGCTTTTCATGATCGCCGCCGGGTTCGCGATATTTCAGCTCGAGTTGGTGAATTACATTGAGCATTACGGGCTAACGCGAAAATATCTGGGCGAAGGTAAATACGAGCATCAGATGCCGCATCACAGTTGGAATTCGGCGCACGCACCGACAAGCGCGCTGTTGATCAACGTGACCCGGCATTCAGATCACCACAGCCGCCCCGACCGGCCTTACCCGCTTTTGCAAACGCCCAGCGAGGATGCGGCGCCGCATCTACCGTTTGGCTATGCAGCAATGACCACAATTGCACTAATTCCGCCGTTGTGGATGAATCTCATGAACCCTCGCTTGCGGGCGTGGCGGCGCAAGTTTTATCCTGAGATCAAGGATTGGAGCGCCTATAACACTGGTTCAAATCCAGCGCCAAAATAGGCGACTTATTCAGCCATCTTTTCGGATAACTTCGTTCTTCGGGTCATAGGGACTGTCTTCAGTGACCGTTGCATCCCAAAGCTGGTCCTGCATCTTAGCCTTCAGTTTGGTGCCTGGGGTCGCAAGATCGGGCGTTACGTAGCCCATGCCGATCGATTTTCCGAAATGAACCGAATAGCCGCCCGATGTCAGCCGCCCGACGCGAGTGTCATCGTTGTATAGCGCTTCGCGACCCCAGGGGTCGGCGTCTTCGGGGCCGTCGATCAGTAGCGTTACGCACATCGAACGGATGCCGGTTTCAATCATCTTCTCTTTGCCGTGGAAATCCTTTTCAAGATCCACAAACCGGTCAAGGCCTGCTTCGAGCGGCGTCGCATCGCGACCAAGTTCGGTCCCGAAGGCACGGTAGCTTTTGTCCTGGCGAAGCCAGTTTTGCGCCCTTGCACCCACGAGCTTCATCCCGTGACTTTCTCCAGCTTCCAGCAGGCGGTCCCATAGGTGGTTTTGTATTTCAATCGGGTGATGAAGCTCCCAGCCAAGTTCACCTGTATATGCCACACGAATGGCGACGGTTGGGACCATGCCCAACTCAATGTCCTGTGCGGAAAGCCACGGAAACCGTTTGTTTGAAAGAGCTGTCTCGGGGTCGGCGTCGCGGATCAACTCCTTTAGAACATCACGGCTTTTTGGTCCGGCAATCGCAAATACGCCCCATTGCGATGTCACGTCATGAATCAGAACGAACTCGCCGCCTCCCGACATGAAATCTTCCGCCGCTTTTTGCAGGAAATCAGCGTCATACGCAGTCCAAGCCCCTGCAGACACGAGGTAATAACCGTTCTCTTGCCGCCGCACGATTGTGTATTCGGTGCGCGTCGTGCCATGGCTAGTCAGTGCATAGGTCAGATTGATGCGGCCGACGCGCGGCAGCTTGTTGCAGGTGAACCAGTCAAGAAATGCCGTCGCACCTGGACCGCTGACCCAATGCTTAGTAAAGGCGCTTGCGTCGATCAGACCGGCGCCTTCGCGAATTGCTCTTGCTTCGTTAGCTGCATATTGCCACCAGCCGCCGCGGCGAAAACTGCGGGCATCGTGGTCAAAATTATCCGACGCATCGAGTGGGCCGTAATAGTTTGGCCTCTCCCAGCCGTTCACTTGTCCGAACTGCGCGCCTAACGCCTTTTGCCGGTCATAGGCTGGTACTGTGCGCAGTGGGCGGCAGGCTTCACGCTCCTCATCCGGATGGTGCAGGACGTAGACGTGATTGTAGCATTCCTCGTTCTTGCGCGCCGCGAACTCCGTGGTCATCCAGTTCCCGTAGCGTTTCGGATCCAGACTGGCCATGTCGATTTCGGCTTCGCCATCAACCATCATCTGCGCAAGATAATGACCGGTTCCGCCAGCGGCGGTAATACCGAAACTGAAGCCTTCGGCCAACCACATGTTGCGCAAACCGGGCGCGGGGCCAACTAAGGGGTTACCGTCGGGTGTATAGCAAATTGGACCATTGAAATCGTCTTTCAGACCGCTTTCCTCGCACGAGGGCATGCGATGGATCATAGCCATGTATTGGCCTTCGATCCGTTCCAGATCGAGCGGGAACAGATCAGCACGAAAACTGTCGGGAACGCCATACTTGAATCGTGCCGGTGCGCCAACCTCGTAGACGCCCAATATCCAACCGCCACGCTCTTCGCGCACGTATGACTGGGCGTCGGCATCGCGGATGACAGGATGTTCGGGGTTCGACTTCCGCCATTCGGCCAACGATGGGTCCTGATCCATAACGATAAATGTGTGCTCTACCGGTATTGCCGGAATCTTTATCCCAAGCATTTGCGCGGTGCGTTGCGCGTGGTTGCCAGAGGCGGTCACAACATGTTCAGCAACGATCACAACCTGTTCGTCGCTTGCAACCAAATTGCCGCCTTGCTCGACCATTTTCGTGGCTGTTACTTCCCAATAGGTGCCATTCCAATTGAACGCATCTGCCTGCCACTTGCGTTCAATCGTCACGCCGCGTTGACGCGCGCCCTTGGCCATCGCCTGGGTCACGTCAGCCGGGTTAATGTAACCGTCGGTGTGATGATAAAGCGCGCCTTTCAAATCGTCTGTGCGAATGAGCGGCCAGCGTTCTTTGATTTCTTCAGGTGTTAGGAACACGTATGGCACGTCACACGTTTCGGCGGTCGATGCATAAAGCATGTACTCGTCCATGCGTTCCTTTGTCTGCGCCATGCGCAAATTTCCGACGACCGCAAAACCCGCGTTGAGCCCGGTCTCTTCTTCCAATGCCTTGTAGAAATCGACTGAATACTTGTGGATGTGGGTGGTGGCATAAGACATATTGAACAAGGGCAACAAGCCCGCCGCGTGCCAAGTTGAACCGCTTGTCAGCTCGTCACGTTCCAGGAGCATCACGTCGTCCCAACCGGCCTTCGCCAAATGATATGCAATTGACGTACCGACTGCACCGCCACCGATAACCAGGGCTTTGACATGCGTTTTCATGGACACGATTCCTTCACGCGATTCGACGAGAACTTATGCCCTTCTATGTACAAACCGGAAAGTCCGCCCGACTCCTGATCGCACGAAACCGACACCTATTATGCGCCAGTGTCCAATTTTGAAATGCTATTGAATGGGGCCGTGAAGACCAATGATCCTGGCATGACAGACCGAAGAAGTGTTTGCTGAAAATGCGAGCCAAGAGATAGGGTTTCCAGAATTGGAACAGAAAGTGGGGACCTTATGCGCGGAAAAATCGTTGCTTTGATAGTCGGTGGCCTTATGGGGCTGCCCGTTGGCGCGTTTCTTTGGTATGCGTTTTCGCCGCTTCTTTTCGACGAAGTCGTGGCTGAGACGCTGGCGGAAGCTCAAATTGTCGCCACTGGTGAGTTTCGTGATGCTGATGGGTCTCACAAAGGGACCGGAGTTGCGACGCTTGTTGCGCTGCCTAGCGGAAGTCACGAAATTCAACTGACGGAATTTCAAGTGACAAATGGCCCAGATCTGGAAGTCTGGCTTTCAACGCACCCAGATCCAGGGTCGAAGAAAGACGTTACCGACAACGAGTGGTTATCGCTGGGTCAATTAAGGGGCAATGTCGGCGATCAAGCTTATCCGATTCCGGCAGGCACCGATATCGGCACCTTCAATTCGGTAGTGATTTGGTGCGAGCAATTTGGTGTGCTGTTTTCTCCGGCTGCACTTCAGCCAGGATCATAAGCTGAGCGACACACGTTTTACCCAAGTCATTGTAAATTAATGCTAATGATTCGCGGCCGCCGCACTCGCAAGGCTGCTTGTGCAGCAAGCAAATGCTGTGCATTCTGCAGTTATGGAGGAAGCACAACCGCTAGTGGGGAGGCTCACTGAGCTTTGGTCCTGGGTCGAAACGCAGGCGTCAATGCTGCTGTTGCCTTCGCGTCTTTGGCAAATCGCCGTACTCGCGCTGTGTGTTGTTTTAGCCTGGGGACTGAACAAATGGCTAAAACCAAAAACTCGCCGCTGGATGCGCGCACTTAAAGGGCGGCCGAAATGGCAGCTTCGCGCACTAGTGGTAATACATCGGCGCCTTGGGCTCATAATTTTCGCGGCGCTGGTCTGGCTTTCTGTATTGGTGATTTCAGAAATTACGCCCTTCATGTCGCGCCGGTTCATTTTGGAATTGGTGGGAACGATTGTCGTTGCGATCCTAGCAGTTGGTTTCGCGACGCGATTGATCAAGAACGCTTTTTTGCGGCGGATCGTGACCTGGTCTCTTTGGATCATCTTGCCACTTTATTTTATTGGCCTGACAGACGAGGTCGGCGCTTTTTTGGATAGCGTCGCCTTAAAGTTCGGGGACTTTCATCTTTCCGCTCTGACGGTCTGGAAAGCGTTGGTTGCGATCGCAATTCTGTTTACGGCGGCTCGGATTTTTTCCCAGACGGCGGCATCGCGAATTAATTCGAACCGGGATATTTCCCCGTCAATGCAGGTGCTTGCGGTCAAGTTCCTGCAAGTGCTGCTATATGGAGCTGCGTTTTTCCTTGGATTGAAAACGGTTGGCGTTGATCTGACGGGCCTTGCAGTTCTTTCGGGCGCCATTGGCATCGGCCTTGGATTTGGTCTGCAGAAGGTAGTGTCGAACCTTGTCTCGGGCGTCATCATCCTGTTGGACAAGTCGATCAAGCCCGGTGACGTGATCTCGATCGGCGAGACCTTTGGCTGGATAAACGCGCTTGGCGCACGCTATGTGTCGATTACGACCCGAGACGGGCGGGAATACCTGGTTCCGAACGAAGATCTGATTACCGGTCAAGTTGTGAACTGGTCGCATTCCAACGATTTTGTTCGGCTGGATATTTCTTTCGGGACTTCATATGCCGACAGCCCATACGACGTGAGAAGATTGGCCGTTGAAGCCGCGTCGGGGTGCGATCGCGTGTTGGCGTCTCGACCACCAGTGTGCCATATCGTTGGGTTCGGCGACAGTTCTGTGGATTATTTGCTGCGGTTCTGGATTACCGACCCAACAGGCGGTCTCACAAATATCCGCGGGAACGTCTATCTCGCGCTTTGGGATGCATTTCACGAAAACGGAATCTCGATCCCATTCCCGCAACGGGAAGTTCGACTGCTGGACCATCCTCACGGCCCTGTATTGGCTGACTGACCCCCTGTCGTTTCGGTTGCGAAAGCGATATCCGTCAAATGTCCCGCCTAAGGAGTGTAGCACGGTGCATTGGGGGAAGATTGGTGCCTTTACAGTAACCTGGGTGCTGGCGACCATTAATTTCGCTTATGCAGTTGAGTTTGTGTTCTCGACACCGGGTGCGGACCGCGACCTGCGGCGCACATTGGCCGCATCTTCGCTGGTGCTACAGGCGCGAAACGAAAAAACCGAGGACCCCCAGGAACTTGTCGCAGCAGCCCGCGCTGACTATGGTCGGCTACTGGGAGTTTTGTACGACGCCGGACGGTTCGGTGGGGTCATTTCAATCTCGGTTGATGGCCGTGAAGCGGCGGCGATCCCGCCCCTTGGAGCGCCGGCGGAAATTTCACGAATTTCGATTGAGATTAACCCGGGACCACTTTTTCTTTTTTCCGAAACAACCGTCCGGCCATTACCTCGCCGGGCCGAGCTTCCCGAAGAGTTTGCTGTTGGTCAGCCTGCCGGAACGAGTGCGATCCGTGACGCCGCCGAAGCTGCGATTGAAAGTTGGCGATTGGAAGGGCACGCGAAAGCTCGCGTCAGCGAACAGCGAATTTTTGCACGCCATGAAGACCACCGCCTTGCGGCACAATTGATTGTCGAACCCGGACCGGCCTTGCGTTTTGGTGAGGTCACAGTGTCTGGAAACAGGGATGTGCGCACTGGTCGCATCCACACGATTGGCGGCCTTGAAGAGGGGCAGAAATTTGATCCCGAGGAGATTGCACGCGCGGAACGTCGATTGCGGCGTACTGGCAGCTTTAGTTCTGTTGTCGTTGATGAGGCGGAAGACATCGAGGCCGGCGACACCCTGCCTTTGAATATTGCTGTTGTCGAACAGACACCTCGGCGTTTCGGGTTTGGCGCAGAGTATTCCACCATCGACGGCGCGCGTTTGTTGGGATTCTGGCTGCACCGGAATTTTTTGGGCGGCGCTGAGCGGTTCCGCGTACACGGTGAGATTGCAGGAATCGGTGGCGAAACCGGCGGTAGCGACTATTCGTTTGGCGCCCGATATGAACGGCCGGCAACTCCGCGCGCAGACGTTGACCTATATTTCGAACTTGGCATCGAAAAGCTGGATGAGCCGGATTTCACATCGAATTCTGGTGAATTTACACTTGGTTTCACACGTTACGCGACCGACGATCTGACCGTCGAATTTGGATTGGGGTATCTTTACTCTGAGGTCGAAGACAGTTTCGGAACCGAGACATATTCGCTACTGACTCTGCCGTTGGGAGCAACGCTTGACCGACGCGACACCGCTCTGGACCCGACACGGGGGGTATTTGTAGAACTGGAGGCAACGCCGTTTTATGGGATTGACGACAGCGACGACGGTGCTCAGATCAATTTGGATTTGCGCGGCTACAAAACTTTTGGCGAAGAACGCCCGGTAACCGCGGCCCTTCGATTGCAACTAGGATCAATCGTGGGGCCAGAATTGCTAGAGAGCCCACAGTTCTACCGGTACTATTCCGGCGGAGCCGATACAGTTCGCGGTCAAGGTTACCAATCGCTGGCAATTGATCTGGGCGGCGGAATTCGCTCGGGTGGACGTAGCTTTGCAGGATTATCGGCAGAGGCGCGGGTGCCCGTGACAGAGGCCATTTCTGTCGTTGGGTTTTATGACTGGGGATATATCGGCGAGGAGAGTTTCCCGGATGGATCAGGCGGTAGCCATTCTGGCGCCGGGATTGGGTTGAGATACAATACCGGAATTGGCCCGATCCGGCTTGATATTGCAACGCCGGTTAAAGGTGGCGCCGACAGCTCGAACTTCTACGTTTACGTCGGAATTGGGCAGGCATTTTGATGCGACATTTTGCGTTTCTTTTAATAATCTTATCGCTCGTTTCCGCATCCCCGACCTTCGCACAAGAAAAACTCGGTTGGATCGACAGGATTTTCGGTGCAACTCAGGAGGAAGAAACCGAGGATGACCCGGGAAGCTATCTTGAGAGCCTGATCGAGGAAAATCTGTCAGGAGACGGCCGTAACGTCGAGATCACAGGTTTTCAAGGCGTCCTGAGCGGTCGCGCTACGCTTGAGTCTCTAACAATCGCCGATGCAGAAGGCGTCTGGCTAACACTATCGGACGTGGTTTTGGACTGGAATCGCGGCGCGTTATTGCGTGGTCGGATTGAAGTGGCCGAGCTTTCCGCGGAAACGATCCTATTTCCCAGACTACCTAAACCAGCCGAAAATAGCACACCTTCACCCGAGGCAACGGGCTTCAGTCTGCCGGAGTTGCCCGTATCGATTGCAATCGGCAAAGTCGAGGCCGCGAAAGTTGAAATAGGTGAGCCGGTTTTTGGCGCCGTGACAGTCGCAAGCGCGAATGGAGCGCTGATCCTTGACGGCGGCGAGGGCTCGGCCGACTTACTAATTCGCCGACTTGATGGTGTGGGCGAACTTGTTCTGGATACGTCTTACAGCAATTCCGACCAAGTATTGTCACTTGATCTTGAGTTGGTCGAGGACCGCGACGGCATCCTTGCTAATATGGTTGATCTGCCAGGCCGTCCGGCTTTGGAGTTTTCTATCAAGGGCGAGGCGCCGATTGACGAGTATGCCGCCGACATACGGCTAGAGACGAACGGGAGCGAGCGGCTTGCAGGGCGTGTAGCGACGACTGTGCCGGCAGCGGAAAGCGGCGCGACGTTGACGATTGCAGCCGAAATTGAGGGCGATATCTCGCCAGTTTTCCGACCTGACTATCAGCCGTTTTTTGGGCCGAACGTTAGCCTGAGGACCAGTTTAACGACATTTGCCGACGGCCGCATAACCGTGGATGATTTGGCCATCAGCGCGGACGCGTTAACGCTGACCGGTCAGATCGATATCGCCGCAACTGGGTTGCCCGAACAGATTGATATCACGGGGAAAATCGCAACACTTGGTGGCGAGGCCGTCTTATTACCGTTGACCGGACCGGAGACCCGCGTTGGCCGCGTCGATCTTCGCGTCGGATTCGACGCAGAAGCTGGTGAGCCGTGGACGGGTGAATTTCGGATCTCCGGGTTAGAGCGTGCCGGGTTTTCGGCTGAAACGCTGGTTTTATCAGGAAACGGGCGCATACGCGAAGCCGCCCCGCGCGAGGTGACGGCCGCACTAAAATTTGATGCAACTGCGCTTGATCTGGGTAGTGCCAAGGCCGAGGCTGCATTAGGTGAACAGGTGAACGGCAGCGTCGATGTTTCCTGGACCGAAGGTGCGCCGATAAAACTGGATAGCTTTCTAATAACCGGAGAAAGTTACGAGCTTGATGGCGGGGCGGCAATTACGTTTCGGGAGAACGGGCCGAATATAGAAGGTCAGGCCGAATTCGGCGCGAGCAATTTGTCGTCATTTTCCGGCCTGGCAGGGCACCCGCTTGATGGTAGCGCATCACTCCGCACAATATTTGACGCGGCACCGTTCGCCGGCACATTCGAAGTGACTGCAGAAGGGCAAACGAGGGATTTAAAAGTCAGCCAGCCGGAAGCCGACCGAATTCTTGCCGGTGTCGCGGAAATCTCACTTAGTGCGCTACGTGATGAAACCGGTTTGACGATGTCGATCCAACGGCTGCGCACGCCGAACGCCGAATTAACAGGACACGCGGATCTGCGAACCGGAGCGTCTTCTTTGAGTTTCGACGCACGCTTGGCTAACGCAGAACTGATTCTGCCGCAAATGTCCGGACCAATAGTGATCGATGCGGACACAAGACAAATCGACCTCCGAAACTGGGCAGTGGAATTTGGCATTGATGGTGAAACGCTAAAATTGGCGGCGAAGGGGTTAGTCTTGGATCCCTTCGAAAAGCTGGCCATCGAAGGCACGTTGCTGGCAAATATTTCAGACCTGTCCGAATTTGCGGAACTCGCGAGGCGTCCGATATCCGGCGCACTGAAATTGGAAGCCGCCGGAGCGGCTGCATTCGACCTGTCGAGTTTCAACATAATCGGTGGGGCAAGCGGGCAAAACCTAAAAATCGGCATGCCGGATCTGGACCAACTTCTGGAAGGTGGATTTACAACGAGTTTCGACGTCGCCAAAGCGGATGAAAAAATCGACGTCGCAGCTCTCAAGATCGAAAGCGACTTCTTTGGAATAACTGCAAACGGGGCATTGGGAACCGAAGACAGCGTTTTATCTGCTTATGCGCGTTTGGATGATGTCAGCCCTTTTGTACCCGAGTTTTCAGGACCTCTTATGGCTGAGGGCAACATCACTCAGCCCTTCAAAGGCCAATACAACTTCGATGCCGAAGCAGTGGGGCCTGGTGGGGTGACTGCCAGAATCTCGGGGAATTCAGCCGCTGATTTTTCTGCGGTCGACATGTCAGTGTCGGGGGTGGCGCCGCTTGGGCTGGCAAATCGTTTCATCCAACCACGGTCCTTGTCTGGCTCGGCCCAGTTTGAGGTATCAGTCGACGGTCCGCCAACGCTCGCAAGCGTGTCAGGTCAAATCACCAGCAGCGGCGCCCGCTTCGTTGCGCCGGCGCTTGGGGCAACCTTCGAAGATATCGCGCTTAATGTGACAATGACTGGCGCCCGCGCAAATGTTTCGGTTTCCGCTGCGGCCAGCACCGGGGGGCGCATTTCTGTCGCTGGGCCCATCGAACTAGTATCACCATTCACCGCCGATCTTGGAGCTGAGCTTTCGCGCTTCCTACTAACAAACCCGCGTCTTTACGAAACCACAGTTAGTGGGCGCGTCACGGTTTCCGGTCCGCTGCTTAATGGCGCTTTTATCAGTGGCGATCTTGAACTTGGCGAAACTAACATTCGGATTCCGTCGACCGGCCTTGGCGGCACCGGGGACATTCCTGAAGTCGTTCACATGAACGAACCTCCACCGGTGCGCGGCACGCGCCGTCGTGCAGGTTTGCTGGAGACAGCCGGGAAAAGCGCAACTGGACCATCGTTTCCCCTGGATGTCCGCATAAACGCACCGAACCGAGTATTCGTACGTGGGCGAGGACTGGACAGCGAATTTGGTGGCGGTCTCCGGGTCACTGGTACCACGCGGGAAGTCACCCCCATTGGTGCGTTCAATCTGATCCGGGGGCGACTGGATATCCTTGGGCAACGGCTGGAAATTGAAGAGGCAACGATAACAATTCAGGGTTCATTTGTTCCGATCGTTCGAATTCGGGCGACGACACAGGTCGAGGACACAACGATTAATATCATCGTCCTTGGCCCCGCAGATAATCCGGAGATTTCGTTTGAATCGCAGCCTGAGTTGCCGGAGGAAGAGGTGCTGGCTCGGTTGATATTTGGTCGGGGGATGGAAACGCTTTCGCCGCTGCAAGCTGCGCGGTTGGCGCTTGCTGTTCGAACGCTTGCGGGACGCGGCGGCGAAGGCATAGTCGGCAACATTCGTCAGGGCGCTGGATTGGCTGATTTCGATGTGACAACCGATGACGAGGGAAACCCGGCCGTACGCGCGGGCGCATACCTGAGCGAGAATGTCTATACCGACCTAAATGTCCGCGCAGACGGCGAAACGCGTTTAAATCTGAACCTTGATGTCACCCCATCTATCACGCTGAAAGGGTCAGCTTCGAATAGTGGTGACACGAGCATTGGCGTTTTCTTTGAACGAGATTATTAGCGCTGTTCTTGGAATTGAATAATTGCGGTGTTACATTGGTTCCAAGGGGTGATCTATCGCTCCGGTATGGCGTGCAGCAAAGGAGGACAATGTCCTGTCATACGTCCAAGGTGCGGTCCCTGGTGCGACCGCTGGCAATGACGGTCGTGTAATGACCGGAAACAATGCCCCGTTGACGAGCGAACAATTGCTCGACCAAATTCTGAAATCGCTGGAAGACGACAAAGCCGAGGAGATCGTCAAGATCGACCTTAGCGGAAAATCCGAGATGGCAGATTATATGGTCATTGCCTCGGGTCGCTCATCGCGACAGGTGGCGGCGATTTCCGACCATCTGGTCGACAAGCTGAAGCAAGGCTTTGGAGTTCCATCGAAGGTCGAAGGTAAGACGACCGGGGATTGGGTGCTGATCGACACAGGCGATGTGATTGTCCATATCTTCCGACCCGAAGTACGAGAGTTTTACCAGCTTGAGAAGATGTGGCTGACGCCGGGAAACCCGGTTTCGTCGCAGGGCTGAACATTCAGCGATGAAGATAAAACTTGCGGTGGTCGGCAAGATGCGCGCTGGCCCCGAGGCCGATCTCGTTAAAGACTACGTGTCACGATTCGATCGAACCGGTCGCGCCCTGGGTCTTGGGCCGCTGAGCATCGTCGAAGTTGAGGCGAAGAAAGGCGGGATGAATGCCGAGGCCGGTTTGTTGTCGCGCGCAACAGGCACTTCCGACCCGGTTTGCATTCTTGATGAGCGCGGCAGATCGATGACCTCACCCGAATTTGCCAAAATGCTCGCGACTTGGCGTGATCAGGGCCGCGCCGAGGCAGCATTTGTGATCGGAGGTGCTGACGGCATTTGCCCGGAGTTGCAAGCATCTGCGCATATGTCGATGAGTTTCGGCAGCATGGTCTGGCCGCACATGATGGCTCGCGTTATGCTGACTGAACAGCTTTATCGCGCAGCTTCGATCTTGTCCGGGGCACCGTACCACCGCAATTGATCGCGAGGGGTTGAAAGCATGCACAACCATATCACCGGCCATTGCCTTTGCGGGGCGACGCAGTATTCAGTTGCGGGGCAAGGTCGTTTTGGGATCATTTGTTTTTGCGCCGATTGCCAGCGGGCGACTGGCACCGGTGGCGCGCCGCAACTGGCTGTTTCAGCTAATGATTTAAGTGTTGTCGGGCCGCTCAAGACATATGGGCAAAAAGCGGACAGCGGCAGCGATTTGGTATTCCAATTTTGCAGCGAATGCGGATCACCGTTAATCAAGACGACAAGCCGCACGCCTGAATTGGCGTTTCTTTACGCCGGTACATTGGATCAGCCAGAGGTCTTCGCCGATCCGAAGCTGGTTTTTGAGGAAAGCCGACAGCCTTGGGATCGTTAAGTCCGGACGTCCGGTGAGTCACGCCCAGTGTGCCTGCGGATTTCGGCAATTTGTTCGGCAGTCTCGATAACAGCGGCAAGAGCAACATCTGATGTGTTGTCAAGCTCGGCCGGATCATCTTCAAAGGATTCGAGATACACCCGAAGTGTTGCACCAACGGTTCCAGTGCCAGATAGACGGAATACGATGCGGCTACCGTTGTCGAATATGATCCGTATCCCATGGCCTTCGGACTTTGAACCATCTACCGGATCTGCGTAGCTAAACTCATCAGCCGTCGCCACAACGCCTGCCGCGAGTTTTTCACCAGGCAAACCGGAAAGCTTTGCGTGCAGATTGTCGATCAACGCATTTGCGGCATGTGCATCCAACGCTTCATAATCGTGGCGCGAGTAATAATTCCGACCAAACTGCTGCCAGTGATCAGCCAACAGATCTTTCACTGAAGATTTGGTTTCCACCAGAATGTTCAGCCACAACAAAACCGCCCATATCCCATCTTTTTCGCGGATATGGTTGCTTCCGGTGCCAGCACTTTCTTCGCCGCAAATTGTCGCGCGACCGTCGTCCAGCAGGCTGGAGAAATATTTCCAGCCTGTAGGTGTTTCGTAGCAATCCATACCCTTTGCGGCCGCCACCCGATCCACCGCCTGCGATGTTGGCATTGATCGGGCCACACCTGCTAGCCCATCTGCGTAACCCGGCGCCAAATGCGCATTAGCCGCCAGCAAAGCAAGACTGTCGGATGGCGTTACATAGACGCCGCGACCAAGGATCATGTTTCTGTCGCCATCACCGTCAGATGCGGCCGCAAAATCCGGAGCATCCGGTCCCATAGCCAGATCGACCAGAGGCTTTGCCCAAATCGGATTCGGGTCCGGGTGGCCACCGCCAAAATCCGGTTCGGGGGTTCGATTCATGACGGTATTGCCTGGTGCGCCGAGCCGACGTTCAAATATTTCGACGGCATACGGCCCTGTCACGGCGTGCATCGCATCGAAGCGCAAGGAAAAGCCGCCTGTCAGCAAATGGCTGATTTTGTCAAAATCAAAGAGGCTTTCCATCAGGTCTGCATAGTCTGCTACCGGGTCGACAACTTCGATGTCAGTTGCCCCGAGCCTTTGGTTGCCCAAAGTTGCC
This sequence comes from Boseongicola sp., assembly GCA_051009475.1. Lineage (GTDB taxonomy): Bacteria > Pseudomonadota > Alphaproteobacteria > Rhodobacterales > Rhodobacteraceae > CAXMNX01. The sequence continues at coordinate 53,894 of JBPCWO010000242.1, forward strand.
AAGTCGACGTCGTGGGCTTCCAGAATATCATAGTGGATAAGCTGCTTGGTTTCTTCGAAAATTCGGGCCGTGACGTCTTCTGGTGCCGGTCCGCCGTTCGATGTATTGAACTTGACTCCAAAATCCTCGTCCCGGCCGCCGGGGTTGTGACTGGCAGACAAGATAATCCCGCCGTCAGCGCCACGTGAACGAATGGTATTTGAGGCCGCAGGCGTCGAAAGAATAGAGTTCCGCCCGACGATCACCTTTGCCGCATCGCTCGCCGCCGCCATTCGCAATATCACTTGCGAAGCGCGATCGTTGAAATAACGTCCGTCGCCACCCAGCACGAGTGTCTTGCCCGCAAGGCCGCCAATTGCGTTCCATATCGATTGAATAAAATTTTCAAGGTAGTGCGGGCCCATGAAAACTTCGGTTTTCATGCGTAAACCCGACGTTCCCGGCAATTGGCCTCCAATGGAAGCGGTTTCAACCCGGATGCGTTCCACATAAATCTCCCGCGTCAATTTCGATTTTGTTGATGTCTTCTAAACCGTCATTGTCGCCTGAACAGCCTTTTTCCAAAGCGCGTATTTTGCCGCACGGTCGTCTTCGGGCATATTGGGTTCGAACCGGGCTTGAAGCGCCCAATTGTTGGCAAACTCTTGCTGATCGGGATAGATTCCGGCTTTCATGCCAGCCAGCCAAGCCACACCCAAAGCGGTTGTTTCCTGAACTTCGGGTCGATCAACGGGGGCACCGATGATGTCGCTCAAAAACTGCATTGTCCAATCGCTTGACGACATGCCGCCATCCACTCGCAATATGCTTTCGAGCGGAGCCGGTGAATCAGCATGCATGGCTTCCAGAAGATCGCGGGTTTGGTAGCCGACGCTTTCCAATGCCGCACGCGCGAATTCGGCTGGACCTGAGTTGCGGGTCAAACCGAAAATCGCGCCCCGGCTATCGGGATTCCAATATGGCGCGCCAAGACCCGTGAAAGCGGGCACAAGGACTACTGACTGGGCCGAGTCGGATTGTTCAGCCAAACGTTGCGATTCCTGCGCCGCACTGATGATCTTAAGCCCGTCGCGCAACCACTGGACAACAGCGCCGGCAATAAAGATCGAACCTTCCAGGGCGTAGGTTCGCTTGCCATCAAGCTGATAGGCCACAGTTGTCAAAAGCCGGTTTTTGGATCGGATCGGCTGATCGCCAGTATTCAACAGCGCAAAGCAGCCCGTGCCATAGGTGGATTTCATCATTCCGGGGTCAAAGCACGCCTGCCCGATTGTTGCGGCCTGTTGGTCACCAGCGACGCCAAGTATCGGGATTGACCGTCCAAAAATATCGCTTGCCGTATGCCCGAATTCGTCAGCACAACTCTTAACTTCGGGCAACATCTCGATCGGAACGTCCAGAAGATCGCAAATGGTCTGGGACCATTCGCCCTTTTCGATATCGTAAAGCATCGTGCGACAAGCGTTTGTCGCATCGGTCGCGTGAACAGTGCCCTCGGTCAAACGCCAGATGATATAGGTGTCGACTGTGCCAAATAACAGCTCGCCTTTCACGGCGCGTTCGCGCGCGCCGGGGTTATGGTCGAGTATCCATTTCAGTTTAGTTGAGGAAAAATATGGATCGAACAAAAGACCGGTTCTGGACGTTATGGTTTCTTCGTGGCCTGCGGCCACCATTTCAGCACAGTAATCAGCCGTGCGCCGGTCCTGCCACACAATGGCGTTGTGCAAGGGCCTGCCCGTTTCCTTTTCCCAAACAAGAGTCGTTTCGCGCTGATTGGTGATGCCGATTGCGGCAATATCTTCTGCGCTGATCCCCGCCTTTTCGATCACAGCACGGCCAGTGGCCGCGACAGTTGACCAAAGATCCGACGGATCGTGCTCAACCCAGCCACCAGCTGGATAATGCTGTGGAAACTCTTCTTGCGCGATGGCTGTAATCTTCAGGTTTTCGTCGAACAGAATGGCGCGGCTGGACGTCGTGCCCTGATCGATAGCCATGATTTGCGTCATGAAGCGGGTCTCCGTTCGGAATCCGGTATGTTGATAGCCTCAATCAACGGAACGGGCCAGCGGCTGCGACAGCATCCATTCTTCAAGTTCCGCAATCTCTTCTTTGGTCATGCGTAATCCGAGTTTCGAGCGGCGCCAGACGATATCTTCAGCATTGCGAGCAAATTCCTTTTGCATCAACCATGTGACTTCGGCCTCTGTCAGCGTGGCGCCAAATCCAACTCCAAGATCCTCTTCGTGCTTTGCGTCCGCGAGAATGTTGCGAGCGTCGGTGCCGTATGCGCGAATTAGGCGGAGTGCCCAAGTGCGATCCATGAACGGGAACTCTGTGAGAAGTCCGTCTACTTGCGCTGCGACGCCATCGACCGGGAAGTCACCACCTGGCAATGGCACACCGGCCGTCCAGCTTTGTGTCGCGTCCGGAAAGTAAGGCGCGAGCCGCTTCAAAACGCCTTCGGCCAGTTTGCGGTAAGTAGTTATCTTGCCGCCAAAGATGCTCAGGATAGGCGGCCCATTTTGGTTGAGTGACAGAACATAGTCTCTCGTTGCTGCTGTCGCCGACTTTGAGCCATCAGCATAAAGCGGGCGAACGCCGGAGTACGACCAGGCAATATCTTTGCGCGAAATCTGCCGCTTGAAATACCGGTTGGCGAGCGTCAGCAGATAGTCCGCCTCTTCGTCAGTGCAAGTCGCATTAGCCGGATCCGACTGGAACTCCGTTTCAGTTGTTCCGATCAGTGTGAAGTCAGTCTCATACGGGATCGCGAAGATTATTCTGCCGTCTTCGCCCTGGAAAAAGTAACATTTGCCGTGCTCGAAAAGGCTTTTGGTCACGATGTGACTGCCTTGGACAAGCCGGATCCCTTTGGTGGTATTGATACGCGCAACGCCTTTGACGATGTCTTCAACCCACGGGCCACCTGCATTTACGAGCGCCCTTGCCAGGTGTGTTCGGCGTTCGCCCGTCGCTTCATTTTCGGTTTCAATCCGCCATAGAACACCGTCGCGTACCGCCGAGATGACTTTTGTGCGCACTAATATTTCGGCACCTCGATCAGCCGCGTCGCGCGCGTTCAGAACAACAAGCCGGGCGTCCTCGACCCAGCAATCGGAATATTCGAAAGCCTGTTCGAACTTGTCGTCAAGCGGCGCACCGGCAGCGTCAACCCCAAGGTCAAGCGTAGTTGTCCCTGGAAGAATGCCGCGGCCACCAAGATGATCGTAAAGAAAAAGACCAAGCCGGATCATCCAAGCAGGACGTCGCCCCTTCGCCCAAGGCATAAGAAAACTCAATAATCGGGAAGCCGGCGTTGACGTCTCGAACCGCATGTCTTGGTGGTAGGGCAACACAAACCGCATCGGCCAAGATATATGCGGCATTGCCTTCAAAAGCGTTTCGCGTTCGATCAGGGCTTTTTTGACTAATTTTATCTCGAAGTATTCGAGATACCGGAGCCCACCGTGAAAAAGCTTGGTCGAAGCGGAAGAGGTTGCCGAGGCCAAATCGTTCATTTCAGCAAGCGTCACTTGAAGGCCCCGACCCTGGGCGTCACGCGCGATCCCAGCACCATTGATCCCACCGCCAATAATGAACAAATCGTTGATTTGGTCGGGCATTTCGGCTCCAAAGAAATTTTGTTCGACTTATTCGGTTTGGGCGGAATGCGAAAGGCAGCCGACTCCTTTGCTTTGCAATCCGGAAGATACCGCCTTTTCAGAATCCGGAAGCGCGCTAAGGTGATCGGAAAAGGAACCGCTCGATGTTACGCTTTGCCATTTGCTTGTTCGTTCTGTTCACATCCGCTGCTACGGCTCAGGATCGCGGACCAAGTCACTGCATCGCTGTCGCAGACGCTGCACCGGGGCTGGCATATATCCAAGCAGTTGCCTGGCGTGATCCGCTCGAGGACGAGTTCACGGTGCGACTGAGCTACATCGATCATTCCATGTATTTGATCCAGACGCACGGCGGGGTCAGCGCCGTTACCGATTATACCGGCTTTATCGGTGCAACGACATTGGTGCCTGACATAGTGACGATGAACAATGCGCACGACAGCCACTGGACGCCGTTTCCTGCTCGCGAAATCCCCCATGTCCTGCAGGGGTGGCGCCAAAGTGGGATACCTGCTGAATACTATCTCGATCTGGGTGAGATATTGATTCGCAATGTAACCACCGACATCCGCGACCGGTTCGGAGGCGGAACCCGGATCAAGGACAACAATTCGATTTTTGTGTTCGAAGTTGGAGGTCTGTGTATTGGGCATCTTGGCCACCTTCATCATGAACCCACAGATGAACAATACGCGGCGTTGGGTCGACTAGACGTGGTAATGGCGGCGGTTGATGGCGGCCTGACCGTGGACACGCCGACGATGATTCGAATTGTCAAACGGCTGAAATCTTCGATCGTTTTGCCGATGCACTGGTTCTCGCGCAATTCGCTCGACGTTTTCATTGGCGGTGTAGCTGGGGAATTTGCGATAGACCGTCGCCCGGACAGCGAAATCGAAATCTCGCTTCGGACTTTGCCGACGCGTCCGACGGTAATTGTCTTGCAGCCGCGATATCTAACCACCGCAGATTGACACCACGCTTTGCACGCAGCAACGTCCCGGCCATGCTGAAACCCTTTAACGACACTCTGGCCGAGGAATTGAATCGGCGACTTCCTGAATTGCCGTTGAAGCGCGCTGAAAAGCGTTATCTGGAGGAGCCGCGCGGGAAATTCAGTGCCCAGCCTACGTTTGTTGCCAAACCATTGTCGACAGAAATGGTCGCTGAAGTAATTCGATTTGCCTGCAGTGTTCCAATTGGAATTCAACCATACGGTGGTGGAACCGGGCTTGTTGGCGGACAGGTAACGCCCAACGGTCCCACGCCACTTATCCTGTCGCTCGAAAATCTCAACGCAATTCGTGAGATTTACCGAAGCGAGCGCGCCTTAGTTGCCGAGGCCGGTGCCACCATCGCCGAAATTCAAGCCGCAGCGGATGATGCCGGCGTTCTATTTCCGCTCAGCTACGGTAGTCAGGAAAGCGCGCAGATTGGCGCCGGTCTGAGCGTCAATTCAGGCGGCCTGAATGTACTCCGTTACGGCATGGCGCGCGACCTTTGTCTTGGGATGGAGGCAGTGCTGCCGGATGGCAGCATCCACCATGGACTCAAGCGATTGCGAAAAGACAACACAGGCTATGATCTTCGCAATTTGCTGATTGGCGCTGAAGGCACGCTCGGGATCATTACGGCAGCTTCGCTCAAGCTTGTAGCGAGGCCAGCGCATACCGCGACGGCTTTTCTGACTGTATCCAACCCCAAAGCCGCGCTTGAACTCCTTCAACGCCTTTTCGACCAGGCAGGTGAAGTTGTTTCCGCGTTCGAACTGATATCCGGCACCGGACTTCGCTTTTTAAAAGACACTCACTCCGAAGTCCGCCAGCCGTTTGCTTCGCTTCCCGATTGGTCGGTTTTGGTCGAGATCGGCACACCTGCATCAACGGACCCTGACAATGTTCTAGAAGATCTTTTCGAGACGGCGATTAACGACCAACTCGTCCATGATGGTCTGATCGCTCAAAGCGGCCAACAGCGCGATGAAATGTGGACCGTTCGGGAGATGATTCCTGCCGCCAACCGAGCCGTCCGGCCGGTCGCTAGCCACGATATTTCGCTGCCACTTTCGATCATTCCGCATTTCATCGAATCTGCTGGGGCTGCCATCAATGCCATAGCACCGTTCCAAATTAACGCATTTGGGCACCTTGGCGATGGGAACCTTCACTATAATGTTTTCCCACCTGCGGGTCAGAAATCGTCAGAGTTTGCGAAGTTCGCACCGGAAATCACCCGTCTTGTGCATGATCTGACAGTCGAAAATGGTGGCAGTTTTAGCGCCGAACACGGAGTTGGCCGAATGAAGGTCGAGGAGCTTGAGCGCTATGGGGACCCGGCAAAACTTGCTGTAATGCGCAAGATAAAGACGGCACTTGATCCGCTTGGCATCATGAATCCGGGCGCGGTAATTCCCTACGCTGCAAACTAACAGTCAGGGATAAAACAAAACCCCGTCGGGGTCCCGACAGGGTTTGTACTCGTTCATGGTACGGCGCTTGCAAGCAAAGCCATATTGCCAATTGATTCCTAAATTAACCTTAATACCGCTATGCAAATCACGCCCCTTCGAATTCGCAGAGCGTGTGAACTTCCATGCCAAGTGCTTCTAGTTTCTGCCGGCCGCCAAGCTCGGGCAAGTCAATTATGAAAGCGCATCCAATAATATCGCCGCCCATCTGCTCGATTAGTTTGATACCCGCTTCGGCCGTTCCACCCGTGGCAAGCAGATCGTCTACGACTAAGACTTTCTCGCCCGCTTTCACGGCGTCATCGTGCACTTCCATAATCGCGTCACCGTATTCGAGTTTGTAGTCCTGACTGAGTGTTTTGCCCGGCAGTTTGCCCTTTTTTCGGACAGGTACAAATCCAACCGACAACTGGTGCGCAATCGCGCCTCCGATAATGAAACCGCGCGCTTCAAGGCCAATAACCTTGTCGATCCGTTCGCCAGCATACGGGTGAAGCAATTGATCAACGCATATTCGGAACCCACGCGCGTCCGCGAACAGAGTTGTCACGTCTCGAAACATGATGCCTTCGTGTGGAAAATCTACAATAGTTCGAATGTAGTCTTTGACGGTCTTCTTACGATGATCCATTGAGCACCCTATCTAAGATAGCCAGGGCATCTGAACGACTTGGAAGAGTAATGGCAAGCGACACTGACGACGAGACGCCCCGAACTTCCAGACGCAACTTGGTCGTTGGCGCGTTGACGCTGGGGACCGTCGCGGGCGGCTGGCAGCTTTGGGTGCACAGGCCGCGCGATTTTGAATTCCGGCCAATTGAGGGTTTGCCTGGGTGGAGATTGCTGGAATTCGACGGCGTTTCAGCGCCAAGTTCGGGTGTCGCAGGTGCCGCATTCCTGGGCCTGGGCAGTGG
>JBPCWO010000243.1:0-4993 GCA_051009475.1 Boseongicola sp.
GGGCATGGCTGGCCACGCGCTTAAAGCGCCTGTTGATGCCGATCACCCCCCTCATCCTTCTCTGGTCAGCGTTCGCCGCGATCGCGGGGTTTGCGGGACTTGATACTGAGATTATCCGAAACGCGTCGCGGGCGGCGCTGATCCCGGTGTGGTTTCTCGCGGTCTACATCATGGTGACGGTTGTGGTGCCGATCTCGACCAAAGCTTGGCAGCGGTACGGGCTATTTTCGGTCGCGGTCCTGATCGTGGCCGCCGCAATTGTCGATCTGGTCGCATTTGCGGGCGGAGTAGATTGGCTGCGTTGGGCGAACTATGCATTCATCTGGCTGGGCATGCACCAATTGGGCTACTGGTGGCACAGAGGGATCAAGAGCAAAACCGGCCCATTCCTTTTGGTCGTGATCGGGATTGTATCGCTCTACTTGCTTGTCGGACCGCTTGGGTATCCGATTTCCATGGTCAGCGTACCGGGGGCAGAAATATCGAATTCCCGGCCGCCGACGTTTGCCATGCTGGCAATTGGGTTTATACAAACGGGCCTGATCCTGCTAATCGCCGACAAAGTCGAAAACTGGCTGCAGAAACCGAACCGCTGGGCTGTCGTGATATTGGTCAGTCTGCGAATTATGACCGTGTATTTGTGGCATCTGACCGCCCTGCTTGTCGTTGTTGGCTTGGCGCTTCTTGCTGATGGATTTGGACTTCGAGAAATGCCCGGTAGCGCAGCCTGGTGGCTTTCGCGCCCCATTTGGATTGCGGCCCTGATCGTCGCATTGTTGCCGCTCATCATTCTTTTCGGCCGCTTCGAGACGGGTTCGCGCCAATCGCACAAGGCCCCTCCCGGACCCACGCGCGCAGTGCTTGGTGCGTGTCTGGCATGCGGCGGACTGACGTTTATGGCGCTTGACGGAACCTATGCAAGTAATGCTTTGGGTGTGAATATTATTCCGGTGTCACTTGTGATTGCCGGAGTTGCGCTGTCGACGATCAGTCGTCGTGCGTGAAATCGCATTGCGTTGTCTGTCCACTAGCCATGCTCTATCCCGGTGATATGATTGTTTCGGGTCAGGACGTGGAGATTGGATGATCCTGCACACCAAGAAGCCCAATTCCCGAAAAATTAGGAATCGTAAATGATACACCACGAGCGAACCCTTGAGATCAACGCCTCGCTTGACGCCATATGGGAAGTTATCGGCCGCTTCATGCACATCGACGAATTCGCACCGCTAGTGAAATCCGTGGATGCGCTTACGGAAGGCGAAGATGGGGTTGGATCAAAACGGCGCTGCCATTTCGACAATGGAACCTCGTTGGTCGAGGAAGTGACCGAGTGGGAACCAAATCGCAGATATCGCGTCCAATTGTCAGAAATGGCAGCCATGCCGCTTCATGAGGCCTACGCGGAACTGTCCGTCGAACCGCTGGATGCCGGGAAGTCGAGGGTGACGTGGAGTATGGATTATCACGTGAAGTACGGCCCATTCGGGTGGGTATTGGGTCAGACCATGATGAAAATGATGATGGGCAAGATCATCGACGGTAATCTAAAGGGGCTCGCCGAAATGGTTCGGACGAACCAAGCTGCGCCCGCGCCATCGACCTAGCCATTCGGCAGAGGGTCTTTTTCACTACGCGAATGCAAGGTACGTGCAGTTAAATAATTTATCTTCAGTATCTTACAACGATTTCCTAAACTAGAAGTTACGCGATGCTCGATCAATTCCTTGCGCAAGAATATCGAACATATGGTCAATTTGCGAAGCTGAGATGATCAGCGGCGGCGAAAGAACGCACATATTTATTATTGGACGAACGATGAGCCCGAGTTTCTGGCACTCGGCATCGATCATGGCTCCTAGTGCATAGTCGTCCTTAAGCGATGTATCCGGTTCGCCACTGATCGCGCACTGGACACAGCCAACCAGCCCCATCCCGCGCGTATCAACAACCAGCGGCAGGTCTTGAAGAGCGGCGAGCCTTTCCTGAAATAACCGGGAAACTTCGCGCACATGCCCCAGCACGCCTTCCTGTTCGATTATTTCCATGTTCTTCAGTCCGACTGCCGCGCAGACCGGATGCCCGGAAAACGTGTAGCCGTTGGAGAACGTCGCCTCTTGAGAGTTGTCGCCAGAAACTTCGTCAATCAGCTTTTCTGAAATGATGGCCGCGCCCATGGGGGCATATCCGGATGTAATCCCTTTTGCGCAAGTAATGATGTCAGGCTGAATGCCAAACACATCTTTTGATGCAAACCAGTGACCCAGTCGTCCGAATCCAGTGACCACTTCGTCCGAGATATACAGCACATCGTGGCGGTGGCAGACTTCTAAGCATCGCTTGTGGTAGCCTTTGGGCGGAACGATCACACCGCCTGATGCCAGAATAGGTTCAGCAATGAATGCGGCCACCCGGTCGGGGCCAAGTGTCAGGATGGCGTTTTCAAGATCAGCGATTTTCTCGTCAAGGAAGTTTTCGACGCTTTGTCCGGGCTCGCGGTATAATGCGTTAACGCTTGGCAGGAAGTGCGCCAGCTCATCCGCTTTATCAAGCCACAACCTGTCCCGTTCCTTGCCGCTTACGCTGGCGGCCAGATAAGTACTGCCGTGGTAGGCATTCTGCCTGGAGATGATGACTTTTTTCTCGGATCTACCCAGCAAATTGTTACGGAAGTGAACGAAGCGGATCGCCGTATCCACAGCGGTCGAACCGCCGGTTGTGAAGAATACATGATTCAAATCGCCCGGGGTGCGCCTGGCAATTTCACTGGCAAAGCGGGCGCTGACCGAGTTCGTATTGTTGAAGGGCGAAAAATAGGCAAGCTTTCGCGCCTGATCGGCCATGGCTTCAGCAATTTCCTCGCGTCCGTAGCCAACTTGCACGCACCACATGCCACCCGGCCCGTCGATCAGCCGTTCACCTCTATCGTTCGTTACATAGATGCCGTCGCTGCCTTCGATAAAGGCGCGATCGTTCTGGCCAACGGTTTCCATGCCTTCCCACGGGTGAAGGAAGTGATCGTTGTCCCAGTCTTTTGCGGCGTCAAAGTCGTTTCGCATCATACCTTCAAGCGCGCGGGCGCTTCATGTCCTCTGGTGTCATGATGATTGGGAATTCTTTGCGGACTTGTTCGTCAGCCGCCCCAAAATAGTTTGGAAAGTGGCTGTTCAGTATGGCGTTTGCGCTTTCATGCGCCCGCTCCAAAAGGTCTGTGCGCCCCTCGTTTTCCCAGGTATCGGTCCGTTCCCGGTCCATAAGCTGCGGATAGACAAATTCGGTATTCATATAATTCAGGGTGTGCGGGTTGCCCAGAAAATGACCTGGATCGATCGCGCATTGATGGATCACGTCGACGGCCAAAGTTTCGTCGGTCACTTCAATTCCACGCAAAGAGCGCAAGATCATGCCGCCGGCTTCATTGTCGATGACCATGCTTTCAAAACTGCAACCCATCAGGCTGCCAATCATGCCCCCGAATTCGCAAAGCCGGTTCGCACCGGCGTGGGCTGCAAGGGTGAACGTCAGCGCCTTCTCGAGGCCGTACTGTGCATCGGGGATTTTTGCGTCTGTCATGCCTGCCCCGACCGACGTTGGCAAACCGTAGAAATTACCCATTTGCACCGCGGCAGCGCCGATCAGCGCCTGTTCGCCACTGCCTCCGGTAAAAGAGCCGCTGCGAAGATCGGTGATAAAGGGCCAGGCGGCGAAACAAATGGGGCAACCGGGAGCGATAAGATTGACAATGGCCACACAGGCCAGTGTCTCGGCAACCGATTGCACCAGTGTCCCCGCCAATGTCGCAGGCGCCGTCGCACCGGCTTGGGGCGGCACGGCCAAATCGACGGTCAGCCCCAGCTTGGCAGTGTCGATCATCAATTCCATGTTCTCGCGCCCGATACGCAGCGGCGAGACGATGGGACAGCCGCCGAAAATCACCGAAGGCTTTTTCATGAAGCTGCCTTCGCCACCCGAAGCCAGATCGAACATGCGGATGGCGTGGGGAACATGACTGCGATCACGGAAGGTCAGGCATGCCGGTTTCTGGCTGCCTGCCAACATCGCATAGACCGTGTTCATGTCATGAGCGAAGTCATCAGTGACATCTGTCGCCAGCACGGTGTCGCCCAGCATGTGAATATTTTCGAGCTGGTCCACCAAGCGGGTGAAGTCATAGACGTCTCGCAGGTCGGATGGGCGATAGGATTTGGTCTTCGCGTCGAAAGTGGTGACAGCAGTGCCCGAATTCGCAAAGTAAACGCTTTCGGAGGTGCAGTGCATATCATCTTTGCCTTCACGCTCGCCGCGCGCATAGACATAGAATTCTTTGGCCGCGCCAGCGAGAATATCCTCCATCAGCGCACGGGGGAAACAAAGGCGACCGTGCTCATTCAGCACGGCACCTTTGGGCAAAACCAGCTCCAACAGTTCGTCAAAGGTATCTGCCAAGCCGGTGTTTTCCAGAACCGACAAAGTTGCCTCGTGGATATTCTCCATATCTGCTTGCGAAAGCGGACGATATCGACCACCTGGAGTTCCCCCTTGAACTGCCTCGTTTCCGGTAGTGGTCTTATGAACGGCGATACGGGCGGCACGTCCACCGCCACCGCGACGGCGGGATTTTGGGGCAAGTTCAGCCATTTACGGTTTTCCTGGATTCAGGGTCAGAACCGACCATTTGCATGTAAAACTGATAAAATGACTGAACGGCTGTTTCCATCTCGGCCAACGGGCCGGGCTGGAAGAAGTGGGAATTCACGCCCAACTGGTTGTTTCGGATGATCCGCTCATCATCAAGCGACGTGACGTGCCAGAGCCACGTTAGATCATCGGTGCAATAGTCAACGCCCTCATCAGCATCACCGCGCACCATCCAGACAACCTGTATATCTGTTTGCTGAAGTTCTCGCGGAATGAATCGATAGCCCACAAGGTGATCGGAGTAGACCAGAAAGGAATTCAGGTAGCCGATCATAAGATCGGTGGCGCCACCATC
>JBPCWO010000244.1:0-3207 GCA_051009475.1 Boseongicola sp.
GACTGAGCCAATTGGGTTCCCTTATCACTTGAAGTGCGCGCGCTCGCTACTTATCTCGACAATGCAGAGGCCGATTTCGGCTCTGCGTCAATATCTTGCCTCGCCCAATTTGGGGAGGCGCCACTGGTATCGCTCAAAGGAGGATCCCTCATGCGAACTTTTGATTTTGCACCACTTTATCGTGCAACTGTCGGCTTCGACCAGGTTGCAGATCTCATGGACCGAGTGCTGACTGACACGTCTGCCTCGACGACCTTTCCGCCTTACAATATTGAAAAAACCGCCGATGACGGCTGGCGTATCTCAATCGCCGTTGCCGGGTTCGGTGAAGAAGACCTGTCTGTTGACGTCAAGGAAAGCACGCTTGTTGTCTCGGCCAAGAAAGCCGACGCCGAAGACAGCCGCAACTTTCTGCATCGTGGCATTGCCACCAGGGCTTTTGAACGCCGCTTCACGCTTGCAGATCACGTCCGGGTCACCGGCGCGAGCCATGTGAACGGCATGCTGAATATCGACCTTGTCCGCGAAGTGCCCGAAGCGCTGAAGCCGCGCCGGATACAGATCGCGAACGGCGACACTGTTGACGTGAAGGCCGTCGAAGCGAAAGACGCGGCCTGATAGGCTTCGCCCTAAATCTCGTGATGCGCCCGGAACAATCTGGGCGCATTCGAGTCTAATCTTCTAATATCTATTAACCAGAATACCTGGTTCCTGACCGAGAAATTTTCGGATCGGCACAACGACCTCATTTGTCTTACCGGGCCCAATATCATATGGACATAGCGGTTCGCGCTGGCCATTATTCAAAACCATCACCGGCCGCGAAGAGACGGCCCTAGGAGAAGATGGCGGCGCTCGAGTACTGACTTCAATGCTGGCGATGTCGCTCAAATTCCATAACTGTTCGTCTCGACCATTCCAGGCGTTGACTTCCAGAGACACTAAATTAGCAGGCCGATCCAAATCCAGTGTCCATTTCCTGAGCGTTCGCCTTAGATAATCAATTGTGCCTGCTGCCAGCACTGCTGGAATTAGAACATCAATCCCACCATCGGGATCCAAATAGACCAAAAAATTGATCACCAAGAGCAGAACCAAAATCACGGTGACTCTGCCAAACATAGGCTCAGCCAGAACAAGGCGATTTTCAGTTTGTTCCTCCACACGCATAATTTCCAGATGGGTACTCGGCACTTGCCGATCAATCGGCGGATCATTCGCCGTAGGGCACCCAGATCGTTTTCACCTCGGTCGATTCCGCCAGAAACTGATCGGCGTGTGCTTTGTTCCAGTCTCGCGCACCTGCGCTGATCCAAGTCCGCTTCAAATTGCCCGCGGCCTCACGTTCGATAACCTCGGCCATCGGTGTTGAAGAAAAACTCCAGACCGCATCCAGATCCGCGTGTCCCGCAATCTGCGGGGCAAGCTCCACGTGGCTTCCGGTAAGAATGTTCACAACACCGCCCGGCACATCAGAAGTTTCCAGCACCTGATAGAAATCAGCGGCGGCAAGCGGGAAGGGTTCCGAGGCGACAACGGTGATCCTGTTGCCCATCGCCATCGCCGGTCCGATCAGCGATGCGAGCCCCAAAAGCGGGCGATCGTCCGGGGCAAAGGCCGCGATCTTGCCAACCGGTTCATTCATCGCCAGCGCAATGCCGCGGATCGGCACGGATTTCGCTCGCCCGTCATATTTGTCGGCCCAGGCCGCCCATGTGAACAGCCGGTCGATAGAGGCATCAACCTCGGCCCGCCCGCCGCGCTTTCCGGTCAAGTCGTTGATCCGTAGCGCGAATTCATCTGATCTGGCCGCAAGGTTTTCACCCATATAATAGAGGATCTGCGCCCGCGTATGCCCGGTCGTCCTGGCCCAGCCCTTGGACGCGTTCATCGCCTCGACCGCGTTGCGGACATCCTTGCGGTTCGCCAGCGAGGCATGACCCAAGAGCTTGCCGGCCTTCGACCAAACGGCACGGCTATAGCCTCCGTCAGGCCGCGCCTGTTTTCCACCGATATAGAGCTTCGACGTGCGATCGACCGTGCCGTCCGGCTTTGCGCCATTGGCCGGGGCAGGGACCGGCAACAGTTTCTCAGCCGCCCTGATCCGGCCTTTCAATTTGGTATAGGCCAACAATCCTTCCCAGCCACCTTCGCGCCCAAAGCCGCTTTCCCGCACCCCGCCAAATCCGGCTGCGGCATCAAACAGGTTCGTAGCGTTTACCCAGACTACCCCAGCGGCCAATTTCGGCGCGATATCGAGTGCAAGATTGACATTTTCGGTCCAAAGAGTCGCCGCAAGCCCGTAGCGCGTGTTATTCGCCAGTTCGACCGCCTCGTCAGGTGTCCGAAACGTCGAGCCAACCAACACGGGGCCGAAAATCTCTTCTTGCATCAGCTTATCCGCTGTCGAGAGACCAGTGATCAGCGTCGGCGGGTAAAAGCATCCCTCTTCGGGCAGAGGCGTCGCTGCGTGGTAAATGTCGCCGCCACTCGATCCGACCAGATTTTTGATTGTTTTCAGTTGGATCGGATCGATAACCGCGCCGACGTCAATGCACTTGTCAAGTGGATCACCGATCCTCAGTTTGTCCATCCGTGCTTTTAGGCGGTCATAGAAGTCGTATGCGATACCTTCTTGGATCAACAGCCGCGACCCGGCGCAACAAACCTGACCCTGATTGAACCAGATCGCATCCACCAGACCTTCGATCGCGGAATCGATGTCAGCATCGTCAAAGACGATATAAGGTGATTTTCCCCCAAGCTCTAACGTCAGCTTTTTGCCGGAACCCGCTGTCGCTTCACGGATTTTTCGCCCAACAGCAGTCGATCCGGTAAACGCGATTTTGTCGATGTCGGGGTGATCCACAATCATCTGACCTACCGCGCCGTCGCCAGTAACGATGTTCAGAACACCGGGCGGAACGCCGACTTCATGCGCGAGTTCCGCGAAAAGCAGCGCGGTGAGCGATGTGTATTCCGCAGGCTTAAGCACAACCGTGTTGCCCATCGCCAGCGCAGGAGCGATTTTCCAAGCCAGCATCAAAAGCGGAAAGTTCCACGGAATAATCTGACCACAGACGCCTAGTGCCGCTCGGTCCGGCAGTTCGTCGTCCATCAACTGCGCCATTCCGGCGTGGTAGTAGAAATGGCGCGCGACAAGAGGGATGTCGATATCGCGGCTTTCACGGATCGGCTTGCCATTGT
>JBPCWO010000245.1:0-4334 GCA_051009475.1 Boseongicola sp.
CGATAATCCTGCTTATAAATTAGAAGCACTCCTACTAATCATCGGTGCGGGCCGGAGCAAGAGACAGGTTTGCGACTCGCGGCAAACAATTGCGCGAAATCATCACAAATCTGACCTGTATTCAAAGAAACCCAGTAATCGCCTTACTTTTGCCGCGGTAAATGAGTGCTTCTGCTCGCAGATATTTTTTGCGGGAACTATTTCGATGGTGTTTTTTCAAACGACGATTTGCTTGTTGGCGCTTCTTATGTTGGCAGCTTGAAGCTGGTTTGACTCTAACAGGCAAGGGCCGGATCCCGAGCTTGGGCATTTTCAACGCGATCCGGGTTTGATCAGAAGTTCCTCGACACTTTAGCCGCACTGCCTTAATTGGTGCCGCATGACGTTTGATACATACAAGACACTCCGACGCCGACGCCGATAAATTTGCGTCCGTTTCGGCGTGACTGCACGTCTTCTCAAATTCCGGAATTGTTGACAGCGCCCCGTGCCACTGGCACGTCTCAGGCTTCTGAATAAAGGTAAAAACCCATGATCCCGTCGATTTTGCCCACCTACAATCGTGCACCGATGTCTTTCGTTGAAGGCGAAGGCTCCTGGTTGATCGATGAAAACGGAACCCGATATTTGGATCTGGGTGCGGGCATCGGCGTGAACGCACTGGGTCACGCCAATCCAGCTCTGGTCGAGGCGTTGACCAAACAAGCAAACAAGCTCTGGCATACGTCAAACCTTTACGGAATTGCCGGCCAGCAAGAGCTGGCAGACAGATTGGTAGACGCAACCTTTGCTGACACGGCTTTCTTTACGAACTCGGGAACCGAGGCCTGCGAACTCGCAGTAAAAATGGCGCGGAAGTATTGGTTCATCAAAGATGAAGATCGCACCGAAATCATCACATTCACCGGCTCATTTCATGGTCGCTCCGCGGCAGGAATCGCCGCCGCTGGCTCCGAAAAGATGACCAAGGGCTTTGGCCCCTTGCTGCCCGGATTTACGCATGTTCCGTTCGGGGATCACGATGCATTCAGCGCAGCGATCAGCGACAAAACCGCGGCCGTCCTGATAGAACCCGTACAGGGCGAGGGCGGAATTGTGCCCGCACCGGATCAATGCCTGAAGGGTTTGCGCGATGCCTGCGACGAAGTTGGCGCGTTACTAATACTTGACGAAGTGCAATGCGGAATGGGTCGGACGGGCAAGCTGTTTGCACATGAATGGGCTGGAATTTCGCCCGATATTATGATGGTCGCAAAAGGTATTGGCGGTGGATTTCCTCTCGGCGTGGTACTTGCAACCGAAGCCGCGGCGGTTGGCATGACGGCGGGAACACACGGCTCAACCTATGGCGGCAATCCATTGGCGATGGCCGTCGGAAATACGGTTATGAGCATTGTGGCGGACGATGCCTTTCTGTCCGAAGTCAACCGCAAGGCCGCGCTTTTGCGACAGCGGCTTGAAGGGTTGGTGGCCAGCCACCCCGATGTTTTTGAAGCTGTCCGCGGTTCGGGACTGATGCTGGGGCTCAAATGCAAGGCGCCGAATACTGACGTCATGGCCGCGGGCTATGACCAGCAGATCCTGACAGTGCCGGCTGCCGACAACGCGTTGCGTATCCTGCCTCCACTGACAATCACCGACGACGAGATTGCCGAGGCGGTGACTCGGCTCGACCGTGCGGCGGCCACGCTTGAATCCACCCGAGCGACGGCCTGACGGCCACCGATTCTTTTACGCGAAACCTGCCCAGCCGAAGGCGGACTAAGATGCCCCACTTCCTAGACATCCACAAAACCGACCCGGGCGACCTTCGCTCGATCATCGAGAGTGCAAACTCGATGAAATCCGCGCGCAACGGGCGCCCAAAGGGTGCAATGGACGACGACCAGCCTCTCGACGGTCGCATGGTCGCGCTGATCTTTGAAAAGCCATCAACCCGGACCCGGGTGTCATTTGATTTAGGCGTGCGGCAATTGGGCGGCCAATCCATGGTGCTGTCGGGTCGCGAGATGCAGCTTGGGCATGGCGAGACCATAGCCGACACTGCGCGCGTGTTATCGCGCTATGTTGATCTGATCATGATCCGCACCTTTGAAGAAGACGCGCTTCTGGAACTCGCAGATCACGCCACGGTTCCGGTGATAAATGGCCTGACCAACCGCACCCATCCGTGCCAGATCATGGCCGATGTGATGACCTACGAAGAACATCGTGGTCCGATCGCCGGCAAGAAGGTCGTCTGGTGCGGTGACGGCAACAACGTGTTTGCGAGCTTCGCACATGCCGCCGGGCAGTTTGATTTCGACCTCACATTCGCAGGCCCCGAAACGCTCGACCCCGAACCTGCGTTCCTTGATCTTGCGCGATCAAAGGGTGCCAATGTCGAAATCGTCCGAGACCCTGCGCGGGCGGTTGCCGGTGCCGATCTCGTGGTCACCGACGCCTGGGTTTCTATGCACGACAGCCAGACGACCAAGGAACGGCGCCACAATCAGCTGCGACCCTATCAAGTCAACGAAGACCTGATGCGCCACGCCAAAGACGATGCATTGTTCATGCATTGCCTGCCCGCGCATCGCGAAGAAGAAGTCACCAGCGCTGTGATGGACGGCCCACACTCTGCGATCTTCGAAGAGGCCGAAAACCGTCTGCACGTGCAAAAAGCGATCATGCGTTGGTGCCTGGGCTCTTAAATCGCGCCGTCCTCAGGTCCGCCTGACTTCAGGATGAAGCGCAGTTGCCAGAATGTGATGGGTGTCGTGCAAGACATGATCCGCCCTGCCAACGATCCGCGGATCCGGACCGGTCGCAACTTCCGCGTCCTTGCCGGGATAATCGAGCGTCGAAAGGAAATGGCGCATGCAGTTTAACCGGGCACGTTTCTTGTCGTCCGATTTGATGATCGTCCACGGTGCGTCGGCGGTGTCGGTGTAAAACAGCATCGCTTCCTTGGCTTCGGTATAGTCTTCCCACATTCCCAAACTCGCCTTGTCGATGGGCGACATCTTCCACCGCTTCAGCGGATCGGTTTCACGCGATGCAAAGCGATTGCGCTGTTCTTCCTGGGTTACGGAAAACCAATACTTGTAAAGCTTTATGCCTGATCGAACCAACATGTGTTCAAGCTCGGGCGTCTGGCGCATGAACTCAAGATATTCGCCGGGTTCACAAAACCCCATCACCCGTTCGACACCGGCGCGGTTGTACCAGGACCGGTCATAGAACACCATTTCGCCCTTAGTCGGCAGTTCCGACATATAGCGCTGGAAAAACCACTGACCGCGTTCGGTATCGGATGGTTTGTTCAGGGCCACGACCCTTGCCGCCCGCGGGTTCAAATGTTCAGTAAACCGCTTGATCGTGCCGCCTTTCCCGGCGGCATCACGACCCTCCAAAATCAAGACGAATTTCTGGCCGGTTTCCTGCGCCCACAGCTGAACTTTCAAAAGCTCGGTCTGCAGGGCCGTTTTTTCGGCTTCATACTCTTTTCTGCCCATACGCTGGGAATAAGGGTATCGCCCGTTTTCGAACCCGCTTTTGGCTGGGCGTTTCGCTGGCGCAGAAACTTCGGGCGAAGCTTCGCCCTTACCTGCAACATCCTTGAGCATTGCATTCCTCCTGTCAGATCAGGGGGAGTCTGCCGCATCCTGCCGTGGGCGTCTTTGATTGGGATCAAATAAGCGGCGGTGTCGGCGGGCGCATTGGTATTGGGCATTGGTCTGTGAGGCGACACCTTCGACGCGCGTGGAACAAGCGGTTCGCGAAGTAAAAGCGCCTAGTGCAGCCGCGCATGCACGAGATAACCTTCGACAGTATCTTCGCCTAATGCGCGCAGCGCCTCCAGCCGGTGATACCCTTCGATCAGCACGAACCGGCCTTTGCCCTCTCGTAGCCGGATCGGCACCTTCTGCCCGTTCTCCAGAATGTCATTGGCCAGCTCCTCGACCTTGTCGGGATCGAGCGTCTTGGCGCGTTTGACCGGCACGTGGATTTCGGAAATCGGGATGGTTTTTTTCTCGAGCATTGGGGGAGGGTAGCATCGAGAGGCGCGAGGCGCATCATTGAATCGACTGGTCGATGCAATTGAAGCCCGCCGGGCCGGACTGTCCTACAGCCAATCCAATCCCGCACAAATGTCCGCTCCGAGCCAATATCGGCGGCTTCTGTTCGTTTCCGGATTGTCCGGTTGCGCACGTCGTTGATGATCACCTAGGGAGCAAACTCCTTGCTCTGACATTGCGGCGAATGAAATCCACGAGCAACCGAATACGCAGGGGGACGGATGAGCCACTTGTATAGACGAGGTGCATCGGGATGCTGGGTGGTGTCCAATC
>JBPCWO010000246.1:0-9739 GCA_051009475.1 Boseongicola sp.
GGGCGCGTTGCAACACCCAGGCAATAAAGCTGCCAACCAAGAAAAAAGCGAGTGCCGTGAGAGTCACCACGGTCCAGCCAGGCATCCCGCTGCTTTCAAACCAAGTGGCAAGCGTGCTTTCTGCTAAGAAGTATTCCAACTGAAAAAGCACCAAACCCGTCACCGCGCCCGGCAAGATTAGCTCTGCCAGCGATGACGCCGTCGTTGGACGCCACGGTGTGATGACGGCACCGCCGGGTGCGAAAACCGGTTGCGTTGACGTCGCGAATACAGCCGTAAAGCTGCCAACGATCCCGACGCCCAGTGCTATTAAGGCAAATTGAATGACCGGAACGATGTAGGCACCAAGTGCGCCGGTCCATGTAAGTGGTTCCATGTGCCGATCTCCCTCAAGCGATCCGGATGCGTGGGTTCAGGAAGACGTAGCCGATGTCAGATATCAGCTGCGTAACCAAAACAACGAAAACAGCAGCAACCGAACATGCGAGCAAAAGATCGATGTCGTTGTTGCCGGCGGCCTGCACCAGCGTCCAGCCAAAGCCTTTATAGTTGAACAGCGTCTCGACGATGACGACACCATTCAGAAGCCAGGGGAACTGAAGCATGATGACTGTAAAGGGCGCGATCAAAGCGTTTCTGAGCGCGTGCTTCAACACAATATTGCGGAAACTCACGCCCTTCAGCCGCGCTGTGCGAACGTATTGCGCCGTCATGACTTCGGTCATCGAGGCACGCGTCATCCGGGCAATATACCCCATGCCGTAGAGCGATATCGTCAGTACCGGCAGAAAAAAGTTCTCGAATGTGATGTCATCGGCGGCACTCGTTGCGGTCCCCTTGAACCATTTCACCCCGACCGACGACGCCAAAAGCGTGATGAAGATAACACCCGAGACGTATTCCGGTGTCGCCGTCGAGGCGATTGAAAACGTCGAGAGCGAACGGTCAAGCCGCGAGCCTTCGCGCATCCCTGCCAGCACGCCGACGATTAGTGCAGTGGGCACCATCAGCAGCATCACAAAAAGCATCAGCCAGCCGGTCAATCCCAGCCGCTTTGAGATGATGGTGCCGACTTCGTCCTTGAAGACCGTCGAAAGTCCCCAACTGCCTTGAATAATACCACAAAACGTCGATGTGGTTTCGTCAGGCGTGGAGTGATTGGCACAACGCGCGCGGACATCACCTTTTTCGTCTTCAATTACGTAGCCAGGGACAATGCCCAGCCATTCGCCATAATTCCTGAACAAACGAAAATCGAAACCGCCTACGGCGTTGGCAAAATCTTCGCTTGATATCTCATCATTATTTGCCTGCTGGATGATCTGTGGGTCAATTGCCGATCGATAACCTCGTGAAGACAGCCAACTAGTAACCGCGACATCACTCATCCGTTGATTGCCTTGCGTCTTCGCAAGCTTCTCAAGATTCGGATAGAGATTGGTCAGAAAGAAGACGATGAATGTGAGGCAGAGCGCCGTCAGAAGCATCACGCCTAACCGGCGAAGGATGAATTGGCCCATCTCGTTTCCCTGTTGTCAAACGCAAGACTCGGATCGTTTTCGATCTCTGAAATTTCCGCAACAAATGCGAAAACTGTTTGCGTCTATGTGAAAAAGGGCGCCCGACTTCCGGGCGCCCCTTCGTATTTGATTAGGCTGCCCAACCCAGCTTATAGGGATGGATTTCAAAGGTGATGTGCATGCCTGCACCCACTGTGCCTGGCTTGCCGTGACGATAGACCGACCGCCAGTAGGGCTGAATTGTTACGCCCTCATCCTGAATCAGTTGTTCCATCTTCCGCATCACATCGCGACGCGCATCGGCGTCAGCAATTGATAGTGCTTCCAACAAAAGCGTGTCGAACTCGGCGTTTTCCCAAGCAAATTCATTCCAGGCTTCGCCAGAACGATAGGCAAGGGCATGAACCTGAACGCCAAGCGGGCGGTGGTTCCAGTTGGTCGAACTGTAGGGATACTTGGCCCAGTCGTTCCAGAATGTTGAACCTGGAAGGATCGTCCGCTTGATGTTGAATCCGGCATCACGCAACTGCGCAGCGACTGCGTCGGTGGTATTCTTCCGCCAGTCGTCGTCGATCGAGATGATCTCGTGCTCGAAATCCATCATCCCGGCTTCTTCCATCAGTGCACGAGCGCCGTCGACGTCGCGAACTAGCGGAGCAAGCTCTGCGTACTCCGGATGAACCGGTGCACAGTGGTGGTTCTCCGCAGTAACTCCGCGGTTACCATAGCCAAGCTCCAGGCAGACTGCATTGTCGACAGCCATTTGCAGCGCCTTGCGGACGCGGACATCTGCATAGGGCTTCTTGCCATCGATTTCAGCCGCCTGGTTGGGACGAACGACGATCGTCGCAGCAGTAACAACCTCTGTTTTTTCAAGGCCAAGGCTGTCCATGATGTCGATGAATTCGCCAACCGATTCATAAAGGAAGTCGACTTCGTCGGACTCGAGCGCGGCCAGCCATGCTGCTGGGTCCGTCCCGTAGTCGATGAACTCGATCGTATCGAGCGGCGGTTCGCCAAACACGTCGTTGCCCCACCAGGCAAAATCGGTGTTTTTGGTGATTACACCCTTCACACCAACTTCCAGCTCGGACATGAGGAACGGACCGGTGCCGACGGCAGCCATTCCGTTTTCAGGATCGAAAGTCGCGTGTGTGATCGCCGCCGGATAGTCGGCCATCCCTGGAATGATCGAAATGTCCGGATTTGGCAGGTTCAGACGAACCGTCAAATTGTCCACAACTTCGACTGCACCGTCGAGCGCCATGTTGGTGTCAGCGTTAACCAGCGTGGCAAAGCGACCAGCCATCGAGTTGGCTTCGAGGTTCTTGTCGGCCCAGCCAATGATATTGCGGGCAACGTCCTCGGCGGTGAAATCGTCACCGTTGTTCCATTTCACGCCAGGACGAACATTCAGCGTGTACTGCGTTGCGT
The DNA here is from genome assembly GCA_051009475.1 of Boseongicola sp. GTDB lineage: Bacteria > Pseudomonadota > Alphaproteobacteria > Rhodobacterales > Rhodobacteraceae > CAXMNX01. The sequence continues at coordinate 2,955 of JBPCWO010000246.1, forward strand.
CATCATTCACCTCCCAGCTTTCAAGAAGAATGCCGGTGAACGTGCCGTCGTTGTTGTATTCAACCAGATATTCAAGTGTGCCACGTGCGTAGTTGGCAATCTGGCTCCAGTCCCACGTGCGTGGATCCTTCAGCGCGCGAACTTCCATTTGGATGCGCATGTTGCCACCCATTTTGGCGTGGCCTGCGGCGCGCGCAGGTGCACTTGCACCGATCAAACCGTAGGCAGTCGTCGTCGCCAATCCAAGCGCAGTTGCGCGAGTGAGGAATTCACGACGGCTAATTTTGCCCTCGCGGTATTCCTCTGCATGCATCACCGCAGCTGGGTGCACACGCGAACATTTGTTTTCATCTATGGTCATTTGCGGTCTCTCTCCCTGTCAGACGTTATTGTGACCTGATTCCGACCCGCAAATTCTGCAGGCCCCTAAGTTTCGGGTAGTTATGAGCGTATTCCCCCAACCCCATGGCATTTCGTCACGCTTGGAGCCGAAGGTCAACGTTTGCTTTCGGCAATTAGTGTAACAAATGCGACATTAATCCTCTCCAAAAACGACACGGGCGCTTGGAAACAAGACACTTTGCCACGAGTCACCCATTCGCACGAAACTTCGAGGGGCTCGCACCAGCCCGGGCGCCGAAAGCTCTGGTAAAATATGCGGGTGACGAAAAACCAGTTCGTTTTGCGATGGTCGCGACGGGCAACTGCGAATCCTTAAGCAGTCGACAAGCCTCGAAATGGCGCCGATCGGTCAAAATGTCCAACGCCGCAAGCCCGGACACTTGCCGGCAGGCGCGGCTAAGATGCGTAGGCGTCACCCCAAGAATTTTGGCGAAATGTTTGACCCCTACAGGTTCGGAATAATCGCGTTCGATCAATGTAGTATACGCTTCTGTTAGGCGGTGGGCTGCATTAACCTCGGGCTTCGAAGCTTTGGTTTCGGCCATGGCGGTGTTCAGGCGAGAAAACCAGATCGCAAGCAATCCGGCATGGTGGATCAGCGCGGTTTGGAACTTCGCCCGTCCGTCAACCGTTTCCCGCTCAATTGCGTCGATCATTCCCGTCAGTTCGCGCTGCAGGTGCACTTCACGAATGCGCAGATGCAGCGGCTCTTCTGGCCAAAACCGAGCGTCATCAAGCGGAATTCGGACGACCGAGCCCAAGACAACCGGCGTCGCTGAAAACCCATGCATTGTGCCTGCGGGCAGGAACACGGCGCTATGGGCACCATATCCGCCAGATCGCCCGGCAATTGTTATCCGACCCTGTCCACGCGTAAACCACAACAAAACTGGTCGGTCGTAGCTTCGCATTGCTTCGGTTCGCCAGCGTCCGCCTTGTGAAATCCGGGACACCGACGTGACCTCGATCGTTTGCCCGGAAGCGGGCGAATCCACCTCTGGTCGCAGCGAAGAAGAATCTTCCGCGGCCCCTGCCAAAGGCAGAAGTGTAAGGCGATGAATCGACATACTAGCTGGTGCCCCCCACCAGATTCCCCGGGCCACCCTAGCCAATGGCAATCAACTGCGTCAACCAATTCTGAACTCAGGATTTTTCCCGCGCTTTGCCAAGCAGACGGCCAATTAGAAATGATGTGCGCGGCGCATATACGTAATTAGTTCTTGTCTTGGTCCGCCGGACACGCATGCGCGCCACGCCGAAAACGATCAGAACGAAGTGAATCGAAGACACGAATGCAAACATCGCCGCCGGGCCAAATTGTTCGATCAACTCGGCCGCGAGGTAAGGCGCTGCGATCGCGCCGACCGCATAAAGGAACATCAACGCCGCCGACAATTCCACCCGCTCTTCGTTGCTTGCAAAGTCATGCGCGTGTGCGGCCGCAACAGAATAGATTGGGAAAGTTGCAAGCCCGAATACGCCTGACGCCAACATGACGCCCGTTGCGCCCGCCTCCGAAAGTGCAACAGTGATTGCGCACGAAAAAATCGCCGCAACAGAAAGCCAGATCAATACCCATCGTCGGTCATACCTGTCGGCCAACCAGCCTGCCGGATACTGCGAGATCGCGCCTCCCAGGACGAAGGCGGCCAGAAAAAAGGCAATCTGATCAACGCTTAGCCCAACTTCGACACCATAGAGCGGCCCGACCATGCGAAAACTCGCGGTTGTAAACCCGGCCGAAATAACTCCGACCGCTGCTAGCGGCGATCGGCGCCAGGCCAGGCTTGGCCGAAGCCTTGGTGCCTCGGGTATCGCGGGCTGAGCCGCGCGCGTAAGAACAAGTGGAATGAGTGCTGCGCAGCAAATCAGCGCTAGGATGTTGTATGAGACATAACTGGCGGGCTCGAGAACCGAAATCATCAACTGTGCCGCCAGCGATCCGCCAATGTCGACAACGCGATAAGTACCCATCGCGCGCCCCCGGGTTTCATTTGTAACTTTGGCCTGAAGCCAGCTTTCAACAACAGTGTAGCAACCCGCAATGCATAGCCCCGACATCGCGCGCATGCCGGCCCAGGCCAACGGATCGATAACAATCATGTGGCTCAGAATGCCCATCGTACCAAGCGCGGTAAAAGCTGCGAAGGCGCGCGCATGGCCAACCGCTCCCATCAACCGGGGTGCCCACCAGCAACCAGCAAAAAACCCAAGGAAATGCGCAGACCCCAGCAAGCCGATCTCGGTGCGCGAGAAATCCAGCTGAAGACCGGAGATCGCATCCAAAGGCGCGATTCCGCCGGACCCAAGCTGAAGGAAAATGACCGACAGGAACAAAGCTGCAAATGAAATCAGTAGGCGCATATTTCACTCAAAATTACTGTTTTTGCCAATCGCGCATTGGATCCGACAGAGCTTGTTTGTTTTCGACAAATCCACGACGCGTTTGGCGCAATCGGAATGTAAATCATGTCAGACGGTGTCGAGATACAGGTCAATTCGCTCTTGCGGACTCAATTCTGCATAAATGCTTAGCTCCTGCCGCTTTGTCAGAATCAAGTTCCGAATTAGCTCGGCCGAAAAGATGCGCGGAATGAGGGCGCTGTCTTCAAAAACCTGTATGGCCTCGGCCCAATCGGCAGGTAGCTGGTCCAGCTGCCGCGCGTAGGCGTTACCTTTAATGGGTTGCGGCGGCACTATCTTGTCTTCGATCCCGGTAATTGCCGCCCCCAAAACCGCGGCAAGCATCAAATATGGATTGATATCTCCGCCAGCGACGCGGTGCTCTATTCGGCGCGCGATCGGCGGACCACCGGGAATACGGATGGCGGCAGTTCGGTTTTCATAAGCCCAGCCGACGCCGGTTGGGGCATGTGCTCCTGGCACCAAACGCTCGTAACTGTTGCCGTGAGGCGCGAAAATAAGCGTTTGATCCTTCATGGCCGCCAAACAGCCGCCTACAGCATAAAGCAGCTCATCTGACCCCTTTTCGCCGCCATTGTTGAAGACATTCTCGCCAGATTCGTCAACGACTGAGAAATGAATGTGCATGCCCGTTCCGGGAAATTTGGGATATGGCTTGGCCATAAAACTCGTCGCGAACTCGTGTTTGCGCGCAAGCCCTTTCGCCAACAGCTTGAACAGCCACGCGTCGTCGGCGGCCTTCATTGCCGGCCCGTGCGTGAGATTGATTTCATACTGCCCAACACCGGATTCCGATATCGCGGTTTCGGCAGGAATGCCCATCGCTTCGCATGCGTCATAAAGCTCGGTGAAGAATCCGTCGAATGCGTCAAGGGCTTCGAGGCTCAGAACTTCGCCACCGTGGCGTGGTTTACCTGATCTCGGCGAAGCCGGTGGGCCCAAGGTTTCACCACTGTCATCGACCAGGTAGAATTCCAATTCAGTCGCCGCGACAACTTGCCAGCCACGTTCGGAAAACCGCGACAGCACTTTGGCGAGCGCGTGGCGTGGATCGCCTTCAAATGGCTCACCAGCGTCCGTGTACATCCACGTCGGCAGAAGCGCCGCTGGGTTGCTCAGCCAAGGTGTTTTCACGAATCCTCGGTCGGTGGGCTTCAGCACGCCATCGCGATCACCCGTTTCAAAGACAAGCGGGCTGTCTTCGATGTCATCGCCGCAGATGTCGACGTTTAGCGCGCTTAGCGGCATGCGCGTGCCGCCTTTCAATGCCTTGTCAGCGAAACTAACGGGCATTCGCTTGCCGCGAGCCTGCCCGTTCAGATCTGCCACGGCGACGGTCACACTCCGAATTTCGGGATGCTCATTCAGCCAGTTGTTCATATTTCACCGGATCAGCTGCGGACGATAGCGAATGCGTTTCGCGTCTTGCGGCATATGCCGGTTCAAGTGACGGTTGACCAGCGAGAAGACCCCGATCACCACCAAAGTGACAAGAATGAAATAGAAAGCGACGATCGGGTAAGGGACAAAAGGATTGAAAGTCTTGTCGGCAAAAAAGTTTGCGTAATAGAGCGCGTCGCCGCGCTGCTGCCACGCCGGGAAGCCCGAAAAGAAAACAAGCGTCGTGGCATGGAACAGGAATATTGCTTCGTTCGTGTAAGCAGGCCACGCAAGTCTTAGCATTGTCGGCCACGTCACTTTCCGAAACTTGCTCCATCCGGCAAATCCATAGGCATCGGCCGCCTCCAGATCGCCCTTCGGAACCGACCTTAGTGCGCCGTAGAATATTTCGGCTGAATAAGCCGCAGTATTCAGGAACAAGACCACCAGCGCTCCGGCCCAGGCGCGGGTCAGCCAACGCGTTTCGGCAGTGATGCCAAATATCTCGATGCCCTCGCGGGGCAAAAGAACGAAAGCCTCGTAGGCGAAGAAGAACTGAATAAACAACGGCGAACCGCGAAACAGGAAAACGAACAATTCGCACGGCTTGCGAATGAATGGATTGCGCGCGGCCTTCCCAAGCGCCACGGCCGTCGCGAGGAAAAATCCCGACGCCAACGCCAATAAGCCAAAGTAAATATTCCAGATCAGGCCCGAACCGATCAACGTGAATTGCTGGCAAAGCGTGAAGTCGGATTTTGGCAAAAGTCGTTCGCCGATCCCAACGGAACGAAGGCCATAATCAGCGATGGTTTCCCAGCAGCTCATGCCCGGCGCCTCAGGAGGAGGCGTCGAGTGCACGAAAGCGTTTGCAAAGCAAATGCGTGTGGCACCCGATTGGGATTGTCCCGCCTAGCCGTCATGCCCGCGCCTTTCGCTGCGCTTCGCCGGCAAGCGTGGCCTGCCCATGGCTCAGGCGCTCTGTCAGCCTTTCAAGGAACACCTCCGAGACTTTGGTGAGAAGCAGATAAAACACCAAAAGCCCCAGGAAATACCAAAGCCGCCAATCGGGATGCGGGTAGTCAAAGATTGCGCCCTTGGTGCCGCCCAATTCGCGCGCCCAGTACACAATGTCTTCAACGCCAAGTAGAAACAAAAGCGGCGTCGCTTTGACGAGTATCATCCAAAGATTCGAAAGCCCCGGCAGTGCAAAAACCCACATCTGCGGGATCAGTACGCGCCAAAACGCCTGACGATTTGTCATGCCATAGGCTTCAGCTGTTTCGATTTGTGCCCGTGGAACCGCGCGCATCGCCCCGTAAAGTACGTTGGCGGCAAATGCTCCAAAGACGATGGAAAAGGTCAAAACCGCCAGCACAAACCCGTAACCTTCGTGCACCCATTGCGGCGATGCCGAAAGCGGCAGTTTCGCCTGTGCGCAAACCACGAAATCATTGCCCTGACGAATTGGCTCGGTCCAGTCGGGGCAAAGAACTTGGTGGCGCACCCACTCGAACGCCTGATCCAGTGCAATGACAAAAAACAAAAAGAAAACAATGTCCGGCACACCCCTAACGATCGAGGTATAGCCTTTACCGAGCCATCGAAACGGTGGAAAGGCGCTTCGCGCGGCGGTTGCACCGACAAAACCAAATGCCAAGGATGTTGGCGCCGTGACCGCCAACAAAAGCATCACCGTTCCAAATGACATATAAGCGATTAGATGCTTGCCGTTGGTCAGATAACAGGCAAGCCATTGGGTGCCCTCAAGTACTGATGGATCGGCGCAAAAGGAAAAGATGTCTCACTCTCCCAGAGTAACGGGCCGGAACCCAATCGCCCCGGCCCGAATGTTCAAATGGTCAGCTTACCACTGGCTGCTGACTTCCCATTTTTCGATCAGCGCGTTCAAGCTGCCATCGTCTTTCATCGATTGAATGGCCGCATCGAACTTGGTTCTTAGATCACCATCAGACTCGCGAATGCCCATGCCAACGCCGCCACCCAATGCAACCGGATCGCCAACGATCATCAAATCGCCATTCTGTTCGGCAATCGGCGCAAGGAACGAACCATCGGCCAGAACCGCGTCGGCTTCGCCGTTCTGAACCGCGGCAATGGTCTCGTCGGGGGTTGCGAACTCAACAAGCGTGGCTCCGCTTTCCGCAATGTAAGCGGCTTGAATGGTGCCCGTTTGCGCCGCGATCACACCGCCCATCAAATCAGCGCCTTCTGTTGCCGCCAGATAGTTTGATGGATCTGGCGGTGTATAGGGTTGCGTGAAATCGATCACCTCATCGCGCTCGTCGGTGACCGACATACCGGCGATGATGGCGTCATAGTTGCCGGATACGAGGTTTGGGATTATTGAATCCCATTCGTTCGTAACCCATTCACAGTTTAGTTCTGCACGCTCGCAAAGTTCGTCACCAAGCTCGCGCTCGAATCCGTCAACATCGCCGGCGTCATTGATAAAGTTCCACGGAGGATATGCGCCCTCGGTGCCCATACGCACAACGTCCTGTGCAAGAGCCGAGCTGGCGACGACTGCCAGTGCGGCAGAGGCTAGGATCAGTTTT
>JBPCWO010000247.1:0-10013 GCA_051009475.1 Boseongicola sp.
AGGTGGTCAAATGCCAGGTCAAATTTGAGGATTGCGGACCTCGCATAGTCGCTTTCCGGATAAGTCTCAATGACGTCGCGAAGCGATTGCAGCGCCTGAAACGTCAAGCCTTGGTCACGCCCAACATCATCAATCTGATCATAATAGCTCAGCGCCAGAAGATACTGCGCATATGCTGAATCTTCATCTGCGGGATAAGTGTTCAGATAACGTTGCGCAGCACCGCGACTGGATTCGTAGTCGCGATCTTGATGATAAGAAAAGGCCTGCATCACCAAAGCGCGTTTTGCCCACTCCGAATAGGGATAAAGTCGCTCGACTTCGCCAAAAAATTGCGCAGCTTCGTCAGGATTGCCTTCCGTCAGCTCAAATTCGGCGCGCCGGAACAGTTCTTCAGCAGAATAACTTTCAAGCGGGCGCTCTTCCGTCCCACTGCACGCAGCCAACAGAAACACCAGACCTGCCGCTGCAAAAAACCGCCAATGTGCCCCACCAAAAATCATCTTACAAATTTCGCGTCCCAACCACGTGGCGGTTCGTAACACAGAAAAATCCGGGACAAAATGGCTTTGAATTGTGGGCTAGTGGCGTCAGGCGGCAAGCTCGGGCCGATCGGAATGCTGCAGGCCCGCGCCCGGTAGTTCCGCCGCCACTTCCCGATCGCATTCAACAATCCTGTAGGCTGACGGATCGGCAAAAAGCTCGCGTAGCAGACGGTTGGTTATACTGTGGCCTGCACGAGTACCCTTGTAGTGTCCAAGGATCGGAGCCCCCGCGAGAGAAAGGTCGCCCAGCGCGTCGAGCATCTTATGTCTTACTGGTTCGTCCGAATACCGCATGCCACCTGGCGTAACGATCATATCACCATCCACGACAACCGCTGAGCGCAGATCCCCACCTACGATCAGGCCTTGGTCACGCATCGCATCAATGTCTGACTTGCGGCAGAATGTGCGGCTGTCGCAAAGCTCATGAACAAACGCGCCATTTGCCATATTCAAGGATTTTTCCTGCCGACCAATAGCTGCGTCAGCAAATTCAATGCTAAAATCAATGGTCAGGTTTTTGGCGGGTTCAAGCGACGCAAATGCCCCATCCGCTGATATTTTCACTACCTTAAGGACTTCTATTGCATAGACCGGCGCATCCAGCGTCATTAATCCACGTGCCAAAAACGCCGTAACAAAATGCGCCGCTGACCCATCTAGAAGCGGCGCTTCAGGTCCATCAACTTCAATCAATGCATTGTGGATACCGCATCCCGCGAGAGCCGCCAGCACATGCTCGACCGTTGAGACAGACACACCGTCCGCATTGGAAATCCGGGTGCAAAGTTGAGTGTCAGTAACTGCATCCCAACGCGCCGGAATAAAAGCATCGCAGTGCTCGATATCTGTTCTTCGGAACCAGATTCCATATTCCGCAGACGCGGGATGAACAGACATGTGAACTTCAGCGCCCGTGTGAAGGCCAGTGCCCGAAAAGGTCACAGATGATTTTAAGGTCGTTTGCAACGGTGTCACCCAGATTGTCTGCCGATCGTGCCTCACCCACCGGCGTGCACTAGCTAGGCAGAGCAACTGCTGCGCTCAACACAATCATTGCAACAGAGTGAAATACGGTCGTTACTTTTCGGCAATTTACCGCCTAAGAAACTAGATTCCAAAGTCAAGACATTGATATTAAAAGAAAAGGGCCGACTTTCGCCGACCCCAGTGGAGTGAACTCGTGACGTGTGGTCAATTCGCCTGACGGCGTAGAAATGCCGGAATTTCAATCCGTTCCTGTTCCGGTGAAGGGTCGGCTGCAGGTTCCACCCGGGCAACCGGTGGCTGTTGCCGCGCGAGTTGCGGACGATTATCGGCGCCTGGAACAGCGCCAGACATCCGATTTATCAAGTTATTGATGCCAAAGCGCGGACGTTCTTCGACGGGTTCTTGCGGCGGCATTGATGAAGCCGGTTCTGCGCCAACCCTGGCTTCGCCAGGCACGTGGCCAGACATCGAGCCTGGCGCGCGACCGGTAACGCGTTCAAGCCGCGCAAGCGCTTCGGGTGTTGGTGTACCCGGAGCTGGTCGTGAGTCAGTTGCGTGAATAAATGTCGGCACTGGTTCAGCTTGAGATTCAGATTGCGGTTGATACGCTGGTGGCGGCAGCCCATCATTCGATTCCACGGCCGCGGCCACCGCAGGCGGTTCAATATCTCCGAACAAACCTGGCTCAACTGCTCCACTAGCCACGATCGCAGCCGGTGTTTCTTCCACTGATTCCAGAGCGGCAGTCTGCGGCGCCAAGGGTTCCGCAAGTGTGCGCCGCTGGACAGGTGCCTCCAAGTTAGCATTGGCATCGATTCCAGTTGCAACAACGCTAACGCGCATGGTGCCTTCCATCGCGGTATCAAGAGTAGAGCCAACTATTATGTTTGCATCTGCGTCGACTTCTTCGCGAATGCGGTTGGCCGCCTCGTCCAATTCGAAGAGAGTAAGATCGTGACTGCCGGTAATATTGATAAGAACGCCCTTCGCGCCTTTGAGGCTGATTTCGTCGAGAAGAGGGTTGGCGATTGCTTTTTCCGCAGCCTGCACAGCTCGGTCTTCGCCAGTGGATTCGCCGGTTCCCATCATGGCCTTGCCCATTTCGTCCATCACTGCGCGAACATCGGCAAAGTCCAGGTTGATCAAACCGGGACGAACCATCAAATCGGTCACTCCCTTCACGCCCTGATGAAGAACATCGTCCGCCATTGAAAATGCTTCGGTGAAGGTTGTTTTTTCGTTCGCGAGACGGAAAAGGTTTTGGTTCGGAATAATTATCAGCGTGTCGACCATCTTTTGTAGCGCATCAATTCCATCTTCGGCCTGCTGCATCCTCTTCGCGCCCTCGAACTGAAAAGGCTTGGTTACGACACCAACTGTCAGCACGCCCAACTCACGTGCTGCCTGTGCAATAATCGGCGCTGCACCTGTGCCAGTCCCACCGCCCATACCTGCGGTGATGAAACACATATGAGCGCCTGCCAGATGATCGACTATTTCCTCAATGGTCTCTTCAGCCGCGGCGGCACCAACTGAGGGGCGTGCACCTGCACCTAAACCTTCGGTGACACGAACGCCCATTTGAATTTTGATCTGTGCAACAGATTGCTGCAGCGCTTGAGCATCAGTATTGGCGACGACAAAATCTACGCCTTCAAGCTCTTTTTCGATCATGTTGTTTACAGCGTTTCCGCCGGCACCGCCAACGCCGAATACGGTAATTTTCGGCCTAAGATCCTCGTTGGAGGGCATGGTCAAATTTAAAGTCATTACTCTGTCCGCCTGTTCGTTTTTGTGCTCGCCCCGGGCTCAAGGCGTATTCATCCGGCCCTTAGGGCCGCCTGTTGGATGGTCGGACATTACCGCGAGAGCGCCCCTAGGTCACCCCGATTCGCGCCGAAAAGACACCAAATATGGCAATTTTTTGACTGCCTCACTCAATATCTCGGGCGAACCGCAAGATCGTGTGGAACGTCAATGGTCTAGCCCAAAAACCTCACGCAGATCCGCCCACAAGGCATGCCAATCGGCACACTTCTAGGTTGAAATTTAAATCTGGAAGGCCTGCTCCGCCTCTCAAACGGTTCTTTCCGAACCTTGTGGATAACTTAACAGATTCGCAATTGGACGTCTTCGAAAAATCTTATCTGCGCAATCGATCGCCTACCAATTTGCCTTGAACCATTTCACTGCACGTTTGATTGAACGCGACCCATAGTGGTCGGTTGGAATATCGAAATCCCACCACTCGTCTTGTGGATGCGCGGCAAAAAGACAGAGGCCGACGGCTCCGGCAAACGAAGCGCCGGTCGCCGCCTGCGGCAGGCCTTGAACACGTAAGGGACGTCCAATTCGAATGTTTTGTCCGAGTATTTTTGGAGCAAGACGATCGAGCCCAGGTATCTGGCTTGCTCCGCCGGTCAGCACTAACTGCTGACTTGGCAGGTGGTCAAATCCAGCGGCGTCCAAACGATCTCGCACTTCTTCAAGAATCTCTTCGACGCGGGGGCGCATGATCCCGATAAGCTCTGAGCGACTAACCGCACGGCGGTCGTGTTCCCAGTCACCTGTTTCACCCCCAACCTCAATCATTTCGCGATCGTCCATGCCAGTAGCAACGACGCCGCCATGAAAAGTCTTTATCCGCTCGGCAACGGCGGACGAAACTTGCAGACCTTTAGATATGTCCTGCGTGATGTGATCGCCTCCCAGTCGGATGCAATCAGCGTAGATCATGTGCCTTTTGATGAAAATCGAAAGGCCGCTTGTCCCTCCGCCCATGTCGATGCAGGCAGCGCCCAGTTCCTGTTCATCCTCAACCAGCGCCGCCATTCCCGAAACATAAGCGGTCGATGCCAGTCCGGCGAGTTCAAGATCGCAGCGCTTTAGGCAATAAATCAAATTTTGGATGACTGAAGTATCCACCGTTAGCATATGCATATCGCAGGCAAGCCGCTGGCCGATTTGCCCACGCGGGTCGAAGAGACCGGATCGGTGATCCAGCGCAAAATTCACCGGTTGAGCATGAAGAATGTCACGATGTATTCCGTAGTCCGGCACATCACAGGATGCGAGAACTCGCGCGACATCCTGTTCATCGACAACATCGCCGTCGATTGGCACTGTCGCGGCCAAGCCGTAGGATCGAGGCTGCCCGCCTGACAACGCCGCGATCACATGATCAACTCGCACATTCGCCATCTTTTGAGCAGCTTGCACAGCGGTCCGGATCGCGCGCTCCGTTTCCTGGATGGCACAACTTTCGCCCAATTCGACCCCTCTAGAGCGTGTCGTCGCTGCGCCAATCACACGAAACTGGCTTTGCCCTGCCATGTTGCCAATCCCCTCGTCTCTGGGGAGACCAACTTCGCTGTCAAATCTCATTATCAGGCAGGCGACTTTCGACGAGCCAACATCTAGGAGCGCAATCACACCGCGTTGCATGGCGGCGCGGCGCATTTCGCGCATTGCGCGTTGAGATTGGTAGAGGTCGGTCATTGATCGAAAAATTCCTTCGTCTCGTTCATCTGGACATCCAACATCGCTTCGATTGCATTTGTAGTAAGGCGCAACACCGGCCGGCGAGGGTTTCTAAAATCGACGGCGGCAACGTCCCGAGCCAGGAGATCCTGCGCCTCGTTGAGCTCAATGACTTTCTTCAACGCGTTAACTGGATTTGCTTCAGGCAGCATGATCCGTTGCTCACGATCCAACACCAAATCCCAACGCCTTTCGCCAACGCGGAGTAAACCTCGGGTTCGAGTGGAAAAGGCTTTGCCCGCGGCAAATATCGAAAGCGCCTCAGCGACATTGTATTCGGCGCCATCCCCGACGACCAACGGCAAATCACTTCTGTCGAACCGAGCCGAAATTGATGCGACACGATGGCCGTCAGCGTCCAGTAACGTCAGTTTTTCTCCGTGACGCCAAATCATCACAGGTTTTCGCTCGCGCACTTCAACGCTCAATACGCCGCCGCTTCTTATGTAAACTGAAGCACTTGCAATGGCATCAAGACTCTCAATTTCGACTTGAATTTCATCAAGATCGAGATCAAACGAAGAAATAGGATAGTCGATCGGGAGACGCGTACGAATTTCGGCTGCAACGATTTCGGAGGCCTGATCGACCTCCATCATATGGACCAAAAATTCGGGCCGTCCTTCAATATCGTGCCTAAGTTCGACCAGTCGGTTAGAAGCCGCTTCACGCCACTTTGGATCAGAGGCCCAGTATCCGAGGCAGGCGGCGATCAAGAGTAATGGCATCCCATAACGCAAAATAAGTCGAAACCCCGGAGTCAGCATCAGCCGGTTCAATCGATATGTTAGACGCGACGGGGCGGGATCCCTTAGCGGTCGCATGACGCATCCTTCACTATCCAGTCGCAGAGCTTGGCAAATGAAATGTCGTTGTGGCTTGCTTGCTCGGGCACCAGCGAAGTTGGCGTCATCCCCGGTTGCGTGTTTGTCTCTAACGTCACGAGCCCTTGCAATCCGCGGCTATCGTCCCAACGAAAATCTGTTCTGCTGACGCCTTTGCACCCAAGTGCCAGGTGTGCTCTTTCGGAATACAAAAGACAGGCGTCAGTAATTTCATTTGGAATACCGGCAGGCAAAACGTGAGTTGAACCACCGGGAGCGTATTTGGCGTGATAATCGTACCAGCCATCGGTCACGATCTCGGTGACGCAAAGCGCGCGGTCGTCCATCACTGAAACTGTCAGTTCGCGTCCTGCGACATAGGATTCGACCATCAGCGTTTCCGGCATGTCTTCTGCGATCGCTGGCGGGCCGTTTGAGCCTTCGGGTACAATATATATGCCGACCGACGATCCTTCGTTGTTCGGCTTGATAACGTAGGGCGGATCCATCACATGGGCGCGTGCGATCTGATCGCGCGGATAAAGCCCACTGGTCGTGATCGGAATTCCGGCCGCGGCATAAACCGCCTTTGCGCGTTCTTTGTCCATCGCCAATGCCGAGGCCAATACGCCCGAGTGCGTGTAGGGAATGCGAAGCCACTCCAGGATGCCCTGAACACAGCCGTCCTCGCCCCAGCGGCCGTGAAGCGCATTGAATGCAACATCCGGGGACAGTTCTGACAGCCGCGCGGCCAGATCCGGACCCGCATCCACCTCGGTCACTTCATATCCACTTTCCTGCAGCGCGGCGGCGCACTCGCGCCCGGACGAAAGCGACACCTCGCGTTCAGCCGAGGTTCCGCCTAGTAGTACCGCCACGTTGCGGGGAGACCTGCTCGACATACCCGCCACTTGCCTTTTGCCGGACCAGAACGGTCCGTGTTATGTTTTGTGTCCAGTGCTGGACTGCTTGTCTGCCTCTGGAGCCGGTTCGCCGACCCTCATGATTTCCCACTCTAATCTGATTCCCGCGTGCTCGAACACCCTTTCTCGAACGTCTTCGCCCAGACTTTCCAGATCCGCCGCCGTTGCGCCTCCAACATTCACCAAAAAGTTCGAATGCATATCCGAAATTTGCGCCCCGCCACGGGTCGCGCCGCGCATGCCTGCATCGTCAATAACCCTCCAGGCTTTCAAGTCGTGGCTGTCGTCGGCACGACCCGTCGAGCTGAAACCGGCAGGATTTCGAAAAGTCGATCCCGCACTCAATGCCGTCGTGGGTTGGGTCGCGTTCCGCTTGGCGAGTTGCGACTCCATCCGGTCGACAAGAGTAGCATGCTTGCCTTTTGGCGCATCGAACGTTGCTGCAACGATCACGCAACCGTCGGGCAAATCGGTTTGGCGATATCGAAAATTTAGATTGCTGGCGGTCAGTGTCACGCATTCACCCTGACGGGTAACGGCATCTGCGGATATGAAGTGATCCGCCACATATCTTCCGTAGCAACCGGCGTTCATCCGAACAGCACCGCCGATCGCGCCGGGGATGGTTCTAAGAAATGTCAGATCAAGGTCCGCCTCGGCGGCTTTTCGCGCAACCTGGGCATCAAGCGCTCCGGCACCGGCCGTGAGACGTGTGCCATCAATGGCAATCCCGGCAAAAGCGCGACCAAGCCGGATTACAACTGCGCGAAGGCCACCGTCGCGGACAATTAAATTCGAACCGACACCCATCGGGAATATCGCCACGTCTTCGGGAAGCTGACGCAGGAAATCTGCAAGGTCATCGGCGTCCGCGGGCAGAAAAAGCCAGTCTGCCGGGCCGCCCACGCGCAGCCATGTGAGCGACGACAAATCATAGTTAGAAGTCAGCCTGCCGCGAACCTGAATGTCGTTGATGGTCATCATGGCATTCGGCTACCACTCTGCCTAAACCATGACCAGTATTCTTCATATTTTAGATAAACCTGAGAGACCCTAGTCTCCCACGGGCGCGCCAATAAAGCGGCGACACCATCGCAACAAATACCGCACCGGCCATCTCAAGATTGACGCCGCAGCCGCGAAAACCACAATACCGATAATCACCCCGTTTTGCAAAACGACGAATGCGAGCAGCGGAATACCAATCGCAATCAGCGCGTAGGCCGACGGCCAGTGATGGTGCTTTGACGGCAGCATACCGATAATGTTGGCGAGAACGCCCCAGAGACAGGCGAGAAAAAGTGACGTCGTCAACTGGATATCTCCGCTTTATCACGCATCGTGCGTCGCAAAAAATACCGCAGCGGATGACGAAACATCGAGATAAAGGCAATCAAACCAGCGCCAAAAATCCAAAACCCGTGCTCCCAAGCAATCCAGCTTAAAATCACAGGTGCTGCGATCAACAACGCGATCCCAGGCGGAAATTGTCGGCGCATCGGTAAAGCGGCAACAAATGTTGCCAGCAAAACCCACGCACATCCGAACATAAGCGGTAGGCTCATAACGGCTCCTTTCGCAGCCAGATATCGCCCAAATGCGGCGGACTTTTGGCATTTCCTTAGAAAAGCGAGAGTTGGTCGCCGGTCTTAAGCGGAAGCTGAAACAGATCAGTTCGTAATGACGGTAGTTTTGTTGCCAGGCCAAGGCGCTTCATCTGAATGCCGAACCGATGCGCCATTAGTTTTGCAAACTCACCCTGCCCCGTCATGCGTCGACCCCATTCCGGGTCGTAGTCGCGCCCGCCTTGCGTATCCTTGACCCGGTTCATGACGCGGGTCGCGCGATCGGAAAATTTCGCTTCGAGCCATTCGCGAAAAAGCGGCGCGACTTCGCGTGGCAGACGCAGCATGATCCAGCTGGCGGCCACAGCTCCCGCCTCGGCTCCGGCTGCTAGGATCGCCTCCATCTCGTGGTCGGTCAGTGCCGGGATCATCGGCGAGGCCATGATCCGCACTGGGCAACCGGCTTCGGTCAGCCGCCTGACGGTTTGCAGTCGGCGCGCAGGTGATGGCGCGCGCGGTTCCATCGCCCGCGAAAGTTTTGGATCAAGCGTCGTTACCGAAATGCCAACTCGCGCCAGCCCCTGCCGACCCATTTCTCCGAGTATATCAGCGTCGCGTTCAATCAGAGTGCCTTTGGTAACCACACCGACCGGGTGTCGAAAATCGCGTAAGACCTCAAGGATGCGCCGCATGATCTTATGATCGCGCTCGATTGGTTGGTATGGGTCTGTGTTGGTGCCGATCGCAATTGTGTCCGGACGGTACGATTTTGCGCGCAGTTCCACTTCAAGCATTTCAGGCGCTTCTGGTCGGGCGATCAACTGAGTCTCAAAGTCGAGGCCGGGCGACATACCGAGGTAGGCATGCGTCGGTCGCGCAAAACAGTAGATGCAACCATGCTCGCAGCCGCGATAAGGATTGATCGATCGGTCAAACGATAAGTCGGGCGACGTATTCCGCGTTATGATCTTGCGTGGGCGCTCAAATGTCACTTCGGTTCGAACTGGCGGTAAGTCCTCATCAATGTCCCAACCATCGTCGACGAGATCGCGGTCATGGCGTTCGTATCGGCCAACCCGATTAGACTGGGAAGCGCGACCGCGAGCGAGAGGATCAGCGGAGTGTGAAGGGCGGGAAGGCATTTTGACAATCTAGAACAAAAAGTGAACAAATACCAGTGATACAGTGACAAATCGAACTCATACCAGGGGAAATACTGTCGTCACGGTATACTATGGTCGGCAATGGCACGTCGTCTGTCGCTAATCGAACAGTCGCAGAAGCCATTGTCGCGCAAGAGACTCTTCAATATGGCGAGTGTGCTGTCCTTGAGGAGCAGGGTCATGGCCGACGAAGAAGACGATATTGTCCTAAGCGAATTGGGCGACGAAGAGCTTGTCCTGCAAATGCATGACGATCTTTATGATGGTCTGAAGGAAGAGATTGAAGAAGGCGTCAATATCCTGCTTGAACGCAAGTGGGAACCATATCGTGTTTTGACCGAAGCGCTGGTCGGAGGCATGACGATCGTCGGAAACGACTTCCGCGATGGGATCCTCTTTGTCCCCGAAGTGCTGCTAGCCGCAAACGCAATGAAGGGCGGCATGTTTATATTAAAGCCGCTGT
>JBPCWO010000248.1:0-6460 GCA_051009475.1 Boseongicola sp.
ATCGGGTCGTGCGCCTGTGCCACCGTTAAAAACCAATTCGAGCGCAAACTGCTCATGCCCCTTTTCCGCGGCCCCGGCGACATGGCGCAGAGGAAGATCATACATGCAGGAAGCCCCCTCAGCGGGAACAATATCCGGCAGAGCTTGGGACAGGCAGCCGTAGACCAGGTCCGGCGTCATCTGCCCCAACGTGTGACGCATGGCCACCGGAGCCGGGGGCTGTGCGTTAAGAATGCAGCCCCTCGGTCCAGTCACCCGAAACGGTTCCAGCGAGCCGGCATTGTTGGGGACATCCGGCCCGATGATACAACGGAGTGCGAAAATCGAATAGGCAGCGGCATAGTTCAGCGGCACATTGATGCCCTTTGCGACGCAGGCGGCGGTCCCTTCGAAATCCAGCAATAAATGATCTTCAGCAATGGTCAGATGGGCGTGCAATTCGATCTCAGCACCGTATCCGTCGACCTTGAGCATACTGCGCCACGTTCCTTTCGGCAGTTCACCAATCGCTTCGAGCGTTCCGCGGCGCGAGGTTTCGATGATGTAGTCCGACAATTCCGATAGGTCTTCGACGCCAAATTCCTCGAGCATCTGGCAAAGGCGAGTTGCGCCAGCCTCGCAACAAGCAATCAGCGCATAAATGTCGCCTTCGTTGGCGATCGGCTCCCGCGAGTTCGCCTTTACGATTTCCATCAAAAGTGCATTCACTTCGCCCTCGTTGACCAGTTTACAAGGCGGAATAAGCAGGCCTTCGTCAAAGATATCAGACCCTTCCGGCCCCATACCAAGCCCACCGAGATCGACCAGATGCGAGGTACAAGAAGTAAACCCCACCACATGGCCTTTGTGAAAAACCGGCATCATCAGCAGGAAATCATTTAAATGCCCCGACGCGATCCAAGGATCATTGGTCATGTAAATGTCGCCTGGCTTCATCTCTTGAACTGAAAACTGTGTGCGCAGGAATTTCACCGCCTCAGCCATCGTGTTGATATGCCCCGGCGTGCCGGTCACGGCTTGGGCCAACATCAGTCCGTGGAAGTCGAATATCCCGGCCGATATGTCCCCGCATTCGCGCACGATGGGGCTGAAGGCAGCGCGAATCAACGCTTGGCCCTGCTCCTCTACCACCGCCAGAAGCCGGTTCCACATCACCTGCAAGCGGGTATCTGAAATCGTCACGTCCGTGTCTCCTGTTCACGGTTTAGCCAGATATCGCCGTATCCGTCGACGTCAGCGCGAAAATCCGCGCTGACCAGAGTTGTGGTTTGTGACTCGATAACAAGCGCAGGTCCCTGCAGTTTGTCGCCCGCCCGAAGTTCTTTCCGATTAAATATCCCAGCCAGCCGTCTTTGGCCGGTGATGTCGCAGATGATGTCGCAATGCTTGTCGGGATTGAGTGTCTTGCCGGGGGAAGCCTCGGGGCGTTGTTCAAACGGCGGGGCTTGCGACGATAACAACAGGCCCCAATTGAGGACTTCGATTGTCATGCCGGGTACGGCTCGACTGAATTGCCTTTTGTATTCAGTTTCAAAGGCGCTGCACAGCGACACGATATCGGGCTGCTCCAGTGCTCTGTTCGGCAACTCAATTTCGATCTCATGGCCCTGGCCATGATACCGCATAAACGCCACACGACGCTGAGACAGATCCCCTGACGCAGCACCTGCGCGCACCACGTCTGTGGCCTCTTTCACCATGTCGTCGAAAAACCCGTTCAGCCCTTGAACGTCGAGCGTATTTAACGTGGCATAACGCGTTCGGATAATTTCGAAAGAGACTGGCGCTAGGAGAAACCCAACAGCCGAACCGACTCCGGGGTCTCGCGGGATTAAGATGCGTCGCACCTGCGCGCGCCGAGCGACGCGGGTTGCATGAAGCGGACCGTTACCGCCAAAGGCGATCATCAGTCGCGAACTCAGATCTTTGCCCGATTCTGCGGCGTGGATGCGTCCGGCACCGGCCATATTTTCGTCGACGATTTCGCTGATCGAAAACCCGGCATTAGCCGCGTCCAGATCCAGCTTGTGGCCGACATGCTCGGTCAATGCGACATTTGCTGCTTGCGGATCAATCTCAAGCCGCCCTTCGGCGAAACTCATCGAGTCAATATAGCCCAGGGATACATCCGCATCGGTCACGGTGGGCAGAGTTCCACCCTTGCCGAATGCTGCCGGGCCGGGATCTGACCCAGCGCTTTGAGGGCCGACTTTCAAGCGGCCAAGTCGGTCGATGCCGGCAATAGAACCGCCGCCCGCACCGATTTCAATCATCTCAATAACCGGAATGCGCACCGGCATGCCCGAGCCCCTAACGAAACGCTCGGCCCGGGATATTTCAAATTTTCGCGCCGTCTGCGGGCGAAAATCATCGATCAAACATAGTTTGGCGGTGGTACCGCCCATATCAAAGGAAAGCACCTGCTTTTCGCCAATTTCTTTGGCAATCCTGGCAGCAAGGATCGCGCCTCCGGCGGGCCCTGATTCGACCAGCCGGATTGGCAATCGCGCAGATGTTTCGATAGTGGTCATGCCACCGCCCGCCGTCATCATCAAGATCGGGCATTTCAGACCTTCTTCCCTGAAACGTAATTGGAAATCAGTTAGGTATCCGGCCATTAGCGGCTGAATATAGGCGTTTGCTATCGTGGTGCAGAGCCGGTCGAATTCACGCGCTTCTGGGCTGACTTCATGGCTGAGAGACACGACCAACCCGGGCATTTCCGCCTCAAGAAGCTGTTTAAGGCGCAGCTCATGTTCGGGATTTGCATAGGCGTGCAGCAAACATATCGCGACTGCCTCGGCGCCGGCCTCGCTAAGATCGTCCACTAATTTCGACACCGCCAACTCATCCAGCGCGACAAGCTCACGCCCCTTTGCATTCATGCGCCCGCCGATGGTCAGTGCCCTTTCACGCGGCACGATCAAGTCGGGTTTCACCAGGTCAATCGCGTATTGGCTGTAGCGTCGCTCGTACGCGATTTCGAGGATGTCGCGAAAACCGCTTGTCGTTATCGTGGCGACGGTGGCGCCGCGCCGCTCGATCAAGGCGTTGGTGGCAAGAGTTGTACCATGGATCAGCCGGGATACTTGAGCCCAATCGGATTTCGCATCTCGAAGCACGCGACGCGCGCCTTCAAGCGCACCCAGCGCTGGCTTGTCCGGAGTTGTCGGCGTTTTTGTCGAGCCCAGCAAACGCGAATTGTTGTCCATTAGCACAGTATCGGTAAACGTACCGCCAATATCGCTCGCTAGGCGCAAATCGGGATTATTGATCATATTTGGAAAACCGAATGGGTTCAGATTTCTCTGCAGTCAGGCGTAGTGACCCTGCGCGCTAAACTACAAGATCGCAGCCAGTTGTCCGGCGCATTGTCGGACTTTGATGAACGATCTGCATGCTGGAATCATCCTTCGATTCTACGCTTGCAGATGTTGCAGCGGCAAAGGACGGCTAGTCAATAATAATACCATTGTCCCAATTTAGGAGCACGATTCCGCAACTAGCTTGGGTTTGCAAAAGCGCACCTCAGCAGCAACCGCAATGAAAGGAAGCTCAGTGCCCTTTCCCGACACTCGATCAATCTGCGGTATCCGCCAAAATGCTTTGTATCTGGCGAGCTTTGCCCTCGCCGCACCAGATTTTTGGTCAGCGACGTTGCGTCCAGGCAGGCAGAAGGGAATATGCATCCTCTATATTGGGTTGGGTATATTCCTTGCCGAAGGATTCCATCATTTTTTGCAACTGGCCGTTGTTGAATGCGTCGAACGTCTCGGTTGCGCCACCGAAGTGTTCACCACCGATGAAAACCTGGGGGATAGTTGGCACTTCGGTGATGTCGTGTAGCGCAATGCGCACTTTGCCAGCAAATTCCTGTCCTCCGGCAAACGAGGCGGCATCAAGGTTAACTGAATTGTAGGACACTCCCAGCGCCTCGAACAATCGACGTACTGACCAACAGAACTCACACCATTCAAGTGCAAAGACCACGATAGGTTCCCCGGGTCCGGTGACCTCGTTTGCCACAAACGCTGCGGCTTTCGGATCAACCGTGACAGGTTTCTTTGGGCCAGCGGCGGCCAGTTTGGCGGTTGACTGATCAAAGCGACAACCCTTGGTCGAACGCGAGATTTCGTGTTCTTCGGCGGTCATATCCGCTTCGATACCGTCGAAAAGGAGCGTGGACATATAACGCTCGCCAGTATCCGGGACCATCGCCAGAATGCGGGACCCGTCCGGCGCGGTCTTGGCAACCTCAAGCGCCGCGGCGACAGTTGCACCGCCGGTGATGCCGGCAAGGATACCTTCGCGCGCCGCCAGATTTTTAGCGGTTTCGATAGCGTCGCTGCCCGCAATACCCAGGAACCGGTCGATCATATTGGCGCCCCGCGCCTCCAAAGCAAACCGTGACAGAAAGTCTGGCGACCAGCCCTGCATCGGGTGCGGACGAAAGCCAGAGTGACTGTACCCGTCTGGCCCGTCGTTCCCGAGGCCGCTGGCTAGTATTGGAGAGTTGTCGGGTTCAGCAACGACGATCTGTGTGTCGGGGCTTTCGCGACGCAGCACCTCTCCGACACCGCGCAGAGTTCCGCCGGTACCAAAACCGGTGACCCAATAGTCGAGCGGGCTGTTCTGGAAATCGGCAAGGATCTCGACTGCAGTCGTGCGGGCGTGGACAGCGCTGTTGGCCGGATTTGCAAACTGGTTGGCAAGGAACCAGCCGTGCTGATCTGCCAGATCCTTTGCCTTCGCGAGCATCCCAGAACCTTTTTCAGACGCAGGCGTTAGGATGACCTTGGCACCAAGAAATCGCATTAGCCGGCGGCGCTCGATGCTGAAGCTTTCGGCCATAACGATGACAAGCGGATACCCTTTCTGCGCACAAACCATAGCCAGGCCAAGACCGGTGTTACCCGACGTTGCCTCGACGACCGTTTGTCCTGGCTTCAACGCGCCGGATCGTTCTGCATCGTCGATGATGCTGAGCGCCAGCCGATCCTTGACCGATCCAAGGGGGTTAAACGCCTCAAGTTTCGCAAAAACCGAAACATTCTTCGGTGCTATGTGGTTCAGGCGGACAATTGGTGTTCGGCCGACTGTGTCCAGGATCGAGCTCTTGGGCCCAAAAAGCCCGGCAACTTTCAGGTCTTCGAAGTCCAGATCGAGTGATCCGACAGGCGTATCAGGTTCGAGTTTTTTCAGTGGGGCGGTCATGTATTTAGTCCTTATGCTGCTGCAGCAAGCGATTGCTGGTTGCTGGGTATGGTCAGCTGTTCGGCCTTTATGCAGGCCGTCAGTTCAAGGTGCAGTGACTTCAGCCGTTCAAAATCCCAGTCGAGCGAGGCGATTTTCTGCGTGATATTAAAAAACCTCGGCGCGAAATGGTCGCGCTCGCGCTGATAGGATTGAGCGTCGTCAGGCGTGCAGCTCAGAGCCTCGGCCAGGCGACTGGCATCAAGGAACGCATCGGTGATACCATGGGCGGTCGCAGGATCTTTGAAATACCCGGCATCGCCGACCAGAGCCCAGCCGGGACCGGCGCATTCGCGCAAATGCCCGGGCGCGCCCGGAAACCGGCGCATCCGTTCAATAGGGCCACGTGCGGCAAGCTCGTCTGCAATCTCTGGCTCCCCGTTGGCGAGGATCTTCAGCACGCCGCCGGAAGCATCTTCGCGAAACCGGTCGCCAAGCTCTGCGGGAGAGCAGGAAGTAAACAGACAATGCGCTCCGTTTGTTGTCGGGATCAAACCTGCAGCATTGCGATTGCCGTAGTACCAGCGATAGCCCTCGTTCCGAAGACCATCGACGTAAGTATAGACCGTCGCGGACCGTTCAACGGATGTCAGAAGATTTCGGGCACCAACACACTCGCCCACCTTCGAAAGACGGCCATCGGCACCGATGACAATGTCCGAAAACACATGCCGGACGGTCTCGTCAGTCTTGACGAGTTCCGCGCCCGTAACTCGACCAGATACATCCTTGCTAAGGTCGATGAACGACGTTCCGGTGTGCAACTCGGCTCCGGCATCCACGGCAGATTCCCGTAAGACCCGATCCAGCAGCCAACGGCGCGGCGCATAAAGACCCTCAGCGGCCCCGCTCGATTTGACTGGGATGTCGATACGCTCGCTTCCGTAATGAAACTGAGTATTCCGCACCGCTGGCGTCTCGCCGGCGATTTCGTCGATCAGACCCCACTCATCCAGAAGCGAAACCGCCGGGCGCATCAGGGCATGCGTGGATAGCGTGTCCTGTATGTCCGTTTCGCGGTCAACCAGCAGAACGCGGGCACCCTGGCGAGCGAGCAACATAGCGGTCGTGGAACCCGCGCAGCGCGCGCCTATGACGATTGCAGCGTAGTTTGAATATTTGAACTCGCGTTTCATTTGGGTAGTCCTTGCGTGTTCAGGCGGCAATTAACTGGCCAAGTCCGGATTTCCGGTGCGCGGCCAATGCC
>JBPCWO010000249.1:0-3258 GCA_051009475.1 Boseongicola sp.
TAACTGGTCTTTCGACCAAGATCACGCCATTCAGGTCGCTGGACATGAAAGATAAGCGGGACGCTGCCGTTTTGCCATTCCGGCTAAAAAAAACTGTTGTACTGGTGGGGATGATGGGCGCAGGCAAATCCGCCATCGGAACAGCGTTGGCGCGGCGACTTGACGTCCCATTTCTTGATAGCGACACAGAGATTGAAGCGGCATCCAACTTGTCGATTGCCGAGATATTTGAGCGTGAAGGCGAAGATTTTTTTCGACGTAAAGAAGCCGAGGTGATCCAACGGCTGCTAACGTCGGAAACGGGCATTTTGTCGACGGGCGGCGGGGCGTTCCTTCAGAAAATTAACCGTGAAGCAATTGCCAACTACGGAATTTCACTGTGGCTGCGGGCCGATCTCGACCTACTTTGGAGCCGTGTGAAGCACAAATCGACACGCCCGCTTTTGCTTACGGGGGATCCTAAGAAGAAGCTGGCCGAGTTATTTGACGCCCGAAATCCCGAATACGCCAAGGCGGCTCTTGTTGTTGATGCGCAGCCCGCTTACGCAATCGAGGTAATGACCGATCGCGTGATAGAAAGTCTGCTGACGCGAGATGACGTTCTGGAGACCAACTGATGGCCACAACCACTGTGCAAGTACAGCTTGGTGAACGCGCATATGATGTTCGCATCGGTTGCGGCTTGCTCAGCCATGCGGGGGCTGAAATTGCGCCATTGTTACAGCGACCTCATGTGGCTGTAATCACGGAAGAAAATGTTGCCTCGTTGCATTTAGATGCGCTGTTAAAGGGACTTGCACGGGAGAATATCACCGCATCTGTTCTGGAACTTCCGCAAGGCGAAACGACTAAGAGCTGGGAGCATCTGTCGCAATGTGTTGAATGGCTGTTGCAAGACCGGCTCGAGCGTCAGGATGTTGTGATTGCGCTTGGGGGCGGTGTGATCGGCGATCTTGTTGGATTTGCTGCTGCCATATTAAGGCGCGGTGTGCGTTATGTTCAGGTGCCAACGTCACTACTGGCGCAGGTTGACAGTTCAGTTGGCGGCAAGACCGCAATCAATTCCCTGCACGGCAAAAACCTGATTGGCGCGTTTCATCAACCATCGCTGGTTCTTGCGGACATCGACACTCTCAACTCGCTGACTGAGCGCGATTTTCTGGCGGGTTATGGCGAGGTGGTGAAATACGGGCTTTTGGGGAATGCCGAGTTCTTTGACTGGCTTGAAAAGAATGGCCTGGCCTTGGCTGCCGGAGATTCTGACCTGCGCGCCGAGGCAGTTCGTACCTCGGTGCAAATGAAAGCTGACATTGTCGTGCGGGACGAAACCGAACTTGGCGACAGGGCGCTTTTGAACCTGGGGCACACGTTTTGTCATGCACTCGAGGCGGCAACGGGATACTCTAACAGACTGTTGCATGGCGAGGGAGTTGCCATAGGCTGCGCACTGGCGTTCGACGTGTCTGCCCGAGCTGGATTTTGTTCGCAGGAGGATCCGAGTCGGGTTCGTGCGCATCTAAGGGCGATGGGAATGAAAACGGACCTTGCTGACATCCCCGGCGAACTGCCCGGTGTGGATGCGCTTTTTCAGCTGATGGCGCAGGATAAAAAAGTTATTGCCGGAACGCTGCGGTTTGTAATGGCGCGTGGAATCGGTGAGGCTTTCGTGACGCCCGATGTTAGCCACGAGATCGTGCGCGATGTATTAAACGAAGCCATCGAGCGCCGCGTTCAGCAATAATTCATACACCTTACCAAGATGTTAAGGTGTTTCGCGTGCGAAACATTCTCTCTCTAAGTGCTTGATTTGACGTGTCAGGCGCAAGCCTCAGAATGGAATTTCATCGTCCAGGTCGCCGCCAGCCGGTGCCGGGCTCGACGATTGTCCGCCACCGAAATCCCGGTCTTCACCGTAGCCGCCGCCACCTCCACTGCCACTGTCGCCGCGGCCATCAAGCATCACCATGGTCGAGTTGTAGGGCCGGAGCACGACTTCGGTAGAATAACGGTCTTGGCCAGACTGGTCCTGCCATTTGCGGGTTTCCAGCTGACCTTCCAGAAAGACCTTCGAACCTTTTTTCAAGTATTGTTCAGCAGTTCTTGCCAGAGGTTCTGAAAAAATCGCAACGGAATGCCATTCTGTCCTTTCTCGCTGTTCGCCCGTGTTTCGGTCTTTCCAACGCTCGGATGTGGCGACTCGTAAGTTGCATACTTTGCCGCCGTTTTGGAATGTGCGCACCTCGGGGTCACGCCCCAGATTACCCACCAGGATCACCTTGTTCACCGAACCCGCCATGCCAATACTCCGATCGAATCTTGCTTGAATGCGCCGAGACTATCACTTGGCCGCGTAGGGTTAACAAGGCATGAACGTCACCACTCTGGAAATCCCCGAAAAAATTACTTAGAAATGGTGATTGGTTCTTACGGAGTATGTTGAATGCGTCAGCTGGGGGCGCTGATTATCAGTATTGGTGTGGTGTTCGCGGCCGACGTCTCGGCAGCGGACCTGATGACCTCTAAGGCGCGAAAGAATCTTTTTGCGCGCCAAACCGGTGTTTTGGACAGCCGTGCGGCGCAGCAATACGCCAATTCAGTTCGCTTACAACCGCGGGAACTTCTTGTGCCCGGTGTGCCGGGTAGCCTTCCTGCTTTCGGTGGAAACTACCGTGGAGTTTATTTGCAAGCCGCCCGCTCGGCTGCTCGACGCTATGGCGTGCCGGAAGATTTGTTTCTGCGCCTGGTGCAGCAAGAGTCCGGTTGGAACCCCAGTGCGCGCTCGCACAAGGGAGCAATTGGCCTGGCACAACTTATGCCGGCGACAGCGCGCGCACTTCGCGTTGACCCACGCGACCCCGAGCAAAACCTAGATGGTGGCGCTCGGTATCTTGCAACGCAGTACCGGCGGTTTCGATCCTGGCGTCTAGCCCTGGCGGCGTACAACGCCGGACCAGAGGCGGTGACAAAGTATGGCGGCGTACCACCATACAAGGAAACGCAAGGCTACGTTCGCAAAATTCTGGATCAATAGACAACCTGCAAGCGGCCGATCCTAACTGGCAGTTCTTGGGTCGAGACAATTTCAAACGACACATGCGAGATTGTTTGCTAGTCGCTGGCTGATGCTGTTCGCAGCATCATCTTTAGCCGCCGGAAAACCTGCATCAGCCATTTCAGCCGCCCTTGGTTCTGTCCTCTTCCCCGTGAGCGGCAGGTAGATTATTTGTTTTCTGAACTGTCAGGCACGTTGTCCACGCC
>JBPCWO010000250.1:0-5355 GCA_051009475.1 Boseongicola sp.
CGGATGCGCTTCTTTCGGATCGACATGCAGATCATAGATCAGCGGCACGCCATAGGATCGCGTCGGATCGGCAAATGCCTGGTCGATTTCCTTATTCATCATTTTGTAATTGCGCCATTTCACACCAAAAAGGTCGTTGCCGACATAGACGATGACATGTTCGCGATTTGAGTTCGTCTGCTGGCCGTTGAAGAATTCCAATTGGTCGACGCCATCAATAATCCGGTCGTCCGGTAATTCCGCGCCTACGATCCGTGCAACCGTCGGGAACAAGTCCATCTGGTGAACGATTTCGTTGCTGACGCTGCCTGCCGGGATATTGCCGGGCCATCGCACAATGAACGGAACCCGAAGGCTTCCTTCCTTGCCAGTGAAATACGATCCACTCCATGGTCCAGCAAAGCTGGTGTGCGGTGTCGTCGGATCGGGGCCGTTGTCAGAGGTGAAGATGAATACCGTGTCGTCCGCAATGCCCAGTTCATCTACTGCGGCCAGCAGGCGCCCAACATAAACGTCCGTCTGGTGTAGAACGTCCGCGAAATCGCCATTTCGTGTCGCACCTTCAAATTCAGGGGCCGGATAAACCGGCATGTGGGTCATGGTATATGGCAAATAAAGGAAAAACGGCGCATCGCCTTCTGCCTTGCGCTGCATGAAATCGATTGCCTTCTCGGTGATCTCGCCATCGATCAAAGTGCGCGCCTCAGTGTCGTAAAGTTTCACATTCTGCGGCGTCTCGCCCTTCTTTGCCTCCATCACCTGTTCCAGCACCGCAAAGGGATGGACATCGCCGCGAAAACGGGTGTCGTCGGCCCAGCCGCTTTCATCCGATGAATTTGGAATGCCGTACCATTCGTCAAACCCCTGATCCGTTGGAAAACGTCCCTCGGTATGACCGAGATGCCATTTGCCGAACATCGCCGTGTCATACCCAACGTCCGACAGCATCTCTGCCATCGTGTACTCCCACTGCGTCAACCCATAAATCGGAGTTTCGACAGGGATCGAGGCATTGCCAGTGCGGATCGCATAGCGCCCGGTTAGGATTGCGGCCCGGGACGGCGTGCACTGAGCTTCAACATTGTAGTTCAGCAACTGCATGCCTTCCGACGCCAGTTGGTCAAGGTTGGGTGAAGGTGCGCCGCGCAATACACCGCCACCGTATACTCCCGGTTCGCCCCAGCCGTAATTGTCCATCATGATCAGCACGATATTGGGATTGTCCTGAGCGCGGCCGGGGGTCGGTGTGATAACACCGATCAATGCCGCGAATGCGGCGACCAGCGCGGATAGTTTCCGTGTGTTCATTGCAATTTTTCCCATTGTGCGGCTGGGCCCTAAAACGTCCAGGCGGCTGTAATAGTAGCGTAATCGGACTCAAATCTATTCGTGGAGGAAAAGTCGTGAATCCACTTGCCGAGGATCGTCAAATTGCCGCCCCCGGATTTGGGCACCCAGACGAACCCCGGGCCGACTCCGAAAGCCTCTCCTTGGAAATCGCCCAGAACAGCACCGGTCCCGCTATCACCGCTCAACTGGTTATAATAATAGCCGCGAATACCCACCGCGAATGTTTCGGACAGGAATTGATTGGCGGTGAAATCGACGTGGAACTCGGTTCCCGTTCTATAGTCGGTATCGTCATTGGTCGAGTTGATCAAAACTCCGGGCGCGATCGAAAATTCTCTGCCGGTTTCCGGATTGAAATATGTCATGGCGAAGGCGGTGTCTAAACCCCAGTGGTTCAGTCCCAGATTGACGACGTCGTCAACATCATAGCCGCCTGTTGGTGCAAAAATTGTCTCGGCGAACTTGAAGGAATAGTTGCCCTTGCTCCAATTCAGTTGAATGGGGACAAACGCGATGTCACCGATCTGGAATGCATCGTCACTGGCTGCGATCGTGCCGCCTCCGGGAAGCCCAACCGTCGCTGACAAATCCGCATATCCAAATGGTATCGACGCGCCGATTGTGTACCGGCCGCCAAGAACCGTCTCGGGAAAGGTATAGCTGACCGTGACTACATCGACTGCGAGCGTCAGGTCGAGATCAAGGTTCACCTGGCCCTGCAAAACTGCGCTGCCCGCAGAGCCGCTTTGAAAGTAGCCTGTATTCGCAAACAGCAAACCGGGTTCTGGCGGCAATGCCAAAATGATATCCCCCAAGGCACCAGGCAAATAGAAACTGAATCCGCCCTCAGCTGACTCTACTTGGTTTGCGCTCAATGCTAAAACTGCAGCGGAGCAAATAGATCTAAAGCGATTCATGGTCCCTCCAATTGGTAAACAAAGACTGCGCACGACAGCCTTGGCTCTAGGCAACCGGGTCAATGATCAGAATGCACGATTCTTAATGCAGGGTGCTTACCATTTCACGCCAAATCGTGAAATCTCAAGACAGGTTTTCGCGATATTCCGTTGCGCTTTGCCCGGCCCAACGCTGAAATGATCGAGAGAAATGGGCCGGATAGCTATAGCCCAGCCGTTCGGACACCTCGGATATCGTGTAATTGGGTTTGCCAATCAGCTCTAGCGCCGTTCCAAACGACCATTGGTCGAGCAGATCAAAAAAGCTGGTGCCTTCCTCTTGCAACCGCCTTTGAATGCTGCGCGGAGATACATCGGAACATTCTGCAGTGAACTCAAGATTGGGGCGACGCCCGGGTTCCATTCCGTCAAAGAATGCCATCAGTCTCGAGGAATAATCTTCATCTGGAGCCCAGTTTGGGGAGTTGGTAGCCGGCGATGCGTTTCGAGGACTTTTCGCCAACCAAGCCGCCGGAAACGTGACCCGGTTCGAAGGTCTGTTGAACGATATTTTTGCATCGCTAAGGTCGATGGGAATCGTGTGAGTCAGAAGATGGTCTGCAGTGACCTCCAACGCTAAGGGCCGACAATTTCGTCCCCCAAACTGAACTACGCCATCCAGCATAAGACACAAAGACAGCGTCTCGATTAAACGTTGGCTTCGCCCCGGAGTGTGTTCGTACCGGTCTGTAATCGTCGCGGTTGCTCCCTTGATTTCCATCTCAACGAAATTTTGGGTGTTAATTGTTCCCCGTGGATCGGCGGCACGAGAAACCGCCGTTAACATCGATGGAGCCGTCAGGACTCCCTCGCCAAAATGCTTCATATTTTGGAAACGAAAACCCGCTTCCAGATCCTGGGCCGCACTCTGCGAAAGTTCTTTGCGTCCAATATTATCAAGAAATTCGTGAACCAGCTTTGCAGGTACAAAAGCCATTGGATCGTGCATATCGAAGGCATCAAGCCGCGCGAACCGCAGGTAACGGTCCACTGGCGCGCCGGTTGCACGCAACTGATTGATGACCGGATCCAAAAATACGACTTGGATTAGATCTATTGGTCCGGCCCTCCACATCGGTAGCGCTTGCTGCGTTCAATGATATGTCGCGCGCAAACGTAAATTCAATCGTCAAATGGCAAGCGTCTCAGCTCGGTTTTCTGCCATCAACACGTCTTTTAATGGGCTTTGATATGTTCCTGAAGTTGAAGAAGTTGCTGAATGGTTGGATTAACCGCCACCGCTTCCACTATTACGAATTCCGCAGCTTGCCTGCCTTCAGTCGCCACTGTTTCGGATACTTCGCCCATAGAGGAGTGGTTTGCAATTGTGTTCTGTTTCAGAACCGAGAAATGCTTCTAAGATGGCCCTGACGACTTCCCGCTTGGAACCAGCGCCGCGCATTTGGTTCTCTATAAACTCTCAGAGTTTGATCAATTCAAAGAGATTATTGCCAATTGCGATGTCTCCCTTTCCTACTGCGAATTGAATTCGGCAGCCCAGCGACTCGGCGTCACGCCGTAGTTGATCTTCGGTGTATCTCCAACTGTATTGAGTGCTGTTCATTCGCGATGCGACCTGATGATGGATCAGAATTCGACCTCCATTCGCGATGTGGATCATATTGGAGAAGTAGTCGGCAATCAGATGTCTCGGGACGTGCTGCAAAACCGCCGAAGAAAAAACGAAGTCTGGATCGCGTTCGCGAACTTCGTCGAGGGTATCGTCAGAAATTGTCAGGGTGGTTGGCTGTCGACTAGCAACAAAATCGGGGTCCATATCGGCAAGCGCTTCGCGATAGAAATGGTCGATTGTGTCCATGGCGATGTAGTTGCCCGGATTCAGATATTCCATCAGAACTTCACCGATGAAAAGTGACCCGCTGCCATAATCAACCAAGACGTGCTCCTGGCGAAGCCCCAGGTTTTTCAGGATTTCGCGAAACCTCAAAGCCCGCTCGCGCTGTTCCGGAATTCGATGGAAGCGACCAATCGTTTTTCCGCTTGGTATTCCGTTTTCAAAACGCGCCTTAGCGCGGTGCGCGTAGTATTGCCCGTATGATCCATCTGGGTTTGATTTCAGCCAGGTATTGAACCCTTTTCGGTTTTTGTAACTGGTCGATCCGAGTTTACTCAGTCGTTTAAGAGCTCCAAGAACCGACATACCCACTCTCCCAACGCCGGACTTTTCCGGTTCACTCAGATTTGGTCGCGCTCGGAAGCATAACAGGTTTTGACCACCGACCAATCCTGTCTATGGTTCATTAGAGTATGCTTCGCGCCAAATGCGGCTTGCCATTGGCTTGCGTTCCCTGATGATTGGGCAATGCGTCCAAGAACCCATTACGCGAAGTGTGGTGACCTCGATATTGCCTATCAGGTCACGGGAAGCGGAACCCTCGACTTGGTGTATGTGCCGGGTTGGGTCTCGAATCTCGACTATGCGTGGGAATTACCTGCCTACGCACGAGTTTTCGATCGGTTGGGTTCTTTTGCCCGGCTTATCCGATTTGACAAGCGGGGCACGGGTCTGTCGGAAAGAGAAGCGGGATTCCCGACTCTGGAACAACGCATCGAAGACGTGCGGGCCGTGATGGACGCCGTTGGTTCCGAGCGCGCCGCCCTAATTGGCACCTCCGAAGGTGGGAACATGAGCGTTCTCTTTGCCGCGACATATCCGGAGCGAACGCAGGCACTTGTCCTGTTTGGTTGCTTTGCAAAGGGTCTTTGGGCACCCGACTATCCCTGGGCTGCGACGCGAGATGAACTCGACAAGGTATTGGATGCAGTTGCACGGGAATGGGGTGGGCCATTTGATCTGTCCGATGGTGCGCCAAGCTTGGCAAATGACGAGGAAACGCGAGATTGGTTTGCGGCATATTTGCGGAACTCCGCCAGCCCAAAGGCCGCAATTTCTATCTGGGACTGGAACGCAGAGATCGATGTCCGCGCAATTCTACCGGCGGTTCATGTCCCAACACTTGTTCTTCACAGAAGCGGAGATCGGTGGCAGTCAGTAGAAGAAGGACGCTACCTCGCAGAACACCTCCCC
>JBPCWO010000251.1:0-10620 GCA_051009475.1 Boseongicola sp.
CGCCTGACCTACCAAAGCCGTATCCGCGCCGGACGAGCAGAGTGCGGTTCGCGTTACGGTGCCCGGGCCTCCGATCGCGAAGTTATGGGTCGCCCGGGCGGGATGCCTGCAATGGACGCCCCCCGCACTTCCAGGATCGGAAGCCAGATCAACGATGGAGTGGCCGCCATCAAGTCGGGTTGGCGCGTTCTTCGCCATCGCGGTCCAAGCGGTGTCCAGTTTTGGTTCATTGCGCTTTTGATCGGCATCGCCGCCGGATTCGCCGCGTTGATATTTCGCAAGGGCATCACTTGGATTCAGCAAACTCTTTATGGAACAGAAAATATCCGTCTGATTCACTCGTTTGCTGAAACTCTGCCTTGGTACGTCATTTTGATCATTCCGATTTTTGGGGGCTTGATTGTTGGGCTTATCTTAAACCGGTTCACTGCCGACGGTCGGGTTCGCTCCGTTGCAGATGTCATTGAAGGTTCGGCCCTGCACGACGGGCGGGTTGAGACGAAAGAAGGTCTGGCCTCCGCTGCGGCATCGATGATTACACTTGGAACCGGTGGCTCAACTGGCCGCGAAGGCCCGGTTGTGCACCTGGCGGCAGTTATATCAACATGGATTTCTGACCGGATTGCAGCGGACGGGATAACCGGCCGCGACCTTTTAGGATGCGCAGTGGCCGCGGCCGTATCAGCTTCTTTTAATGCACCCATTGCGGGTGCGCTTTTTGCGCTGGAAGTCGTGTTGCGCCACTTTGCTGTTCATGCCTTTGCTCCGATTGTGATTGCCTCGGCTGCAGGGGCCGTCATCAACCGTTTGGCATTCGGCGATGTAACGGAATTCGTGCTGGTGGAAGAAGGTGCGCTGGCTTTCTATGTCGAGTTGCCCGCCTTCCTGATACTCGGGCTGCTTTCAGGTTTGGTCGCAGTATTTATGATGCGCACAATATTCTGGGCCGATGATCTTGGCAGTTATGTGCAGCACAAAACGGGTTTGCCTCGCCCGTTACGCCCCGCACTGGCGGGCGCAATGCTTGGGGCACTGGCAATCTTTTTTCCTCATATCATCGGGGTCGGTTATGAAACGACAAGTGCTGCACTTACCGGGAACCTGCTGCTGCATGAAGCGGTGGTGTTTTGTGCGCTTAAAGTTGCCGCGGTTGCGATTACGATGGCGGGCCGCATGGGCGGCGGGGTCTTCTCGCCATCGCTTATGGTTGGCGCTCTTTTGGGACTTGCATTCGGTCAAATCGCAACAAGCATTTTACCCAATGTTTCGGGATCCGAGACGCTATATGCGTTAGCAGGTGTCGGTGCTGTGGCTGCGGCCGTTCTAGGGGCGCCAATTTCGACGACGTTGATCGTTTTCGAACTTACCGGCGACTGGCAGACCGGGCTTGCGGTGATGGTGGCGGTTTCGCTTTCGACTGCGCTTGCTTCAAGGCTGGTCGACAGGTCCTTTTTCCTGACTCAGCTTGAGCGGCGAAACATACATTTGGCGGCAGGTCCGCAAGCTTACTTGCTGTCAATGTTCCGCGTGGCAAACGTGATGCGAGCGCCTGACGATCCTCGTGCTGCGCCCGATGACGCGATATGGGAAGCCATCGAAGCAGGCCACTGGATCGAACGCAACGCAACGCTCGAAACGGCGATGCCAATATTTGAAGAAACCAGCCGCCAGTTCATTCCAGTTGTAACAATGGGCGAGGAAGGCGAGGCGCCTCAAATCCACGGCGCGTTGTTTCACGTCGATGCGCTTCGGGCTTATAACCGCGCGCTGGCAGCAACTGCTGCCGAAGAACACAGTTGACGCGACCCATCGGTAGCGACAGATAGATATGCTGTTGCTAGAGTTGCTCGACCGCCACCCGGTCGTTCTCAAAAAAGCAAATGTGACCTGCGATATCGGCGACTTCGTCTTCGGGCGCATCATAACTCCACGCCGCGTCCTTGATTGTGGTGCTTTTCGTTACGATCGTGAGGTAACTGGCCTCGCCTTTGAAGGGACAGGATGTCGATTTTTCCGATTTGTCCAGGAATGCCATAGCGATGTCATCGCGCGGGAAATAAATGCGATTAGGGTATCCGTTTTCAGATAGTTCAAGCGCCCTTTTGCTTTCGCCAATTACAGCCCCTCCTGCGCGCACAACCCAGGTTCCACCAGCTTTGCGAATTTTAATCTCATGTGCCATCTTGTTACCCTTCAATAACCGTGAGCAAAGCCTGCAATTGTCAAACCGAACGCGTCGCTTCAGCCAACCATTCACGCGCTTCTTCCGACACCCGCGGACTCAGTTTTTCGCACACCTGTTCGTGGTAGTCGTTCAGCCAAGCACGCTCGCCCGGCGACATCATATCGGTATCGACAAGTCGCAGATCAATCGGCGCATAGGTGATGGTTTCAAAATCCAGTTGATCACGGTTGTCGCCTATTTTTTCAGCTTCGCGAACAACGATCAGGTTTTCGATCCGGATTCCGTATTCGCCCTCGCGATAATACCCCGGTTCGTTTGACAAGATCATGCCGGGCTCCAGCTTGACCTCCGAGATTCGCGACAGGCGCTGTGGCCCTTCGTGTACACACATAAACACGCCCACGCCGTGGCCGGTTCCGTGATCGAAATCCTGACCTGCGATCCAAAGCGGTGCGCGGGCAAGTGGATCTAGGTCGCGACCTGCAAGCCCGCGGGGAAACCGAACCTGGCTTATCGCGATCATTCCCTGCAGCACTCGGGTAAAGTTCTTTATTTGCTCGGTGCTTGGTGTGCCAACGATAACTGTGCGTGTGATATCTGTTGTGCCATCGACATATTGTCCACCGGAATCGACAAGATAAATTTCGCCATCGCGGATCGGCCGATTTGAATCCTCAGTGACCCGATAATGCGGGATCGCTGCGTTCGGTCCAGCAGCCGAGATTGTGTCGAAGGATATGTCGTGAAGGGCATTCGTTGCGCGTCGATAGCCTTCAAGCGCTTTGGCGGCGTCAATTTCGCTTAAGTTTCCGGAAGGCGCAGTGCCGTCGAACCAAGCGAGAAATTCGACCATCGCCGCACCGTCGCGCAGGTGTGCTTCGCGGGTGGCGGCGATCTCGGCTTCGTTCTTGCAGGCCTTCGGCAGGATGCAGGGGTCGTCGCCCCAAACGACCTCAATATCGGCGCTTTTAAGAATGTCTGATATGGCAATCGGTGCTGTCGAACGGTCGACACGTACAGGGCCTTCCAGAGCCTTGAGCGCCGCGTCGAAGTCACTCCAGTATTTGAGACCAATATCCGGATCTGGCCCAAGTCCGTCAAACTTTGAAGGGTCAGAGAACAACAACACTCGAGCGTCGTCGAACACTATTGCGAAGGCGTGGACGATGGGGTTTCGGGGTATATCGCCGCCGCGAATATTCAGAAGCCAGCAGATTGAATCGGGCAATGTAATGACAGCGGATCTCTGGCCTGCATCAGAAATCATCTTTGCAATCTGCTTGCGCTTTTTTTCGTCGCCAACACCAGCTACCGCTTGTTCGATTGCGAAAACAGGTTCCGCCGGACGAGGCGGGCGGTCATCCCAGATTGCGTCAACCAGATTAGCGATAGGCTTTATTTCGATGGATTTGGATTCGAGCGCTTTGCGCAATTTGCGCAACTCATCCGCGGTATGTAGCCAGGGATCGAACCCAACTGTCGAGCCTTCCGCTAGAACGTCTGAGATCCAGTTGCCAAGCTGGGTTTCTGGCCAATTTATCGGCGTAAAAACTCTGGCAACCTGATCGCGAACCTGAATCCTATAACGCCCGTCAACAAAAACGCCGGCGATGCTTTGCGTGATCGCGGCAAAACCGGCCGAACCAGTAAATCCGGTCAGCCAGGCGAGTCGCTCATCACAAGGTGCCACATACTCGCCCTGATGCGCATCTGCGCGTGGAACTAGAAAGCAATCGACGCCGGCACCTCGCATGACTTCGCGAATTGCGTCTAATCGGGGCGGGCCCTGATCGGGTGATGTCGTGGATTCAAATGATTGAAACATGAGCGCCAAAGAACAAACATTGTGTCTGCTGCGCAAGGTTAAGGCGCAAAATAGTTTGGCCGACCTGCGGTAAAGGCGACTTCGCGGCCAGGAATCTGGTCAGAACGCCAATTGAGCAAGCGCGTCGTCTTTGTGGTTTTGTTAGGCTAATTGATCCAGTGACCGCCGTGATCTATTTTGATCTGCCATTCGCCAATTGACGCCTGCGCGTGCGCGGGTTCGTTTCAAAAAGGGCCGCCAGCTGCTCTGTCATCGCGCCTGCCAGTTGCTCGACATCCGTTATGGTAACAGCGCGCGCATAATAGCGTGTGACATCGTGACCAATGCCGATTGCCAGCAGTTCGACTTGCCTTCGTCGTTCGATCATAGCGATTACATCGCGAAGGTGCTTCTCTAAGAAATTCGCCGGATTAACGGAAAGCGATGAATCGTCGACTGGAGCACCGTCCGAGATGACCATTAGAATCTTCCGTGCCTCACGGCGTGCAAATATCCGGCGATGCGCCCATTCCAGTGCTTCGCCGTCGATGTTTTCTTTCAGCAGCCCTTCTTTCATCATCAGGCCAAGATTTTCGCGCGCGCGTCGCCATGGAGCGTCTGCACTTTTGTAGATGATGTGGCGAAGATCGTTTAGCCGGCCGGGAAGTTGAGGGCGCCCGTTCTGAAGCCACGTTTCTCGGGCCTGACCACCTTTCCACGCGCGGGTTGTAAACCCGAGGATTTCAACCTTGACGTTGCAGCGTTCAAGTGTCCGCGCCAATACGTCGGCGCAAATTGCGGCGATTGAAATCGGGCGCCCCCGCATGGATCCTGAATTGTCGAGCAGAAGCGTCACGACGGTGTCGCGAAACTCGATTTCCGTTTCTTGTTTATACGCCAAAGGAATCGTCGGATTGGCGATAATGCGGGCCAGGCGCCCGGCATCAAGAATGCCTTCTTCAAGGTCAAATTCCCAACTGCGGTTTTGCTGCGCCATCAATCGACGCTGCAATTTGTTAGCCAGTCGACTGACCGCGCCCTTTAGCGGATCCAGTTGCTGATCAAGGTAGGCACGCAACCGCTCCAGCTCAGCAGGCTCGGCCAAATCCTCTGCCTTGATTTCCTCGTCAAATACAGACGAAAAAACAGTATAATTCGGATCAGCGTCACTCACCGGGTTTGGCGGCGGAGGCTCCATTTCGGATTCGCCATCCGGCAACTCGGCCTCGTCGCCCATCTCCATGTCCGACATGTCGTCCATCGAGATCTGTGCCTGTCCCGGGTCGTCCTGCGCATCTTGGCTTTGTTCGGGGCTGGCCTCTGACGCATCTTCTTGTTCGCCGTCGTCTTGTCCTTGGCTGTCTGGGCTTTCTTCGTTTTCTGCACTTTCGTCGGCTTGATCGTCCTGTTCCGGGTCATCCAGATCGGGATCGTCACCGATTTGGTCGCCATAACCCAGATCGGTGATGACTTGACGGGTAAAGCGCGCGAATTCCGCCTGGTCCTTAAGGACAACATCTAGTTTGTCCAGCGTTCCGCTGGCTTGTTCTTCGATAAAGCCCCGCCAAAGCTCCATGACATTCTGTGCGCCTTCCGGCAACGGTCGTCCAGTCGCCAAATGACGTACAAGGTATCCTGCGGCAACGGCCAAAGGAGCATCGCTGGCTTCGTGTATTTGCGCATAGCCTTTTCGCGATGCCTCATTCGCGATCCTGGCGTCGATGTTGCCCGCGGTGCCCGGCATATCTATCGCGCCAACGGCCTCACAGCGCGCGACTTCCATGGCCTCGTAAATCTCGCGTGCCATCTCGCCATCGGGCGCATAACGGTTAAAAGTGGGTTCGCTGTGATACTTGTGCCGAAGCGCATATCCGTCCGCAGTTCCCCGCGCCAGCAACACCTCTTCCTTGGTCATTCGCCGCGTAACCTGCGGGAGTCGAACGCCTTCCTGATTTAGCCCAGGTGGATCCACAGAATAGCTGACGCCTAATTCCGGATCCTCTGCCAGTACCTTCGTTGCTTCGGCCAGAGCTTTCTTGAACGGCTCCGCTGGGTTTTCGTTCTGTGTCATCGATCCTTACTCACAGCCACCAAATCATATTGTGTAATTCGGTGGCGCATTTTCTGCCGAATTGTTCCGGCCGGGACCATCAAACCGCGACGCTGGCAGCACTTTCGGGAAGTTCTTCGTCAAAGCACCGTTGATAGAACTCTGCAACCGTCTGGCGTTCCAGCTCATCGCATTTGTTCAGGAACGTTAGCCGAAATGCGTAACCGATCGAACGCAATACTTCGGCGTTCTGTGCCCAGGCAATACAGGTCCGTGGCGACATCACCGTTGAAAGATCGCCATTCATAAAGGCGGTCCGCGTCATGTCGGCGACGTTCACCATCTGACCGATAATTTTCCGACCGCGTTCTGTGTTGTAGTGCGGTGCCTTTGACAGAACGATCGCGGCTTCGGCGTCGTGGCTGAGATAGTTCAGTGTCGCCACTAAAGTCCACCGGTCCATCTGCGCTTGGTTGATCTGTTGTGTGCCATGATACAGACCCGTCGTGTCGCCCAGACCGACGGTGTTGGCAGTCGCGAACAAGCGAAAATAAGGGTGCGGATCAAGAACTTCATTCTGATCAAGCAGCGTCAACTTGCCATCGACTTCAAGAACGCGCTGGATCACAAACATCACGTCCGCGCGACCAGCATCGTATTCGTCAAATACAATGGCTGTCGGGTTTTGCAGCGCCCAGGGAAGGATACCTTCTTGGAATTCAGTGTATTGGATCCCCTTGTCGATCTTAATCTGGTCTTTGCCGATCAGGTCGATCCGGCTGATGTGGCTGTCCAGGTTCACCCGGACGCAAGGCCAGTTCAGCCTCGCGCTAACTTGTTCGATATGCGTTGATTTACCGGTGCCGTGATAACCTTGAATCAAAACGCGACGGTTGTACTGAAAGCCTGCAAGTATGGCGAGCGTGGTATCTGGATCAAATTTGTAGGTTGGATCAATTTCAGGGACACGTTCGTTCGATTCATAGAAGGCGCGAACCTTCATATCTGCATCGATTCCAAAGGTTTCTCGAACGTCAACCTCTTCTGTAGGTTTCGCGTCCGGGTCTAAACGCGTGAAGTCCATCACAAATCCTCAATCTTTATCGTGGTTGCAGCTGCACTCAACATTGACGTGCCTTATTACTGGGAATGGTGCAAGCGCAAGGCGCGGATATGAAGCGCTTTTTCGGCGAGTGTAGTTTACCAAATAATGGATTGAACTTGCGAAATCGCGACACTGCAAGGTATTGGCGGAAGCTTTGAACAGTTTCGTATCCTATCAGTTCAACACTTCGCCATTCGGCGGGGTGTCATAATCGCCCGCAAGAACGTGATTTCCGTGTGAACTGCCAACTCCTATATACGTCAAAGGAAATTAGACGAGGCGATGGAATGCAAAGACGTGATTTTTTGGCCGGTGCCAGTGCCATAAGTGCGGCAAATCTATTGGGTACCAGCGCCATGGCTGCGACTGGAAATTTTGAAGTTCAGCGAACGGACGCTGAATGGCGCGCCATGCTCAGCGATATCGAATACAAAGTCATGCGGCGTGACGGCACTGAACGTGCTGGATCCAGTCCGCTTGATAAAAACTATGCATCTGGCATCTATCACTGCCGGGGATGCGACTTGCCGGTTTACTCGTCTAAAACCAAATTCGATAGCGGAACCGGATGGCCGTCATTTTGGCAGTCGTTGCCAAACGCCGTAGGTACAATGGAGGATCGCTTCCTTCTTCGCGTCCGAACTGAGGTGCATTGCCGCCGCTGCGGCAGCCACCTGGGTCATATTTTTGATGACGGACCGGCACCAACCGGAAAACGGCACTGCCTGAATGGCGTAAGCTTGGTTTTTATCGCCGCATAATCTGCGATCATTTTGCATGATCCATGCATGAAACCGCCCCGGCGTCTGCGCGTCCGGGCGGTTTTTTGGTTTTCGGAATACTCAACGGAGACCATCAATGCCCAAGACCGACACACTCATTTCGCGCGGCGCTCTTACAGCAATGATCGTTGGCATCTGCGGCGGCGCAAGCTGGGTCGCTATTTGCCAGTCCCTTACGCCACCTGGGATCGGTGACATGTATGATATGGTGCGACTGACAACAGCGTCCGCTGCGGTTGGCGGAATAATAGCGTCACCATTATTTGGCGTGTCCGGTCCCAGGGGGCTGTTTCTTGCTTTGGTCGCATCCATATTGGCCACGATCATTGGCGCCGCGTTGGCTGCAGGAATCATTGGCGGCTTGCCAGGTGTGGTCATCGGGCCGGTTTTTGTGCTGACCAGCCTTGTAACCGAGCCGCACGCTGGCGGAATCTGGCTGCTGATTATGATTGCCGCGCATTGTGCGTCTGAAACGGAACGCGCGCGGTCTCAGGTCTGAAAATTGCGGCTTTCTTTTATCTGATCCCAGGCCCAAACCACTTCTGAAAGCTGCTCTTCGTGGCTACGGTCACCGCCGTTCATGTCAGGATGAAGCACTTTGATCAGCGCTTTGTAGGATTTGCGGATCTCCGCCTTGTTCCAGTGGTCGCGCGCATCCAATATATCCAGCGCCCGCCTTTCGGTTGGCGGAAGCTTGCGAGTCCCTGTAATACCCTTGCCTGGGTTCCGGGTCGCGTTTTCGCCGAGGATTTGATGCGGGTCGTCAACGCCCAGCCGCGCCCAGGCGCGTTGCTCATCGCCGGTTTTACCAAAGGGCTTGGTCTCACGTTCCCACACACGGTCTTTATCGACCTGTGCGGCCAGTTCTTCTTCCGACGCGCCGTTAAAGAAATTCCATCTCAGATTATATTCGCGCACGTGGTCTTTGCAAAACCACAGGAAATCGTCCAAATCGTCTGGTGACTTTGGCGCTCGATACTGTGCAGTTTCACCGCAACCGGCGTGATCGCATTGGCGCGTTGAAGTCTCAAACGCGCCAGACATCCCGCGACGTGTTCGCGCGCGTTTTTTCTTGTCTGACGACACGCGCAGGTCAAATCCGAATGGGTCTTGGCTCATCGATTAGTCTCTTTGCGACTCGGACCGGTGAGTTTACCGTTCTCAGCCGAAGATTGAAGGGGGAATGGTAAAAAAATGTCGATTGCTGACGAGATGCGAAAAAGGCTTGAGGCGGCGTTTGCGCCAGAACTTCTGCAAATCGAAGACGAAAGCGAAAGCCATCGCGGTCACGCTGGCTATCAGGAAGGTGGCGAAAGCCACTGGCGTATCACTCTTAAGTCCGCTGCCTTTGCCGAAATGTCTCGCCTCGAACGACACCGTGCCGTTCACGCAGCGCTTGGTGACGACATTGTCCGGCGCATACATGCCCTGGCGCTGAGTCTTTCTGGTTAGGTTGCGTCCTCTGGGCTTGGTGCCCGCGCGAGTGGCGGATCCATCCGCGGCACTGCCTGAGGTTCTGGCGCCTGTTGCCGCTCGAGTGTCAACGGCGGTAACGGCTGGCTGGCAACCCTGCGAGTTGCGACCACCGTTTCTTCAGGGATCAACTGGCGCCGAAAAATAAGCACGTTCTGAAAGGTAGTCTGTGTTCCTGTCAGTCCCTTGCGTTCCTCGCACGGCAGCGTTTCCGCGCGGACATAGTCCCAGCCGTTCTCTGCCAGTTCATTCAGTGTATCTGTCATAGCCAGTGCAAACCGATCTTCGGTCGACTTAACGCCTTTTGCCTTCGTTCCGTGCGTCGGTGCTGGAACAGCCTTGTATTCAAAATTTATCACCGGGCACTCCGTATGTTTGCTTGCGCACATTCTGCCCGATTGCGTCCGGTCAGTGCAACGAGATGTTACCGAATCACCGGGGATTCCGCCGGGCTACTCCCGCAACGAGGAAGCGCTTTGCCACATTTTTGCCTTATTTCACACGGCGTTGGCGGAAGATTTGCTTCCAAGGAGAAACAATAGTCGCGCATTCTATCAACTGTTCGAAACAAACCTTGAAAAAGGGCAGATTTCCGGTGTGCAGGGCTTTCTTTGAGGGTTTTTTGTGTTAAACAAGACCGTGGACCGATTTCGGTTCAAAGTTCTTTTGTGAGGTATGGGGGTTTCGTTATGAAACTTACACAATTTATAACCGCTGCCGCGATTGCTGTTTTCGCGCCTTTGATGGCCTCGGCATCCACTGTGATGGTTGACGGTGGAAACTACAATTTGTCGGATGACACTAATTTCACGTATGGCGCAGACCACAACACGTTGTCTAGCGGCCAAATGTTGTCGTTTAACTTCACCAACGATCTTGGTGGAATGGTTGAACTTCTTGCCACAACGACCACAAACGGAAACGGGTCGGCGTCGGGCGGGTTCGGTGCTCAAGACGATGCTCTGGGCGGCATAGACCATTTTTCAACCCTGATGGCGAACCAGGCGCAGATTACATTTTTCGTGCGTCTCGGTGACGTAAACGATCCCTACGATCTTGATATTTGGGTCCGGCACACTGCCGAAGTTCCAATTCCTGCAGCGGGTTTCCTTCTGATCGGTGCGCTTGGCGGACTTGCTGCCCTGCGGCGTCGGAAAGCCTGAGACAGAACAACTACTAATACATACCTCACGTAAAGGGCGGTCCAAGCGGGCCGCCTTT
>JBPCWO010000252.1:0-5875 GCA_051009475.1 Boseongicola sp.
CAATGCGCGGCGGGGGCCGTCACGTATTCAGCATATCCGCCACCGGGCAACAGCGCGGTTACCGCGTCGCCCTCGGCCCATCCGACTGCACCGGGACCGAGCGCCGCAACATGTCCTGCTGCCTCTAGTCCCGGTAAATCCGAAGCATCCGGTGGCGGCGCATAGCTACCCGCACGCTGCAAAACATCCGGACGGTTCACACCGGCGTAAGCCACGCGGATCAGCACTTCACCGATTCCGGGGATTGGTATCGGGCGCTCGACCAAAGTCAAAACATCAGGGCCGCCGGGTTCGCGAATTTCAACCGCGCGCATTTTGTCCGTCATGAGATGCCCCGCAAACTATTCAAAATACTTCAAGAGGCCGGACCCTTCCAGCGTCCGGGCAGATCATCCATCGCTGCCGGATCCGGAGCTTTCATCTTGTCGAACAACGCCGATTGAAAGGACATCAGCGGTTTGGTCAGCGGGTTCTCACGAAGGCTGGATTTCAGTTTTTCAATTTTC
This sequence comes from Boseongicola sp., assembly GCA_051009475.1. GTDB lineage: Bacteria > Pseudomonadota > Alphaproteobacteria > Rhodobacterales > Rhodobacteraceae > CAXMNX01. Next base: position 507 of record JBPCWO010000252.1, read on the forward strand.
ATGACGTCGTCTATCCGCCGATCAATGAAATCCATGGTGCTGCCATGATCGGGACTGTCGTCGCCCAGCCAGAAAAGAACTGTCGCTGCCCATACACCCGAGAGTGTCGCGCGTTTGGAATACCAGTTACCATCGCGCGATGTGTCGCCTAACGCTGTCCAGACGTGATCAGCCGTTTCCCAGATAAGGCGCATACCATCGGGGGCATGGACCGGCAGTGCGAAAAGCGTCGAGGCACGGCGCGCCGCTTCTTTGTCGGTCATGGCTTCGATGCGATATCGAAGCGCAGTCGCCACCTTGTCGCGAAAACGCATTTCCGAAAGGTCCGCCGCGCCAAGGCGTTCAACCATCGCAGCATCGCCTTCCCGGTGGAAGGCGATCGCAAGATCAATCGCCCCACGCGGACAGATAGCACGGGCGTTTTCCATCGAGATCTTGGCATCGTCTGCGGCTGCGGCAAAGCTCGTCTCAGACCACCCGTCGAACGCGACATGTGGAAGCATGGCCGCGAGCAATTTGACCTTTGTTTTGTTAGCCTTTTTGGTCATCACACTTTGCTTTTGGTGTCGAAAGGAGCAGTAGACAAGTCACTTAGCCTTTGCTATAGCGCCACTTCCTGCAATTCTTGTGCAACTCTAACTTAGAAAGGTGGTGACAACCACATGCAGGTCAGTGTTCGCGACAACAATGTCGATCAGGCGCTACGCGCCCTAAAAAAGAAGCTGCAGCGTGAGGGCGTTTTCCGTGAAATGAAGCTTCGGCAACATTTCGAGAAACCGTCCGAAAAGCGTGCGCGCGAAAAGGCCGAGGCCATTCGCCGTGCCCGCAAGCTGGCGCGGAAAAAGGCGCAGCGCGAGGGAATGCTCTAAGCATTTTTCAGCACTGGGCGGCTTAGGCCGCTAACGACGACCCCCGAGGTAACACCCGGGGGTTTGTTGTTTTCTAGGCCACTGTTCTCGGGACAGTCGAGCGGTATCCCTGTTCGAAATTACTGCGAAAATAGCGTGACGAGGGTCGCTGCACCAATTTACCGCAGTTTCAATTATGCCGCGCGATCCGCTCTTGTTTGATCGCGCTCGACAATTTCAGCAGGCGCATTTCGCCCATCCCTCGCACTTCGTGTTGGCCGAGGTCTTTCAAAGCGAACTCCTCAACCAAAGCAGGTTTCATCTCGTCATGTGCGACAATCGACATTGGCTGGGCAAAAAGTTGAAGCCTTGATGCAAGGTTCACCGCCTGGCCAAAAATATCGTAAACATATTTTTGCACACCCACGACCGAACCGACCACTGAGCCGGTTGCAATGCCAACCCGGCAATTCCATTGGATCTTGCTACCCTGGTTACGACGTTCCAGGTAGCGCACGTAACGGATCGCACAATTGGCGATTGCGCTAGTGTGGTCAGGGTTTGGGTCGGGCATACCGGCAACCGCCAAGTAGGCATCGCCGATCGTCTTGATCCGCTCGCAGCCGTATTGCTCGGATATCCGGTCAAACGAAGTGAAAATATCGTTCAACTCGCTAACTATGACGTTTGGTTCGATCTCAGTCATCATATTTGTGAAGCCAACGAAATCCAGCATCACTACAGAAACGTCTTTGTAGAGCTGTGGGGTGACGACGCCGAAGGTTTTGAATTCCTGATAGACCGACTTTGGCATGATGTTCAGCAGAAGCCGCTCGACCCGTTCCTTTTCGAGCTCAATCTCTCGGGTGTTGCGTTCGACCATGGCGGAATAGGATTCGATCATGGCTTCGAGTTCACGGATGCGGGTAATATTCTGGCATTCTACCACCAGCATCGACTGGCCGTTGGAGACCGCGCGGCTGAATGAAAGAGCGATTACCAGTTTACGTCGCTTGGGTTTAACCGTCAGTTCGACGGCGTGCGATCTTCCAGCATTGAGATCGGCGCGGAGCGCATCGACTTCGATGTCGGGAAAGACTGTCGTTAGTTTCGCACCGTCTTCTGGTTCGCCAAACCATTCCGCGTATTTTTCGTTGTGAAACCAGTAATCGAGCTTGTCCTCGCCCGCAATCGCGATCCCGACTCCAATCGCCCGCAGCAGGTGCTCGTTAATTGCCGTGATACTCATTCGCCGCCCTGATTCACAATAAAGCTGCGAAGCGAATCAACCTCGAGTATGACTGCGTCGCGGTCGGCGGGCTCAAAGCCATGTTCGTCCAAGGATTCCGTAAGCAGCTTTGCCATTTCATCCATGTCCTGATGCGAAATCTCGAGTCTCGAATGAATTTGTTTGAGCCGTTCGTTCGCATAGGAAGCCGGGCCGCCGAGCAGGGACGAGATGAACTTGGTCTGGTGGTCAACCAGCCGGTTCATATCGATTTCATCGAAAAACCCGCCAATCTGTTCGGAGTCCAAAGCCTTGTCATAAAATGTCAGAACCACGCGGCTAATAGCTGCGAACCCGCCATACTTTTGGAAAAGTGACTGCGCCACCATTCTCCCTCCCTGACTGCACCATATACCGAACTGGTCGAATTCGGGTAGCGGCTTTGTTTTGAAAAGTTTTCTTTCCGATCTTGCGGAAAATCTGTTCCCGGTCGCGGTGAAATTCTTATCAAAAAATAATCTGGTTAACGACCCGGCACCTCGCAGCGGATTAGTTGGCCGCATAAGGTGCTTTGATCAGACCGGCAGTGCCGTCGTCTGACGGACTGTTCTAAGAGCGAACGACGAATGCATCTGTGCGACGCCCGGCAACCTTGCGAGATACCGGCGATGAATTCGCGCAAAATCTTCGGTGTCTTCGGCGACGACCTTTAGCAGATAATCCGCGGTCCCCGCCATGAGGTGACACTCCAGAACATCAGGGATCAGTTTTACTCCGCGTTCAAACGCATCAAGAACTTCGTCCGCCTGACCGGAGAGCGTGATCTCGACAAAAACGACCGTGGGGCGGCCCAGTTTTCGCGGGTCAAGAAGCGCCACATAATCGCGTATGATCCCGGCTTCTTCCAGCCGCTGGACACGGCGATGGCAGGCGCTGGCGGACAGGTTAATAGCCTCGGCCAAATCCGCATTCGATATCCGGCCCCGCTTTTGCAAAACGTTCAAAATCCGGGTATCTGTCGCGTCGAGTTCCAACATCGCGCAAGACTCCATCGTCTATTATTCGGTTCATCGAAGATTCTACCGAAATTAGCGCAATCATCCAGTCAATTTCGCGCCCTCTTGCGATTAATCCAATGCAGATTGCGCCAATTGAGGAGATCAGCGCTATGAAAATCGGATGCCCAAAAGAGATCAAACCGCAGGAATTTCGCGTCGGCATGACGCCTTCAACCGCCGGTGAAGCGGTTCGGAACGGGCATGAAGTGATTGTTCAGAAAGGTGGCGGACTTGGCGCCGGATTCACCGACGACGACTACGTCTCGGTCGGGGCCAAGATCGCAGATACGGCTGAAGAGATTTTCGCCAGCGCAGACATGATTGTGAAGGTTAAGGAACCGCAGGCAGTCGAGCGTAAAATGCTGCGTGAAGGCCAAGTGCTGTTCACCTATCTCCACCTCGCGCCGGATCCAGACCAAACGCACGATCTGATTGATAGCGGCGCCACCTGCATCGCCTACGAAACCGTCACCGACGACAATGGTGGCCTTCCGTTGCTTGCGCCGATGTCCGAAGTTGCCGGACGACTGGCACCTCAGGTCGGTGCCTGGACTTTGCAGAAGGCAAATGGCGGACGCGGTGTTCTGATGGGCGGTGTTCCGGGTGTTGGCCCGGCCAAGGTCGTCGTGATTGGTGGTGGCGTCGTTGGAACGCATGCCGCAAAGATCTCGGCCGGGATGGGTGCTGATGTAACCGTTCTGGACCGGTCGCTTCCACGACTGCGCTATCTTGACGACGTCTTTGGCGGCGTCTTCAAAAACCAGTATTCGACGGCCGCCGCGACTGCGGAACTGGTCGAACAGGCGGATTTGGTGATTGGGGCGGTTCTGATCCCCGGTGCTGCCGCGCCTAAGCTGATCAGCCGCGCGCAATTGTCAGACATGAAACCGGGCGCGGCGCTGGTTGATGTAGCAATCGACCAAGGCGGATGCTTTGAAACCTCAAAAGCGACCACCCATGCCGACCCGATCTACGAGGTCGACGGCATCATGCATTATTGCGTCGCAAATATGCCCGGCGCGGTCGCGCGCACGTCAACGATTGCACTGACGAACGCGACGATGCCGTTCCTGCTGAACTTGGCGAACAAAGGATGGCAGCAGGCCTGCGCCGACGATCCGCACCTGCTTGAGGGGCTGAACGTGCACGCAGGCAAACTGACGTATTTCGCGGTTGGCAAAGCGCTTGGGATCGACGTGACCTCGCCGCAGCTGGCGCTGAAGATGTGAGGTCCGGCGCAAGTCTTGAAGAAATAATTCCGTCGAAAGTCGGCTAAGAGACCAGCGCTGGCATTGTTAATTTCACCTATCGTGCATCCGCTTCGGACGCTTTGAGTCCTTTGCGGACGTTAAATTCCGGTTTGGCACGGCCATTTTGGTCCGCAAGTTGCCGCCTGCCAGCGCGGCCTTGGCCTTTTCACCGAAGCGAGCACGAAGAGTGCTCCGCCCAATAGCCAGATTGCGGCTGGGATTGGTACCGGTTTGGCCGGACGGACCGAGGTGATAACATTATCAAAGGAATAGTTGGTCCGGAAAGGCCCCCCAAGACCTTCGAGGTCAGAGGTGATCGCGAACGAGACGCTCATCAGACCCATTTTGTCCTGAATGCCAAGGCTCACCAAAAGGTCGGAAGTGGAGAAGCCTGAGAATATGCGAGTGGTGTGTCGGCCCGCAGCAGTGATTTCGAGCGTCGAAAACTGATCTGGATTTACAAACCCAAGCTCGACTCCGAAGGCTTTTGTTCCGGGGCGGAACGTCGAAAAAGTTCGGATGCCGACAAGAAGTAAGTCGTTCGCTGTCAGACACTTACTATTCGAACGACAGACCGTCTCTGATTCCGAAATCAGCGGGTCGACAGCATCAAACGAAAAGACCTCAAAAGAGCCGGGATTGGAGAAGTCTCCTACCGGTGCCTCCTCGAAGTTCTCATACGAAAACGGCACTATGTCGGCGTAATCGACGAGGACTGGAGCTGAGAGGACTCTGCCCGCGCATAGTGCAAGGGCAGCGCCGATCACAATGGCTGACAAACCGTTGCGCATAGCGCCTTTCCCAATGAAGCCTCTCCACCGAACAGGCTAGCTGAATTTCGCTCGCCGGATATTGACGCAAATCAAGGTTGCAAGGCCCCTTTGGTGACCGGCGAATTGCCCTGGCGTCCGCTTCGAGCCCTCTATCGACATTCGTGAATCCCGCAGCATCTTTCGGACGAGCGAAAAGCCATTGTTCGCTGTGC
>JBPCWO010000253.1:0-17524 GCA_051009475.1 Boseongicola sp.
CGCATTGGCGCAAGAGACCGTTTTGCAGCTCTATCGGCAGTCCGATATCTTCGCCCTTCCCTGCCGAGTTGCGCCAGATGGCGACCGCGACGGCTTACCCAATGTCCTGGTGGAAGCATCAAGTCAAGGTCTTGTATGCATGTCCACCAACATCTCGGGCGTGCCCGAATTGTTGGAGGATGGTCGAAATGGCATCGTCATCCCGCCCGAAGATCCGAAAGCACTTTCACAAGCACTAGAAATGCTCATCCGTGATCCGGGCTTGCGCCACAAACTTGGAGCCGCAGCTGAACAAAAGGTGCGCAATGAGTTCGATTTCCAAAACAGCATCGACCAGTTGTCCGGATTGTTTGAGGCCAGCGGGCGGATGGACTCGTGACGAAAAATTCAACCGCGCCGCGGGTTTTTTTCTATGTGCAGCATTTGTTGGGAATTGGGCACCTCGCCCGCGCCAGCCGAATAGCTGACGCAATGGCCGACGACGGGTTTCATGTCACCGTGGTGACCGGCGGAACTTCGGTCGCGGGTTTTCCAGGCGCTAATGTGTCCCACGTTGCTCTGCCCCCTATCGTTTCGGGCGATGCAGGGTTTTCCGGATTGAGCGACGCACACGGAAATGCGGTCGACGAGGACTTTAAGGCCAAGCGTCGCGATTTGCTACAAGCGGCGTATCGTGAATGCCGACCGGACATAGTGATGATCGAAGCGTTTCCGTTCGGACGCAGGCAAGTTCGGTTCGAGCTGATACCGTTTTTGGAAGCGATCTTTGCAAGCAGAGTAAGGCCGCGCGTTGTCTGTTCTGTACGTGACATATTACAAGAACGGGCAAAGCCCGGTCGCGATCAAGAATGCGTTGCTTTGGTCAAACAGTATTTTGATCTGGTGCTCGTTCACGGGGACCCTGAATTCATCCGATTGGAAGAAACGTTCCCGCTTGCCGATGAGATCCAGGGTCGGATCGCCTATACTGGGCTTGTCGCGACGCCACCACTGAAACCGGGATCCGAGAAATTTGACATCGTTGTATCGGCAGGCGGCGGTGCGGTCGGAACCAACCTTATCCAAACCGCAATTGAAGCGGCAAGTCGCCTCCCAAAATCAGGCAATTGGTGTGTTGTAACCGGCCCCAACCTGCCAGCCGAAGAGTTCGACAGCATAGTGACGACTGCACCGACGAATGTCCGGGTTGATCGCTTCCGAAGTGATCTTCCGAACTTGATTGCCGGCGCTAGGCTTTCAATTTCGCAGGCTGGATACAACACAGTCTGCGACATCCTGAACGCCCGTTGTAAATCGCTTTTGGTACCGTTTGCTGCTGGCGGCGAAACTGAACAGGGAGTACGCGCCGAACGGCTTCAAAAAATGGAGCTTGCTCATGTGCTGGCGGAGTCCGATCTTTCTGCTGACACCATGACCGAAAGCGTCGCAACCGCTCTGTCGTCGCCAGCACCACCGGCATTTTTATTCGGGCTCGACGGGGCTCGTCAAACGGCGCGAATACTGCGCGAACTTGTCGCCAGCCCGGTTTAAGCTAGCACATCAAAAGTCTTTCCATTACGCTGATTTGGACAGACGCGAGCGAACCCAAAATGAGCAAGTAGGATTGCATCAGAAACGTGTAGAATAACGATTTCTCAGCAAGTTATTTGATTTCGAATTGTCCAGCCATGTTTGGTAAGATGAGAGTGTAATGGAAACAAACATTACAAAATATATTTGGAAGCATACCAGCAGGCAGCAACTATGGATTTTGCTCATTGTTGCGATGTCGATGATCCCGTATTTTATGTCTTTCGATTTGCCAAAGCAGATCGTGAACGGGCCGATACAGGGTGACGGATTTGTAACGCCTGACGCCACGCAAACATACTTTCGAATAGAGTTCGACCTTTTTGGTTCCGGTCCCGTCGTCCTGTTTGAAGGCATCGAACTGGCACGTACCGGAACTCTTTTCCTGCTGAGTGGGATGTTCCTGGCGTTAGTGATCGTTAACGGATTGTTCAAGCTCTATATCAACACCTACAAGGGCAAGATGGGCGAACGGCTTTTGCGCCGTATTCGATTTGAACTTATCGACAGGGTCCTGCGGTTCCCGCCGAATATATTCAAACGTGTCAAAAGCGCCGAAATTGCGGGCATGGTGAACACTGAAATCGAGCCCATCGGCGGCTTTAGCGGTGATGCCTTTGTGACCCCTGCACTGCTTGGCGGGCAGGCTCTAACCGCGCTTGTGTTTATTTTCGTCCAGAGTATTCCGCTGGGTTTGATCACATTTGCACTGGTCGCTGTGCAAGCATTTATTATTCCCAAGATGCGCCGGCGATTATTGGTTCTGGGCCGTGAACGACAGTTGACTGCGCGCCAGTTGGCCGGGCGCATCAGCGAAATCGTCGAAGGTATCGGCGTAGTTCATTCTTACGACACGTCAAATTTCGAACGGGCAGATGTCGTCGCTCGGTTGGGTCGTATCTTCAAAATTCGCTACGACATCTACCAGTGGAAGTTCATGGTGAAGTTCCTCAACAATCTGCTTGCTCAGTTCACACCGTTTTTTTTCTACATCGTTGGCGGGTATCTGGCGATCCAAGGCCGAATTGATATCGGACAGCTTGTCGCTGTCATTGCAGCTTACAAGGACCTTCCCGGCCCGTTAAAGGAACTGATCGACTGGGATCAAGCCCGCCAGGATGTTCAAATCAAATACACGCAAGTTATCGGACAATTTACTATAGACGGGCTGATTGACCCTTCGCTTCAGGCCGTTGTTGGTGGCGACGCGGCCCAGCAAATAAAACACCCTATTTCGACGGTAAACTTGAACCTCGCCGATGACAGCGGCGCGAAAGTACTAGAACGCGCCAACGTTCAGATCTCGCCCGGCGAAACGGTCGCGGTACTGGGCACTGGCGCCAGCGGCGGCGACGCGTTGGCTGAAGCGCTTGGTCGGCTACATTGGCCAGAAAGCGGCAAAGTTGTCGCGGGCGATGACGACATCCTCGCTCTACCTGAATCGGTCACAGGCCGGTCGATTTCCTATGCATCTTCGGATGCGTATTTCTTTTCCGGCTCTTTGCGCGACAATTTGCTCTACGGGCTGAAACACGCACCCTTGAGCAAAGCCGTCTATGAAGATGGCGGCGCATTTCGCAGATGGGAGGAACAAGAAGCGCGCCGAACGGGCAATCCGGAACTCGACGTTGCGGATGATTGGATTGACTACGCCGCAGCCGGAGCCAACGGGCAAAAGGACCTAATCGAAGCGATCATTCCGATATTGGACGTCGTGCTGTTTTCAAACGATATCCTTGACCTTGCATTGCGCTCGAAAGTCGATCTTTCGATGCATCCCAACATCGCGCCCAGCATTCTGAAAATGCGCCAGGCGCTGCGGGAACGTCTGGATAAGGAAGGCGAGACGACGCTGATCGACCACTTCGAACCCGGCGCTTACAATGCGGAATCGACTATTGGTGAGAATTTGCTGTTCGGAAACGCGGTGGGATCGGCACTGTTGCCGCAAGAGATCGGCAAAAACGCCTACTTCCGCTCCGTTATCGAGGGAGCCGGGCTAGACCGTGTTCTGTACGAAATGGGATATGAAATCGCCGAGACCGCGATCGAACTGTTCGGCGATCTGCCGGAAGATCACGAGTTCTTTCAGCAATTAACCTTTATGACTGCCGACGACCTTCCAGAGTATCAGCGTCTTGTTCAGCGACTGAAAGGGAAAGACTTTGCGGCGGTTGATGTAGTAGACCGGCCACAGATTATCCGCCTGAGCTTTGCCTATATCGAACCGCGGCACCGCTTCGGACTGCTAACAGATGAACTGATGGCGCGTATCGTCGAGGCGAGGCACGCGTTCAATGACGGAATTCCAGACCATTTGAAAGACGACATCGAAATCTACGATCCCGATCAATATACCAGTTCGGGCACCTTGATGGACAACGTTGTTTTTGGCCGCCTAAACAGTAAGCACGCCGATGGCGGCGAGCGCATTCAAGAGATTGTTCGCGACCTTCTGGACCAGTTAGGACTGTTCAAGGAATTTCTGTCCAGCGGGCTTGATTTTGAAGTCGGCACCGGCGGCAAGCGACTGACACTGGCGCAGCGACAAAAACTAACTTTGGCCCGCGCGCTGCTGCGGCGATCGGACTATTTCGTCTTCAACCGGCCGCTGACCGCACTCGATCACTCAACGCGCGACCAAATCGCCCGCAATGTGCTCGAGTTCACGCGGCAATCTGCCAGCAACCCGGCAATTGTCTGGGTGCTAGCCGATCCTGCGCTTGCAAGTCTCTTTGATCGTGTCATCGTTTTCGATGGCAGCACTGTAGCGGAAGACGGAACGCATGCGTCGCTGGCAGAGAATGATGGCATATTCAAAAAACTGGTGTCAGGATGAAACCCCACTTGGATGTTACTGAGGGATAAGGACCCAAACGGACTATGATCCTTAAAGACGAAGTTCGGATGTTGCGGCAGGTGCCGCTCTTTGCGGGGATGGAGCCGGCAAAGCTGAAGCTGCTCGCCTTCACTTCGGATCGGGTGAGCTTCGCCGTCGACGAGGTCTTGTGCCATCAGGGTGAAGCGGGAGACGCCGCTTATCTAATCCTTTCCGGCGAAGCGGAGATCCTCGTCGATTCACCGAACGGTCAAATCAAGGTCGCCGATATCGAAAACAACGCAGTAGTGGGTGAAATCGCTATTTTGTGCGACGCAACCCGAACCGCGACGGTAAAGGCGAGGACTTCAGTCGAGGCACTGCGTATTCGCAAAGAGCAGTTCCTAAAGTTGCTTGAGGATTTCCCTGAAGTGACAATTGAAGTTATGCGCGTCCTTGCCGAGCGCCTCAGCCAAACAACAATCGCGTTGACTGAAGAGCGCAGCAAAAATCAGCAGGGTTAGATTTCTATTAGGAATTCAGAGTTTAGGTCGACATTGATCGCCGGCTTGGATTTCATGAATATCGCCAGTCTGAAGATCGATTTTGAAATCGCGCGACGGCAGACCGTCCCGACACTTCGTGAATATCAAAAAAAGCGGAGCAATTCGCCCGACAAGCCCGGGTGCGTCATTTGGCACCTGCTTTGCATAAAGGTTAGCTAATGCATCATAGGCCGCTAGCCGGTCGGGATGTATTCTGTCCAATGCAATGTCGCTGCCCATACGCAGTCGATACAAGTCCTCCAGAAATGACAGCGCAGACAATTCAGTCAAATCTCCGTCTCGCAAGTTTGTCGAGTTTTCGAATTCTATAACGTCCGAGCTAAGGCGCTGGGAACGAAGGAGCGCGGGATCTGTCAGCACCTCATCGGTTGCGACTGCCCGACCGACGACGGCGAGCGCTGCGAAGTCCGCCAGAGTTAATACCCCAATCACGGCTGCAAGATCCTCAGGCCATTCCCGACGCAAAAAACGACGCGATACCAGATGGCCCAAGTGTTCAAAGAGGAATGTGCCATAGTCTGCGCAGCCCAATAGGCGATCAGCTTTCAGCCCGGTTTGAGCAACCTCTTTTAGGTATTGCGACTCGATCTCGGCGTTCTGCGGAATCGCGCCGATTTCCACAGTCTCGATTTTGAGACTATCTGGTCTCGGCTCGACAATCTTGTATCCGGCCGGAAACGCAACCAGAGACGGGACGCTGACGTTGACAACAAAATCCTGGTCGCGCCGATACCGCGCAGTGTCGTTGACGTGAACATGCCCGCTGAAGTGCACCTTGGTGTCTGTTTCCAGGATGGCATCGGCAACCGGTTGGTGGGGAATTCTTTGTGACATGCTGGTTTGACCAAGCAGTGCCCTTTCATCCTCGTATGTCCCATCAATCGGATCCAAAACGGGATAGTGCGAGAACGTCAAAAGACGCTTGTTCAGCTTTTTAGCGCGCGCCGCCACGTCTTTCATCCAGTTCAGAATAAACGGTTTTTCCGTGAGCACGGCATTCCAACCCGCGGCACCGCTATCGGCGTGATCTTCATCGTGATGTACTCTTTCTGCACGGCTGTGTGGTTTGAATACATTCGCATCAATCATCATCAGCCAAATGCCGGTACTGGGTTCGACTAAGTAAGAGGCGTCCATAAGCGGCGGGAACTCTACACCGTCTTTCGCCTTTATCGGAAAAGTCCTTTCGGCCGGGTCTGCCGAGGTGCCAAACGGCGTTTCCCAATACAGGTTGTCGGGTCCACCGAAGATTCCGATGTCTGGCAGCATCTGCAATGCCTCGGGGTAGCCATCGCAATAGTTCGCGTTAGAGCAGACAACTCGCCTTGCTTCTGGATCAACTAATGTCGGATTGCTGGTGGCGACGTCATAACTACCTAGTGAATTCAAAAACCGCTTGGTGCGATGGCGTCCCTTCGCTCCGAAAATGTCGTGATTGCCGGGGATCGCATAGAAGCGGATACCGTGCGTCGTGGCGTAGTCATCAAGTATTTCGCGAAGCCCGATAAGCGTTGCGCGCTGTCCATCGTCCGAGTAATCGCCGAGCAGCACCACATGCCTGATGCCGCGCTTTGCAATATCTTCCAGCGTATAGTGCAAGGCCGCATGGCTTTCGTTGAACACGCGGGTCGATTTGGCCGTCTCAGCCAATCGCCGAAATGGCTTCTGCGGCAGGTCGACGGAGCTTGCCGTCAGCCCGTATTCCCCATTAATATCATGAAAATGTGCATCAGCGACGACCGCGATTTTGGGATATTCAGTAGCCGTCATCCGGGGTAGAAATCCAGTCGTGCAACTCGCAACTGACTTATTTCATAACGACCCATTTAGCGCGGAACAATGCTGAAACTTGTTACTCGCGAATTGGCCGCATGTTCGCTAAGCTAAGAAAACTCCAAGGTAATTCAAATAACCAGACGCAAGGCAGGGGCGGCAATGGTCGCGGACGACACAGAATTTCAACAAAGGCGCGATGCCCAGGATGAGTGATTCAAACCTGAATGGCATTGACGGCACATTTCGGGTGCGAGTTTGGGGCGCACGCGGCAGCCTTCCCGTGTCTGGGCCTGAGTTCATCGTCTATGGCGGCAATACAATTTGTATTGAAATACGCTGCGGCTCGCATGCGCTTTTTTTCGACGCGGGGACAGGAGTATTGCCCGCAGGTTATGCCCTGAAATCCGAAGGCATCACCAGTTTCAATTTGTTCCTTAGTCACAGCCACTACGACCACATTCTGGGCCTACCGTTCTTTCCGCCGCTTTTTGATCCTGAATTTTCGGGAGCGATCTGGTCAGGCCATCTTGAAGGCGAAATGACCACCGAACAGATGATTTCCAACTTTGTTCGTCCTCCGTGGTCGCCAATTGTGCCGGATATATACCTCGCCGATTTGGCATTTCGCGATTTTCACGTTGGCGATGACCTGCAACCACACCCAGATATTGTTATCAAAACAACCAAGCTTGAACATCCCGGCGGTGCGGTGGGGTACCGCATTGAATGGGCAGGACGAACAGTCGCGATAGTTACCGATACAGAGCATCAGCCGGGCGTTCTGAACCAGTCTGTGCTGCGGTTAATCGAGAATTGCGATTTTTTGCTCTATGACAGCATGTTTTCAGATGCTGAAATGGAAAAGTTTCGCGGCTTTGGGCATTCGACTTGGGAGCATGCTATCCGACTGGCGCGCGAGGCTGGCGCGCGAAAAATCGGGTTCATCCATCACGCGCCTTGGCGCACCGACGCAGAGCTTGACGACTTTGATCGCCAAGCCAAGGTCGAATATCCTGACTCGTTTTTCGCGCGCGATGGTCAAATTATTGATTTGTAAAACCGACGCGCCGGAACTTTGGATCAAGGCTGGTGTAGGTCTGAGAAGAGTTTTGGCAGGGACATCCATGCACAGCCGTCATGCCGGGATGTCAGGCGAAAAAGGTGTTCAATAAAGAGCCACGCAGTTTCGTCATGCACAAGATGGTGGCTTAGAATTCCCACTGCGCCGCCGTCGTCAAAGACTTGCCGCAACCGGTCAACAATTTCCGTGACCAGATTTGCTGCATCGCGGCCACCTCGCGTTCCCTTCCAATCGATCAGATCGACATGCGTGTTGATCACGGGAAGTGGCAGATCGCGTTCCGGCCCAAATGTCGAAAGACCGGCCAGCCCCAGACTGGTCAGGTGCGACAACAGCTGCGCGTCTATCCGGTTCCAGGGCGGCACCAGAACGCTTGTGAAACTACCCCCGTAAAGAGCGGCCAGATGCTCGGTCCCTTTGCTAAGTTCTTCCAGGACGACGTCAGCCCCGCGATGCATGCCAAGTTCTTGTTTCTTATCCCCTGAGGGCGCGTGATTTTCGTGCGACCAGCCGTGAAGTGCCACAGTGACACCCGGGGCGCCGGACAAGTGCCGGGCGAGCGCTGGACCAGTTTCCTTGGGAATAACCGCAAGCGTGATTGGAACAGAGTACGTACCTGCGAGCGCCAGCAAGCGGTCAAGCGCATCGGTTGGCACGACCGCATCATCATCGCGCAGCCAAAAACGCGCCTGCATTCCATGACGCTTCCACCGATCAAGCTCGATACAAAGCGGTTCCCAGATGCCGGTATCTGTCGTCACTTCGCGCACGTCCATTGCGCCAGGATTTCGTCAATTGTCTTCGCGGCTTGATCAAGCGTACGTTCTGACAGTATCTTTTGGCGCGCCGCCTGCCCCATGCGCATCAATTCGTCCCTACCGGTCAAAAGCCGCTCAATGGAACGGGCAAATTCGGCTGCATCATCCTTGCGGGTCAGCAACCCGGTCACCTCGTGTTCAACGGCTTCTGGCACTCCGGCGACGTTCATTGCGACGACTGGAAGGCCGGCTGCTTGCGCCTCAAGATAGGTCAAACCGTAGGCCTCGCCATACCCAGGCCAGACGTAAAGCGCGCTTTGCGACATCAGGTCTGCGACTTCAGGTGTAGCGAGCTCACCATGCCAGGTAACCCGATCTGCACCAAAGTCTGTAAAAAGCGATTCCACTTCTGCCTTTATTGCCCCGTCTCCGACAACGGATAACGACCATGGCAATTGCGGTCCAAGCTGCGCCAGCGCATTCGCCAGCAACCTGTAACTTTCCAATTTGTCACCGGGGCGCATCATGGCAACGGTGATCAATCGATGTGACTTGGCCTCGTCCGGGGACGGCGATTGCAAAAACGGAGCTGGATCGATGAAAGGGCGAAGCATTGATGTTTGTGCGTTTGGCGCGACCGCCTCGATGCCTTCGCGATCGCGTCTCGTGAAGCAAATATTGACCGCTGCAAACATGATCCCACCAAGCACATGTTCCTGCGTTTGCGCCCAATATCCGGTATTTCGTCGCCCGGAATACGATGTTTCCGCTGTCACATATGGAATTTGAAAGCGTTCCGCCATCACAGGGCCCAGCAGGTCGGGGGCCTTGTAATAGGGGTGATAGCTGAACCAGATATCAGGCTGAGGTCCGGCTGTCCAAATGTCGGTAATCCTTGTAATTTCGGCGCGCGCTTGATGTTCTATATCAGCGTATGCCTCCGCCTCGGGCAATCTTGAGTAGCTACGCAGTTCCGAGATCAAGTCGACTTCGTGGCCGGCCTTTTCAAATGCCGTAATCAAAAGGCGCGCCATCAACCTGTCGCCAGATGGAACAGGATGGTTCGGGCTTTTCAGCGGTGCATAAAAGGCAATCTTCATATCGCCATTTCCACCAAACCAGGCATGCGGGCACTTGTGCAGAAGGGTTCCCTGGAAGCGTCCGACATTTGGACTCAGACTGCCGACGGCAAGTCTATTGCCCGGGCGCTGGCAAAGACGGAAATTGGCTGGCGCAGTCCCCTAACCTCGATCGTGTGGCTCGCTAGTTTTTCTCCTGGCTCAATCTTTGCGGCCTCTATTGTGTCCTTTGAAATGATCACCTGAACCTGCATTTCTTTCGTCATGCTTTCCAGCCGGCTTGCCAAATTGACTGTCTCGCCAAGTGCAGTAATTCTGCCAGCGGCTTCGGTTTTGTGGGCAGCGCCAATACGACCGAGGATTGCCGCACCTGAATGGATTCCGATTCCAATGCTAAGTGGCGTCGGCAAATCCTCTCGCAGGCTTTGATTGAGCGCATCAAGAACTCCGCCCATAGCTCGCGCGGCCTCGATGGCATGAAGCGCGCCGTCGCTGGCAGTTGCGCCCATCCCAAAGATTGCCATGATCCCGTCGCCCATGAATTTGTCGACATATCCGCCGGTGTCCTCAATGGCTTCGGCCATACGGCCTAGAAACTGATTTAGAAGAAAAACCACGTCAAAGGACAACTTGCCTTCAGACATTTGAGTGAAACCTCGAAGGTCACAAAACAGTAGCGTTACATCCTGTTCCACGCCCCACAAGTATTTGTCGGCATTAGTCAGGTCGGGTGCTTCGACATTTGCCGGCAGCAGTGTCGAAACAGTGATATCCGACTCTGGACGGAGTTGGCAGGCAAGCCTGACGTTTGCGGGTGCGCCAACACGATTCAGCACTTTTTGCTCGTTTTCCGAGGCCGGTTCCAGGTTTTCCAATCCTTCGGTTACACGCACACGACATGTGGAACACCGCGCCCGACCGCCACAAACCGACGCATGGGCAATGCGGTTCGCCTTGCTGATTTCAAGAACCGATAGCCCACGAGGCGCAAGAATAGTCGGACCATTGTCATAGCTGACGGCCACCTTATGCCGGTAGCGATCTGCAAACAGCAGTGCCAGCCAGACGCCGACTGCAGCTATCAATGTTCCATAATAGCCGGTCGCCGAGTAGCTCAGCACCTGCAGGATTGTCACAAATTGGTCGTTGGTGAAGGGATTCTCATATTCCGCTTCCAGCTTGGCCACCCGCCCAGCCGCGACAAAACCCGCGTAACTGAAAAATGGGATTGCCACGGCCAGACCGTACCAAAGCCAAGTAAAGCGTCGATACCAGGATTTTAGCACCAGCCAGTGATGGATACCGATGCACCCGTGTATCCAGACCATGGAAATTAGAAAGGCCTGGTTCAGCGCCTCGCCCGGCCACATCGCCCACAACGCATAATGATAATCGTCTTCGATGCCGAACATAGCATCGACAACACGTGTGCCGATGACGTGTCGAATTAGGAATATGGGGATAAGCAAACCGAACGCGATCTGGGCAATGCCGCCAATTCCAAGCCGCCATGTTCTGGCGGAAAGGAATTTTGCGATCCCAAGCCCAAAATGAATAGTGGCGGCGGCGATTAGCAACGATGTGCCCAAAACGGTTCGGGTTATCAGTTGTCTGATCTCCTGTCCTGTTTGCATCACATCGATCGATATCAATCCAAGGCCGTGATTGATGAAATGCGTGATGGCGAAAGTGAATAAGATCAGACCGGACCAAATGCGCATCTGCGGCACATAGGCTTGAGTAGATTTGAGAATGCTGGTTGTCGGCTGATCCAAGACACTCACCTTTGGATTATGACCGCTCGCCGCTATTTGTACGGATCAGCAGCATCGCGCAATCCGTCACCAAGGAAATTGAACGCCAAGATCACCAGGATGACGGGTATGACCGGAGTCAACAGCCAGGGATACAGCGCTATAATATTAACACTGCGTGCTTCGGTCAGAAGTATTCCCCAACTGGTGATCGGCGGACGCAAGCCGATGCCCAGAAAACTCAATGCCGTCTCGCCCAGGATCATTCCCGGAATCGTCAGCGTGGCGGACGCGATCAGGTGCGACATGAACCCTGGAATCAAGTGCCGCCGGATGATCCGTTCGCTTTTGGCACCCATAAGCTGGGCCGCTAGAACGTAGTCCTCTTCGCGTAGCGCGAGAAGTTTTGATCGCACCGCGCGCGCCAGACCCGTCCAGTCCAGCATACCGAGTATTACCGTGATCCCGACGAACACTAAAATTGGACTCCACGTAACCGGAATAATCGCGGCCAGTGCCATCCATAGCGGGATGCTGGGGATAGATTGTAGCACCTCGATAACCCGCTGGACCATCAGATCAAATACGCCGCCATGATAGCCAGCCATTCCACCGATCACGATTCCAAGCATAAAACTCATCGTGACACCAAGGATGCCGATGGTCAGCGAAATCCGCGCTCCATATATTGTTCGCGACAAGACATCGCGCCCCAGTCGGTCTGTGCCCAGCAAAAACAGCTCGCCGCCCTCAGCCGGGCAAATCAGATGCAGGTCCGCCTCGAACAGATTCCAGAATGTGTATTTATCGCCATGGCAAAAGTAGCGAAGCGTTTGAACAGAGGACTCGTCGTCGGAATAGTCTCGATGCAACGTCTCCATATTTAACGTCATCGTCCGCCCGTAAGTATACGGGGCGACAAGTCGACCATCGCGAAAAATGTGCACCTCTTGCGGCGGCGAATAGATATAGTCTGTGTTTCGGGTGTGCAGGTTATAGGGTGCCAATATTTCACAGATCAGAACCGAGAAATAAATGACGCACAGAAAAATGCCTGATGCCACAGCCAAACGATGCCGGGTAAAGCGCCACCACATGATCTGGAACGGCGTGGCCTGATCGTCGCCGCTAGCGCCTTCGATTTGCGAACCGACGTTAGGATCAAACGCCGCTGTCGAAACATAATGTTCCATAGGTGCGCCGGGCGGGCTGAGCACGGGGGCGTCTTTGGACGAGGTCATTTCGTGCTCCCTTCGCCCAGCCGGATGCGCGGATCAAGTATCGCCAACGCGATATCCGATACCAACACCCCGACCACCGTCAGAAACGCCAGGAACATCAAGAACGAACCAGCCAGATACATGTCCTGACTTTGCAGTGCCCTGATCAGCATCGGCCCAGTCGTTTCAAGCGACAACACAATTGCCGTGACTTCGGCTCCTGAAATGATCGCAGGCAGGATCGACCCGATATCTGAAATGAAAAAGTTCAGCGCCATGCGAAGCGGGTACTTCAGCAGCACTTTTGTCGGGTGCAGACCCTTGGCCCGAGCCGTTACAACATACTGCTTGTGCAATTCATCCAGCAGGTTGGCGCGCAGCCGTCGCACCATGCCCGCAGTACCCGCGGTGCCGATTATCACGACAGGAATCCACATATGTTCAGCAATCGACGCCGCCTTGGCCCAGCTCATCGGCTGATCGAGATATTCCCGCGCCATTAACCCGCCAATTGAAGTTCCGAACCAGATATTGGCGAAATACATCATTGCGAGGGCCAGCATGAAATTTGGCACTGCGATGCCGATCATGCCCAGAAAAGTCAGTCCATAATCGCCCCAGCTATATTGATGCGTCGCCGAATAAATGCCGATTGGAAACGCCAGCAACCAGGTGAAGATGATTGTCACTGTCGACAACAGGATCGTCAGCCATAGCCGGTCGCCGACAACATCTCGAACTGGCAGCCGAAATTCAAAGGAATAGCCGAAATCGCCGACGAAGAAGCCACCGACCCATTGGGCATATCTCACGACCATTGGCTTATCGAAGCCATAACGCTCTTTCAGCAGTTCAATCTCTGCCAGATCGGCTTCTTCGCCCATCGCCCGCAATTCATTCACGTAACTTTCGAAAAAATCACCTGGTGGCAGTTCGATTATCGTGAAGACCAGTATCGAAATCAGAAATAGGGTCGGAACCATGACCACGAAGCGCCAGAGAATATACCGCAGCATGATCAGCCCTCGCCTTCGTACCAGAACGTATCGGGCATGTAGGCACCGAGGTAACTGGTTGGCGCAAAGCCATAAAGCGCCTTTTCGGGAACGTTTCGCAATCGCGATGATCGCACGACGGGCTGCAACGCACTGTTCACCGTGCCAATGGAAAAAACCTGATCTGCGTTAATCTCAAGCATTTGATGCCAGATAGCTGTGCGTTCTTCGGTCGACGTGGTCTTTCGCCATTGATTCAACAACTCCACCAGCTTTGCGGGTTCGGGAAGATCGGGGGGAGAACCAGACGATTCCGCCGACATGTAGTGCAATCCCCAGACCGGCCATTGCAATTGATCTTCGGCTGTTGGTGCCAAAGCCGTCGGCGGCATATCGGCTGTAGGAACCGCGTTGTCCAACCCCAGCCAGACGGACATCATCACGTCGCCACCCAGCGCTCTGCTGCGGAATACATCGCGCTGCGATGTTCGGATATAAAGTCGAAGCCCAACGTCGCGAAAATGATCTGTGACAAGCTCCAGAACATCAGTTTCCAGCGTGCTTTCACCAGCGCTTTCAATGATGATCCCTGCCTGTCGCCCGTCCGGCAGTTTCCTCGTGCCGTAGATGTCGCGGTCCTGAAGCCCGACTGCATCGAGCAGCTCGTTCGCTTGATCGGGATCATAAGTTGACCAGGCGCTGGCGTATTCCGGCTTAAACAACGGGCTTTCCGGCAGCACCGTGTTGGCGCTTTCGCGCGCCAAGCCATAAAACAGCACCTTGTTGATCTCTGCCCGATTGATCGCCAGCGACAGGCCGCGGCGCATCCGAACGTCGCGAAACAAGTCGCGCCAAACCGGATCCTTGTAGTTTAGATTGGGCAAAATCGCGACGCTGGACCCCTGCGCGCGTGTCCAAAGCGAGACTTTTTGCGGATAAATGGCCTCTGCCTGCTTGAGAAGCGTGTAATCCGTAAAGCCAATCCCAGTCATTTGAAGATCGCTTTCGCCAGTCGCGGTTTTGGCGGTGATGATCTCGGACGATGCGACGTTCAGCAGCCAACGATCAATATACGGCAACTGTGTGCCCGTCTCATCTACCCGGTGGAAATAAGGATTGCGTTCAAAGACGAACTGTTCCGCAGGCGGAGCGGTTCGCGGACGCCAAGCCTCTAGCGTAGGAAGGTCAGGGTTTTCAGGGCGGTTCTGGCGCGACAGCTTTGTGTGCAACCGTCGCCAACTATCGACCCGATTAGCCTCTGCGAATTCCATCAATTTTTCTTCGGTTTGGTAATTGGCGTGGAATTGCTTGAGGTAAGCGGAAGGTAACGCCAGTACCATTGGAATTGGCCCGGCCAGTTTTGGCAGAAAATGTGGTGCAGGTTTTGGCCAGGAATAGCGCACGGTCAGTTCGTCCAGCACTTCGAATGTCGCCACGACTCCATCGACCTTCAAATTTGTAGACGGGCCTCCACGACGCAGCTCAAGGTTGTGTTCGACATCTTCCCAGACATAGCGGAAGTCTTCTGTTGTGAATGGGCTACCGTCCGACCACCGATGACCCTCGCGCAGCTTAAACGTAAATATCCGTCCTTCTTCGATCGTGTAGCTTTCCAGAATATCGGGTTGCAGATTGAGGTTTTCGTCAAATCCAACAAGCCGCGAATAGCTGTTCATCTGCATCAATCGAATGTCTTTTTGCCGCCCAACCAGCAGCCGGACCGTTCCGCCGGTGCGGCCTGTTTCCCGCCCCATCCCCGCAAGATTGATCACACGCGGATTTTTCGGCAATCGCTGCGCCATCTTGGGCAGAGATCCATTGGCAACAGCGTCTTTGAGCAGTTCGGATTCTTCGGCCCAAAGCTTGCCGGGTATGGAAGCCGAGGCCATCAAGGCGAGAAGTTTGCGACGATCAATCATGGCTGTAACTCTCGGATATCAGCAGATTTCCGGGCCAGCACATAATGTCCGCCGCCTAGATCCACCGGTGCCATCGCCTCGGATACCCCTTCGTCGTTAAACGCGGGCGCCCAATTTGCCCGCGCCACATCGCTGGTTTCACCCGCGGTTTCGAAATTCAGCGGTCGTTCCAGATCAGGATAGGGCACCGCATCCAGCAAGGCGCGCGTATAGGGGTGGACAGGGTCCGTCATCAAAACCTCACGCGGGGCCAATTCTACGATGCGCCCAGACCACATCACGGCCACGCGATCCGCCATGTAATCCACGACTGCAAGATTGTGCGAGATGACCAGATAAGTAAGACCAAGATCGGCCTGTAAATCTTTGAGAAGATTCAATATTTGCGCCTGAACCGAAACATCGAGCGCGGATACCGGTTCATCGCAGACAATCAGACTGGGCGCCAGCGCAAGTGCGCGGGCAATCCCGATTCGCTGCCTTTGGCCGCCTGAAAAACTATGCGGAAAGCGCCGCGCGGCGGACGGTTCCAACCCGATCGCCTTGAGCAGTGCTGCAACGGCATCTTTACGTTCACCGACGGACCCACGTCGGTGGATATCAAAGGGTTCGCTCAAGATACTGCCAACGGACATGCGCGGCGATAACGAAGATACCGGGTCCTGAAACACCATCTGAATTCGGGTGCGAAGGGTTGTTAGATCATCGCCCTGCGCGTCGAGCACATTCACCGGACCTGACCCGTCATCAAAAACAACTGACCCTGTGTCCGGGGTGACGGCGCGCATCAGGATTTTGCTGACCGTTGTCTTGCCGCAGCCGCTTTCCCCGACCAATCCCAGACATTCGCCGCGCCGAATATCAAAGCTGATCCCATCAACAGCCGGGGCGACCGTGGGTGCGTTGGAATCTGCCCACCATCCCTGCTTTCTGGTCTTGAAAGTCTTGCTGATATTTCGCACCGACAGAATGACTTCGGGCGAGTTTTCAGGGGAATCTTCGCGTACTGCCATACCACCCAGAAGGTTCTGGTGGTTCACCTTGATCTCGCGCAGCGGTGTCAATCGCTCGCCATGGGGCATATCGAAATGCGGCACTGCCGCCATAAGCCCCTTCAGATAGGCGTGCTGAGGATTGCGGAAAATCGGCTCTACCGGTCCCGCCTCCATGATCTCGCCCTGATAGATCACCACCACCTCGTCGGCGATATTGGCCACCACGCCAAGATCATGCGTGATCAGCAGGATCGCCATGTTCAATCGCTCTTGCATATCGCGCAGCAATTTCAGGATTTGCGCCTGAATTGTCACGTCCAGTGCCGTCGTCGGTTCGTCTGCTATCAGCAGCGCGGGCCGACATATAAGGGCCATTGCGATCATTGCCCTTTGCCGCATTCCGCCCGACAGTTCGAAAGGATACATGTCAAACACGGCGTGCGGATCGGAAAATCCGACCATTGCCAGCATCTCTTCGCATTCTTCACGCCGTTCTTTCGGTGACAGATTAGAATGCACGCGCAGCGCTTCGCTGATCTGATTGCCGACTGTATGCAGGACCGAGAATGACGTCATCGGTTCCTGAAAGATCATCCCAACCCGGCCACCGCGAATCGAACGCAGTCGGCGCCCATCGCGCGCAAGTTTCAAAAGATCGGTAGGGGTTTCCTCTGATGGATCATCAAACAGCACCCGTCCGGCGACTTGCGCGAATTCCGGTTGCAAACCCATCACAGTTTGGCTGATTACAGACTTTCCGGAGCCGGATTCACCAACTAGCGCCGTTACCTTACCGGGCAATACGCGCAGGTTGGCATCCTTCACGGCATGAATATGTCCCCGGACCACCGGGAAAGAGATACTTAGGTTTTCGATCCGCAACAGGTCGTGTCCAGGCTGCATGCGTGACGGTTCCTTCATCTTTCCTGCATTTCAGATTTCTGGCCAGCTACCCTATGGATTCACGCGACGCTAATGCAGGAACGAAACACTG
>JBPCWO010000254.1:0-2973 GCA_051009475.1 Boseongicola sp.
AAGCTGAGACAGCGGACCGCGCGGGTACATATCCAGTAGTATCGTTCCAAAAGAACGGATAGCTGACTGATCGAGCCAGTGGCAGAGCGCCGGCAAAGGCCGCGAATCACAAAATGGATAGACGAGGAATTCATCCGGATCGAGCGTGAGTGTCCAATGGCCGTGCGCGTACCGAAACTTCAGCCAATTCGTCCAGTCGGCACCAAACCGACTGTCGCGATAACCCGCATTTGTGCTCCATAATGAGACGTCGGGCTCTGCTGCCAGGTATTCAAGCCCGCCATCGTCAGATCCATTATCTACGAAAAAGAAGTGATCAACGCCAAGCTCGCGATAATACTTCAAAAAGTATCTAAGTCGCGGCTTTTCATTTCTGATAGTGCAGAAGGCCAAGATGGCACCTGGGCGGACAACGCGGGTGCGATTGACGACAGATTTCAATTCGCGGCGTTTCCGGATCGCGCGCAACTGAAAGCGTCGCCGCTCCATTCTCAGCTTGAATGCCGCCCGAAGCCCCATGTTCTACCGCCCGCCCGTCACCGCGCCGAGACAGCCCAATGGCGCGGTTAAATTATCCCGAAGACAAGCTCAAAGTGCTTTTCCCAGCTCGGCAACCGGTAAGCCCGAAGGTCGGCGCGCCGGCGGGTTTGCTCAGCCAAGTCCTCGCTGGCCAACTCTCTGATGGCCTGGAACCATTGATACATGTCACCGGGATCCGCGTAAATGGCGTTGTCACCCAAATAGATTTCAACCGATCGCAGCGGCGAGGTAATGGTTGGCGTCCCCAACAAAGTTGCCTCGAACGGCGGCAGTCCAAATCCTTCGACAAACGACGGAAACAGAAGGCCAGACGCGCCTGCCAATTGCGCCTTCATCTCAGCGTCCGGCAGTGGTCCCAGCTCGAATATCGTCCGACCCATGTAGGGTGAATTGTCAAGGCGCTCGAAAACCTCATCGTTGCGCCAACCGCGAGCACCAATGATGCGAAGCTCCGGAATACGGTCTTCGTCCATTTTGGTGTGCATCCGCTCCCAGATATCGAGCAAAAGTTTATGATTTTTGCGAGGCTCGATCGTGCCCACAGCGACGAAATACGGCTTCTCCGAACGTTCGACATTCAATGGCATTCCGCCAATATCGATGCCCAGCGGCGCCACCATGACCGGCACACGGTGCCCCGTCCCGACCATGCGCTTTTTAACGTTTTCAGCGACCTCGTCCGAAGGCACAATTATGTGGTTTGCGAAGTTGATAGTTGTCGTCAACCGCTCAATGAACTTCGCGCGCGCGGTTTCGGTTTGATACTCTGGATAGTCGACCGGGATCATATCGTGGATCATGACGATCTTGCGATGATCCGGCATTTCCATCATTGCCCGCATCGTTTGCGGGTTCAGGTTGGTGTGGCCAACATTTATGTAGGCCAACCCGTTTGGCATCCGCCACATGATTTTTCGGATCGACAGTGATGACGCGCGGCTCGATGCGATAGCGCGAATTGTCGACGCGAGATCTGCGCCGTCCAGGTCGGTCCGGTCCAAGTACTCCGGCAATCGCGCCAACCGTTCGGGTTCGAACATCAAGAAACCGCGAGGTGTTCGGATGATTGCCCAGCCGTCGCGGCGGCCGACTTCTTCCATATACGCCCGCTCGACTCGATCGATACCGGTCGACGCCCCGCGTCCCAGCCGCGAAAAGGATCTGCTAAGATCAATGACAGGGGTGACCACGATCGGCGCCTGCGAAGCTTGTTGTTACGTTTGTCTACTCGGCCGCGCGAATTAGCGGAGCTATATCGCGCAGATACGTCGAAAACTCATCTTGCAACTCATCACGCGCAAGAGCAAAACTGACAGTGGCCTGAAGAAAACCGGCCTTTGAGCCACAGTCAAACCGTTGTCCTTTGAAACGGAGCGCATGAACAGCCCGTCCCTCTGTTATTTCCTCGGCAATGGCGTCGGTCAGCTGAATCTCGCCACCCGAACCTTGTTTTTGGCGGTTCAGGGTCGACAAGACTGACGGTGTCAAAATGTAGCGGCCAATAACGGCGAGATTGGACGGAGCATCGCTCACATCTGGTTTTTCGACCATACCTCGGACAATCCCGATACCATCCTGACCGTTTTCGACATCAAGGATACCATAGGAAGACGTCCGATCTTTCGGCACTTCCATCGCTGCAACCATCGAACCACCGGTTTCTGCATATGCGTCGACCATTTGGCGCAAGCAGGGAGTTTCCGCTGCAATAACGTCATCCGGTAGGATCACAGCAAACGGTTCATTGGCGATCAGGCGCCGCGCGCACCAGACCGCGTGCCCCAAACCCATTGGCTTGTGCTGGCGAATATATGCGATCGCCCCGGAATCCATATTTGTGGATTTTAAGGTCGCGAGCAGGGCAGTCTTTCCGGACTTACGAAGCCGTGATTCAAGCTCCGGCGCGTGATCGAAATAGTCCTCGAGCGCGGATTTCCCGCGCGACGTGACAAAGATGAATTCTTTGATCCCGGCGGCCCGAGCTTCATCAATCGCGTACTGAATTAGAGGGCGATCGACCAGGGTCATGATTTCTTTGGGAACCGACTTCGTTGCGGGCAAAAATCGCGTACCCAGGCCGGCGACAGGGAAAATTGCTTTGGTTACTCGTCTCTTCAAATCTCTTACCTCAACCTCTCACGTGTCATAGAGCCGAAACTCGCGTTCCGGCTCGCAGACTTCATACTCGATGCAGGGTCAATTCGCGACTGCCCCACCCACTCCCTACATATGTTCAAGTTTCGTCGATCCCCCTTTGCATTTCAACACGCCTGATCTCTTCTTTCACGCGTTCGGCAAATCTGCACCACCTAAATCGAGGTCCGGATCTGACGCTGCGGCCGAACTGACCACCGGTCTGCGACCAAACACCCGAGTCGAGATAACGAAGATGGTGACGTACCGGCGTTAAAGAAAAGCTGAAATGGCTAACCC
>JBPCWO010000255.1:0-3189 GCA_051009475.1 Boseongicola sp.
CCGTTCCGCGTGTGGCATCGGCTTCGGGCGACGGGTCATAAATGATCAGCGGCACCCTTGTCGATGCATCGTGGAAGAATGTCTTTTCGCCCATCCAATGATCGCCGAGAAAGTCGCCGTGATCGGACGTCAAGACGATCATCGTGTCGTCCATCCGCCCAGTTTCCTCCAACCAATTGAACAGGACACCCATTTGATCGTCGGCTTGCTTTATGAGGCCCATGTAAGCCGGGATTACGGCCTCGCGAACGTGATCCTTGCTAAATGTCTTTCCGATCGGATTATCCATGAAAGCCTTGAGGATCGGGTGCGCACTTTGATATTCGACATCCGACCGGACTGCCGGCAGAACGTGCCCGGCACCAAACATGCTATTGTAGGGCGGTGGCACAATGTATGGCCAGTGTGGCTTGATGTAGGAGAGGTGGCAACACCACGGCGTCTCGGCCTGTGCGATAAACTCCATGCCCCGTCTTGTCAGATAGGGCGTTTCGCTGTCCGGCTCTTCAATATTGGCCGCCTGATCGGAATTCTTCAAAAACCAGCCGGAAAGAACCGCGCCGTCGTCATCGATTCCGGAATTGGCATAATCGTGCCAAGGGTTGTCGCTTTCATATCCCCGTTCGCGCAAGTAGTTATTGTATGTGACGGCTGGCTTCTCATCGTAGGTGCCGTCCGGGCCCTCCGGCAGCATGCCATCATCGCGCTCAAAGACATCAAAGCCGCATTCCGCGACGCGCGCGCCAATGATCGAGTCTGGCTCAAGCCCGAGCCTCGCCATGCCTTCGACATCCGCCCGCATATGCGTTTTGCCGACCAGCGAGCAGGACATGCCAACCTTGCGCAGATGATCGCCGAGCGTCAGTTCGCCTACTTTCAATGGGATACCGTTCCACGAGGCGCCATGCGAATGGACGTAGCGCCCGGTGTAGTAGGACATTCGCGAAGAACCGCAGATCGGCGACTGAATGTAGGTGCGCGAAAAGCGAACACCGCGACTGGCCAGCTTATCAATGTGTGGCGTCTCTAAGTGAGGGTGGCCATAGCAGCTCAGATAATCCCAGCGCAGTTGGTCGAACATAATGAAGAGGATGTTTTTCGCTTTCGCCATGGGTAACGCTCCTTGCTCATCTGCGTGCGCACGCTACATACGACGTGGATCTGCCAACTGCACTCAATGCCTCGGTGCATTGCAACCGCTCCGTTTGAAACGCTATTGGTTCGCCCGCGTGTATTGCTTCCGGCCGTTGATGTAAGTCGCCCGGATCGCGCGGTCATCAGCCATCATCATCTGCACAAACAGGACATCCCAAACGTCCTCTGCGAACCGCATTCTGTTCGCGATCGCAGGCGTCGAGTGCAGGTCCAATATGTTCAGATCCGCGTCATTGTCCACCTCGACGTTACCAATACGATCCTCAAGGCACATCGTCTGGGCGCTGCCGCGTGTGGCCAGATAGAATGCTTTGGCCGGATGCAGGTTATAGCCGTTCAGGCGGCAGACTTCGTATGATGCCTTCATGGTTTGCAGCATCGACAGAGATGAGCCGCCACCGATGTCTGTTGCAAGACCGACGGAGATGTCGTTCGATCCTTCGCGCAACTTCTGCATCTCGAAAAGTCCGGAACCGAGAAACAAATTTGACGTCGGGCAATGCGATATGCCGGAACCGGTCGCGCGAAATGCCTGCCGCTCACGCTCAGTCAAATGAATAGCGTGGCCGAAATTCGAGCCGCGCCCGACGAGGCCAAACTGCTCATAGACGCCAAAATAGTCGGCCGCCTCGGGAAACAGCTTGCGCACCAACGCGATCTCCTCGGCGTTCTCGTCGATATGGGTTTGCATCAAGGTTGTCGGATGGGCTTGCCACAACGCACCTGCTGCCTCGAGTTGTTCCGACGTTGATGTGACAGCAAATCGAGGTGTCACCGCGTATTTCAGACGGCCGCGGCCATGCCACTTCTTGAGCAGACTGAGCGACTGGTCATAACCTGTTTGCGGCGTATCGATGAGGCCGTCCGGGGCGTTGCGGTCCATCATGACTTTGCCGGTCGCCATGCACATTTCGCGGGCTTCGGCGGCTGCAAAGAAGGCATCAACCGACTGAGGATGAACCGGGGCATAAACCGATGTGGTTGTGGTTCCGTTGCGCAGGCATTGGTCGAGGAAAAAATCCGCAGCGTGGCGCGCATAGCCGGCATCGCCAAACTTCAGCTCAGCAGGAAACGTGTAACGACTAAGCCACTCGAGAAGCTGTTCGCCGTAGGAAGCAATGACCTCATATTGCGGGTAGTGGACATGGCAATCCACGAACCCCGCCATGATCAGGTCATCCGCATAGCGTTCCACGCGAAGCTGCGGATGATCTTCAATGATCGGCCCCGCCGAACCCACGCGCTGGATTTTCCCGCTTGCAATTAGCACCGCGCCGTCCGTTTCGAATTGAACGGCGGCGTCAGGTCCGACGAGAAACGGGTCATCGCGGAACGACAGGACCTGCCCACGCAAGATATATCTATCGGCGGCATCGATCATTGGCGGCGGATACGACTTGGTGTGAAAGGTTGGTGAACAACGCAGCGCGGTTGATCACGAGGGGCCCCGGCAATCGCCGAGGCCCGATACGCCTGCGTCACGTCAGTGGCCTTACTTAGGCAGCGAACCTTCTATGCCTTCGACATAAAAATTCATTCCGGCAAGGTCTTTGTCCGCAATCTTCTGCCCGGCCTTGAGGAACATGGTGCCGTCCTGCTTCTTCATCGGCCCGGTGAAGGGATGCAGGTCACCTGCCACAATCTTGTCCCTTGTCGCCTCTGCCAACTTGACCACATCAGCCGGTATCTTGTCGTTCCACTTGGCGAAATTCAGCATGCCGGATTTAACCCCGCCCCAGGTGTCGGTCGACTTCCAACTGCCATCCATCGCAGCCTTGACGCGCGCAATGTAGTACGGCGCCCAGTTGTTGACCAAAGCTGTCAGCTGCGCGTTCTTGCCGAACGCGTGCATGTTGGAGGCCTGCCCAATGGCAGATATGCCCTTTTGCTCAGCCAACTTCATCGCGGCCGGCGAATCGGTATGCTGGAACAGAACATCGGCACCCTGGTCGCTTAGCGCTTTAGCGGCATCCGCTTCTTTGCCGGGATCAAACCAGGTGCTGACCCAGATGATCTTGAGTTTGATGTTCGGGT
>JBPCWO010000256.1:0-7984 GCA_051009475.1 Boseongicola sp.
ATGCCAGTTGCATTGGCGCCCGTTGGGCTGACGGGGATGCAAAACGCCGATGGCGAAATCAAGGCCGCAAGGGCCGCAGAGAAATTCGGAGTTCCCTTTTGTCTTTCGACTATGTCCATTTGCTCGATCGAAGACGTCGCTGCTCACACCACGAAACCTTTTTGGTTCCAGGTGTACACACTTCGGGATGACGAATTCATGGCGCGGCTCTTTGAACGCGCGCGGGCGGCAAATTGCTCTGCAATCGTCATCACCGTCGACCTGCAAATCATGGGGCAGCGACATAATGACCTCAAAAATGGGCTTAGTGCGCCGCCAAAGATGACAGTCCGTTCGATTGCGAACATGATGACCAAAGTACCGTGGGGCCTGGAAATGCTGGGAACTAAAAGACGGTCCTTTGGCAATATCGTTGGTCATGCCAGCGGTGTATCCGACCCGGCGTCGCTGAGTTCGTGGACTGCCGAAGCGTTTGACCCCACGTTGGACTGGGATCGGATAAAAAAGCTGATGGACATGTGGGGCGGTAAAGTAGTCCTGAAAGGCATTCTGGACGTTGAGGATGCACACAAAGCCGCGGAATTAGGCGCGGATGCAATTATCGTTTCAAATCACGGCGGCCGGCAGTTGGATGGTGCGCTAAGCTCGATCAAGATGCTCGAGCCGATCGTGCAAGCCGTTGGTGACAAAGTGGAAATTTGGCTGGATAGCGGAATCCGGTCAGGCCAGGACGCTCTGAAAGCCCTCGCACTGGGCGCAAAAGGAACGATGATCGGTCGCGCTTGGGTATATGGCCTCGGCGCGATGGGGGAAGCGGGAGTAACCAAGTCGCTGGAAGTTATCCACAGGGAACTGGATTTGACGATGGCCCTGTGCGGCCGAACGAGTATTTCGTCGGTAGATCGCGAGATCTTACTGGTTCCGAATGGTTTTTCCGGTGATTTTGTGTGAGGCAACCAAAGTTTCGAATTTCGAAACGAAACTGAAAATTCTGCATGATCGTTCTCAATTGATGCAAAGATGCCGCGCCTCTGTCCCTAAAACGGCCTGTTTCCGGTCACTTTCTTGCCGCATTTCCGTTGCGCGCGTATTTTGCGCCCATGATGAGTGTATTGAGCAAATGGTATAAATCGGTGGCATTGGCCGCCGCGTTCGCGGTTTCCGCGACAGCAACTTCTGCGTCTGCATCACTGCCTTCACACGGGGACGAGTTTCCAGAGGAGACCGCGGCACTGGTTGCGGCAACTGCGGCGCTGTTTGAAGCAATCGAAGCCGAAAATGATGTCGAGCCACGTATTCCAGAAATACGCATCGAAGGCCTGGCAGTCCCGGCATCTCTTCCGGTCGATGCCGCATTAACTCGCGCGTTTCCCAATGAAATGGGCCCAGTTCAATACCTGACCGGTTATCGCATTAACTGGTATCCAGTTGACCGATTTCTTGGCGCGGTAGATTTCATGGGAACGTACGACAGTAATCGTAATCTAGTATGCGGCTACATCATGTGGGACGTTAGCGACCCGGATGCACCCGAGCTGGATCGGGTAGTCGCGAATTACATTGAACTGGATCGACTTGACGCTGCTACACCAGCTGAAGCGCACCGCGTGCTTTTGGATGCAAACTGCGCATTTGGTGAGATTGAGCCCAACTTCACCGTATTCGACCGCGCGGGTTAGTCTTATTCGAATTTTTGCCGTTAGTCTTCTGCCGAAATTCGATAGTATCGCCACGCGATAGATTCTGCTTTTCAAACAGCTGAACCCCGGCTATACGCCGCGTCTTGTGGGCGGACACCCTTGGAGGCTGCCCTGGCAAGGAATAATTGGAGTAATGACCATGGCAGGTGAGATCCCTGATCTTAGCGCCACGGTACGGACGGGGACAGGCAAGGGGGCCGCCCGTCAAGCTCGAAGAAGCGGGCTCGTACCTGGCATCGTTTACGGCGGCGGAGTTGATCCGCTTCCGATTAGCGTCCCCTATAACGTGTTGTTTAAGCGGCTTAAACAGGGTCGCTTTCTGACGACACTTTTCAATCTCAAAGTTGATGGCGAGGACGACGTTCGTGTCATCTGTCGAAATGTCGAGCGGGACACGGTCAAAGACCTGCCAACGCATCTCGATCTGATGCGATTAAAGCGGAACACTAAGATCGCGCTTTACATTCCGGTTGAGTTTCAGGGACACGACGACTGTCCGGGACTACGGAGCGGTGGTGTCTTGACGATCGTCCGTCCAGAAGTGGAACTGGTGGTGACGGCCGGCGATATCCCCGAGAACGTAATAGTTGATCTTTCCGGCATGGAAGTTGGCGACACGGCAACCATTTCCGGCGTTTCGCTGCCAGAGGGTACCAAGTCGACAATCGACAGAGACTTCGTGATTGCGAACATCTCTGCTCCGTCCAATCTGGCTGCGGAAGATGAAGAGGCCGAGGAGCTTGAGGGCGAAGAGGGCCTTGAGATCGAAGGCGAAGAGGGCGAAGAAGGTGAAGAGGGCGCGGTTGAAGCCGAAGAATCCTAGACCTGATCAGATAGAGATAGTAACGGCGCCTGATTTTGGGCGCCGTTTTTTTTGGTAACGCCTGGTCGCTTCGCGAACAATGCTGCACCAACAGTGCAACCGGTTGCAAAAATTTTATCCCATGCTATCAAGGCTTTGAAGGAGTGGCGCATGCCAGTCACACTGAAAGATGTCGCCAAGCTGGCAGGCGTTTCACGCTCTGCGGTATCCCGAGCTTTCACAGAAGGGGCCTCGGTTTCAGAGAAGACCAGAACCAAAGTTGAAGACGCGGCAGCGGAGCTTGGTTATTTCCCCAACGCACTTGCATCAAGCCTGACCACAGGTCGCACGAAATTGATTGGTCTAATCTCGAACAACTTTCACAATCCGATCTTTCTTGAGATTTTCGATCTATTCACACGCGGGCTGCAGGACCGTGGATTACGGCCTCTTCTATTGAACATAACCGATGGTGACGATGTGCAAGCGTCCGTGCGCCTGTTGACACAATATTCAGTCGACGGGGCCATTTTAGCATCTTCGACTTTATCACCCGCATTTGCGCAGGCTTTTCTGCAATCGAATGTTCCGGTCGTGCATTCTTTTGGACGTTTTGCAAATGCGCCTAGCGTCCACATCGTCGGCATCGATAATCGCGCCTGCGGACGAATGGCTGCGGAAACGCTGATTGCGAGAGGATATAGGCGCATCGCGTTCCTGGGAGGACCAGAATCCGCGACATCGACCCAGGACCGACTTCTAGGTGTCTCGGATGTGGCACGTGCGCATCCCGGAGTGAATTTCACACACAGCTTTGCAGACGCCTATTCATTTGAGGCCGGGCGCGCTGAAATGGGTCGCTTGCTGGCTGTCGACGACAAGGCCGAAGCATATTTTTGCGGCGACGACGTTCTTTCGATTGGCGCGCTCAGCGCAATCCAGTCTGCGGGTCTGTCGGTTCCAGATGACATAGGGATAATCGGACTGAACGATATGGAGATGTCGCGATGGGAAAGCGTCAACCTGACAACGATCCATCAACCGATCAGTCAGATCATTGATAGTTCAATTGAACTTGTCGTCTCGATGCTGGATGAACCTCAGCGATATCCCGAAGCTCGCATTTTCCCGTGCCACATCGTCGAGCGCGGAACACTCAGACCGCCCGTTGCTTAAGATCGTTATTGCAACCGGTTGCATAGCCAGTACCATTGCGCGGACCCAAGACGGCGCGACGGCGCGCCGAATTCACGGCGGCAACGATGACAAACCTAATTGAAGGCATCAAAAAGGGGCACTTTGCGGTATTCGGGCGCGTTGGCATGGATTTTTTTCCAGACCCGCCCGGAACCAAAACGCGCGACAGCGTAATGTTTGCAAGCGGGATTGGTGGATCATCTGCGAATATTTCCGTTGGTTTGACCAAGCTAGGGTCAACGGCGGCACTGATCACTTCGGTGTCAGACGACGCAGTGGGAGAGTTCTGTGTGAAAAACCTGGTCGACTATGGTGTGGACACGACGTTTGTCCGCACGATTGGCGGCGAATACCGCACATCGCTGGCCGTTTACGAAAGCGTTCTGGAAGGCCACCAGACAGTGATCTACCGGAATGGCGCAGTGGATTTTCAGGTGACACCTGAAGATGTCGAACGCGTCGACCTATCCAAATTCGGTGCATTTATCACTGCTGGAACGGTATTCGCCGCAGAACCATCACGCAGCGCGGCATTCCATGCATTTGAGGTGGCAAGAAGCCAGAGTTTGCCGGTCATTTTCGATATCGACCATCGACCGTATTCCTGGCCGTCGCCCGAAGTCGCGGCAGAGGTTCTTTCGCGTGCCGGCGCGATGAGCGACATGATCGTCGGCAATGACGAGGAATTTGGTTTCATGGCCGGCGATATTAGAAAGGGTCTGGACAAAGCACGTGAACTGGCCCGGACATCGGCGTCTATCGTGGTCTACAAAATGGGACCGGAGGGCGCGATAACTTTCGCGGGGGACAAGGAAATCCGCACCGGGATCTACAAAGTCGATGCGCTAAAGCCGACAGGCGCAGGCGACAGTTTTATGGCCGGACTTCTGTCGGGAATTGCCGAAGGGTTGGACTTGAAAGGTGCGGTGCTGCGCGGTTCGGCATGTGCCGCGATTGTCGTTGGAAAGCCCGGATGTGCACCTGCCCTGCCCTATCCGGATGAACTGAATGAATTCCTCGCGACACACCCCGGCGCGACCGAAGGTTAAGGCATGACGCTCGCGACATTGAGGCAAGTTCTTCAGCCTGCCTTGAAAGATAAATATGCAATAGCTGGCCTCGTGTGCCTTGGGTGGGAGGACATGCGCGCCTATACGCACGCGGCTGAAGTCGTCGGTCTGCCAGTTATCCTTCAGGCAGGACCGTCCTGCAGAAAACACACGCCGCTTCCGATCTTAGGCAAGATGTTCCGGCATCTGGCTGAAATCGTATCGGTTCCTGTCGTGGCGCATTTGGATCATGGATATACCGCGGACGAGTGCCGCGAGGCGATCGACTGCGGGTTTACCTCCGTAATGTTTGACGGCTCGCGTCAGCCATTGGCAGAGAATATCGCGACCACCGCACGGATTGTCGAAATGGCACAAAAAGCCGGAGTGTCGTGCGAGGGCGAGATCGGCTTTGTCGGCTATGCGGCCGGCGAAACCTCCAAGGGGACCGAACCATCCGATGCCGCCACATTCGCGCGCGAAACCGGAGTCGATGCGATGGCTATTTCGGTCGGGAACGTCCATCTCCAGCAAAACAAAGAAGGCTGGCTGGACGAGGATCGCATCCACGCGATCGAGGCCGTGACCGACGTCCCGCTGGTCATCCATGGCGGATCGGGCGTTCCGACCGCACAGCGCTCGCATTTGGCGCGAACATCGAACATCTGCAAATTCAACATCGGAACGGAACTGCGAATGGTTTTTGGCCAGGCTTTGCGCGAGACAATCGAGGCCAACTCAGAGCTTTTTGATCGCGTTGGAATTCTAGGTGAAGTTGAAGCCCCGATTATGTCGGCGACGCGAGACGTATTGCGAGCCATTGGCCCGGCTTGATCCGACCGAGTTACCAGCCTAGTCAGCAGACATGACAAACGCCTTGTATGAAGCGCTTTTTGCCCCGCATCGCGAAAGCGAGCGCGTATTCGTTCACAACGGAAATGAACCTCTTACATTCGGAGCGTTTGTTGAGAGGGCCGCGCAGGTCGCGGCCGTGCTTCGCAATCAAGGAGTTCAACCGGGTGATCGGCTGGTCGCACAGGTTGGAAAATCAGTTTCAGCTCTGGCCGTCTATGCGGGATGCGTTCAGGCAGGCGTCGTCTACCTGCCGATTAACACCGCCTATACTCCAACAGAAGTTGACTATTTTCTAGCCGACAGTGGTGCCCGGTTGATGTTGTGTGATCCGGAATTTGTTGGCAGACGAGCGGGAGTTCGGATGCTAGCGCTTTCGGCAGATGGGCGAGCTGGTGAATTCGCAGACGCAATATCGGCAACCGAGCCGAATTGGGCGGTCACGCCACGCGGGAGTGGGGACTTGGCTGCGCTCCTTTACACTTCAGGAACAACCGGGCGGTCCAAAGGGGCGATGCTCAGCCACGACAATCTGCTCAGCAACGCCCGCGTCCTTGCCGACGCATGGCAGTTCACAACTGACGATGTGCTGCTGCACGCATTACCAATATTCCACACACATGGGCTCTTTGTGGCAACAAACATCGCGCTTCTGTCAGGTGCATCGATGATCTTTGAGCCCAAGTTCGATCTTGATCGTATGATTGCAGGATTGACGCGAGCGACAACCATGATGGGCGTTCCGACCTTCTACACTAGACTGTTGGACGACCGCCGGTTCAATCCGGAACTGGTTCGACACATGCGACTTTTCATATCCGGCAGCGCGCCACTTTTGGCCGAGACGCACCGCCAGTTCGAGGAACGATCCGGACACCGCATTCTTGAACGCTATGGCATGACCGAAACAAATATGAACACGTCAAACCCAATGGACGGCGAACGAAGAGCTGGCTCCGTTGGCTTTCCATTGCCCGGCGTAACGCTTCGGATTGCTGAGCCGGATTGCGGCGATGCAATTCCAAATGGAGAAATTGGGCAAATCGAAGTGAAGGGCCCGAATGTATTCAAAGGCTACTGGAATATGCCCGAAAAAACCGCCGCCGAATTTCGCGGCGACGGGTATTTCATCACTGGTGATTTGGGACGGTTCGACGAAGAAGGCTATGTTCATATCGTTGGGCGGAACAAAGACCTGATTATCTCGGGCGGATTCAACATTTATCCCAAAGAAATCGAACTCGTGCTCGACCACCAGTCTGGCGTTCAGGAAAGTGCCGTTATCGGCGTGCCCCATCCGGACTTTGGCGAGGGCGTTCTTGGTGTGTTGGTACCCAACCCCGGAGCAACCCTCGAAACTGAACAGATGCTGAGAGATATCAGGACAGAATTGGCCGGATTCAAAGTTCCACGAAAAGTGTTGATAGTTGACGAATTGCCGCGAAATACGATGGGAAAAGTGCAAAAGAACGCGCTTAGAGAGCGATTTAATGACGCATTTTCTGCAGCTTAGCGTGCGATATCTTTGATTGGGCCTCCATCAAGGCGCAGAATCGTTGGCTCTAGTTCACTTGGGAAATAGTCGAAAACCAATGGATCATGACCCGGCACAATCAGGCCCGGTTCGCTGGAAAGATGTTCCAATGTTTCGAACCCGCGCAGCATGTCTTCGATATCGACGACAATCGGATATGGCTTCCGGGACCAGATATTTTCGTAGAAATGCGTGGCATCCGAAGCCAGAACCAGCCACCCCGCGCGGGTACGCACCCGCACAGATTGCAGACCGCGGCTGTGGCCGCCAATGCAATGAACAGTCACGCCGTCGGCGATCTGATCGTCGCCTTCGTGAAAAGTCAGCTTGCCCGCATAGAGACGCTGCACTGCTTTACAAACGTGATCGGCGGTGAACGGCATCTTCAGCGTGTCGTGGCACATGCACGGACCGGTGGCATAGGCCATCTCGGCAACTTGCAAATGAAGGTGCGCATTCGGAAAAAGATGAAGCCCTCCCGCGTGATCATAGTGAAGATGCGTGACGATTAGTTGGTCGATATCTTCAGGAGTAAGACCAAATGGTTTCAGCGCCGCACCGGGTTCAATACGAACCGGTCGTTCGCGTCTTACGCCCTCACTCGTATCATAGCCGCTGTCGACAAGTATGAACCGACCGCCACATCGAAGCAGCCACATGAAATAGTCGATCGCATGCGGTTCATTCGGAGCCTCATCAAATATGAAGCTGTCGCCACGTGTACGTGGACCTGACCTTTCGGCGTATTTTATTGCGAAGACCTCCCATTCGCTCACTTCAATTCTCCTTGATCCCTGGAAGTTGGTACGTTGCATGATGTCATTGAATGCACCCGGTGGCACCGTAGTAT
>JBPCWO010000257.1:0-5409 GCA_051009475.1 Boseongicola sp.
ATATTGATTGTCGGAAGATCGGTTTTGAATACCGGACGCGCCTGCAAGTGATCCTGAAGGTTTTTGCCGACGCCGGGCAGATCATGTTGAACGTCGATACTGTGTTCCTGCAATTCTACCCCAGCACCCAATCCAGAAAGCATCATAATCTGCGGCGACCCAATTGCGCCCGCAGAAAGAATAACTTCGCAGCGTGCGCGGATGTCGGTCATTTCGCCATTTATCCGCGCCCGTACACCGACCGCCCGTCCCTCTTCGATCAACACTTTTTCAGTTTGCGCGTTGGTCAGGATATCCAGGTTTTCGCGCCCGCGCGCGGGTTTGAGGTAGGCGACCGCGGAAGAACATCTTCGCCCCCCAGACATCGTCAGCTGGAAATACCCGACGCCCTCTTGATCAACATCATTGTAGTCGATTGCGCGTTTGTAGCCGGCTGCCACAGCGGCATCGACCCAATCGTCTATTATTTGCCGCGTGAGCCGAGATTCCTGAACCGAAAGCGGCCCTTCGGTGCCCCGAACGTCCGTTCCGTTCGGGCCTTTCCACGTTTCCGAGCGCTTGAAATAGGGAAGAACTTCAGACCACGACCAGCCAGAATTCCCCATTTGCGCCCAGCCGTCATAGTCCTGCGGCTGCCCGCGAACATAAAGAAGTCCGTTTACTGAACTCGACCCGCCCAATACGCGGCCGCGCGGCCAGGAAATAGATCGCCCTGCGAGTCCCGGATCGGACTGAGTATGATAAAGCCAGTCAGTCTTCGGATTTCCCATTGTTTTGAAATATCCGACGGGGATGTGGATCCAGGGATTGGTGTCTTTCGGGCCTGCTTCCAGCAACGCCACACGAAATCGTCCGTCCGCCGACAGACGGTTCGCCAATGCGCATCCGGCGGACCCGGCGCCGACGATCACGAAGTCGACTTCCAAATATTCCCCCACTAAATTCAAAAAATGAGACTTTTCGTCTCGATTTTCGCCGAAAATGACGTTACCCTGATTCGTGCCGATTACAAGCAGTTGTTTTCGAATTGAATCATCCGAACGGACGAAATGCCCGATACCGACCGCATACCGACTAACCTCAGAACCCTTTTGATGCTGGAGGCGCTGGGAGACACCGGACGCTCGATGACCGCGACTGAACTAGGCGCCGAGGTTGGTCTGGCCAAGCAGACGGCGCACCGGCTTTGCACGACGCTTGAGGCCGAAGGATTTCTGATCCGGCAAGGCAAGTCCAAACGCTTTCTTCCCGCCCGCAGGACCCGCAATATGTCGACAGGTCTGTTGTTTGCGTCGCGCGCGCATATTGCCCGCCACCAGGTGTTAGAGGATGTTGCGAGGCAAGTAGGCGAGACTGTCAACTTCGTTGTCCCGGAAGAAACCGGCATGAGCTATCTTGACCGGGTTGAAACCGACTGGCCATTCCGGGTGCAGTTTCCTGTAGGTTCGAACGTGCCATTTCACTGCACGGCAAGCGGAAAGACATTCATGGCAAGCCTGACCCCAAAATCGCGGCGCGCGTTTGTGAATGGATTGAATCTCAGCCGCCAAACACAGTTTACACATACGGACCCCGAGGTATTGATGCAGGATCTCGCTCGAATAGCCAAACGGGGTTACGCGCTCGACGAAGAGGAGTTTATCGAGGGTATGGTCGCTATTGCGGTGCCCGTGCGTGACACCGGTGGACGGTTCGTCGCCGCGCTTGCCTATCACGGCCCGCGACCACGATTGTCGCTTGACGAAGCAATTGAACGCCGAGCAATTCTTACGGACGGCGCACAGCGCCTGACGGAAGTTCTGTTTTCGGACGCTTTGGAGTTGCTTAACCCTGTTTGACCAGAACCGGACCGCGCGGTGCAAAACCAACTTTGATCTTGCGATCGGTTTCCAGCGGTTCGTCGACGGCGTCGTGAACCGCAAATATTGAACCGAATGCAGTGTCGAGCGTGTATTCCATACGGTTGCCAACATAGGTTGCCTTGGCGACGGTCGCCTCAAATCCCTCGTCGGCGTTGACGACGAGGCGCGATGGACGAACCGCAAGAATAGACGGGCCGGACACATGGTCGCGCGCTGGC
This sequence comes from Boseongicola sp., assembly GCA_051009475.1. Classification (GTDB taxonomy): domain Bacteria; phylum Pseudomonadota; class Alphaproteobacteria; order Rhodobacterales; family Rhodobacteraceae; genus CAXMNX01. The sequence continues at coordinate 2,081 of JBPCWO010000257.1, forward strand.
AACCTATGGTGAAAATCACCGATCGAAACTTCCGCTTCACCATTCGTAGCTGATAGTATTTCACAAGGGATCAGATTTGCTTCGCCTATGAAATCGGCAACGAAACTGTCTGCAGGCGCGTCATACAATTCGCGCGGTGTTCCCTTTTGCGCAACCGAGGCATTACGCATCACGACTATTTCGTCCGACACAGCAAGCGCTTCTTCCTGGTCGTGGGTTACGTAAACAACGGTGAGACCCAGGTCCTGCTGGATGGCGCGGATGTCTTCACGCACTTGGCGACGGAGCTTGGCGTCGAGGTTCGACAACGGTTCGTCGAAAAGCAGAACCTGCGGCTCAAGCACCAACGCGCGGGCCACTGCGACCCGTTGTTGCTGGCCGCCAGACAGTTCGCTTGGCAACCTAATATCGAAACCTTTCAGGCCTACGAGATCAAGCCCGGCAAGCGCCTTCTCGCGAGCCTCGGCTTTGCCGAATCCCGAAAATGTAAGGCCATACGACACATTCTCAAGAACGGTCATGTGCGGGAAAAGCGCGTAAGATTGAAATACCATCGAAACATCTCGGTCGGTGGCCGGAAGTTGCGTAACATCCTGGTCGTCAATGAATATTCGGCCTTTCGTCGCCATTTCCAGGCCAGCAATCATACGCAACGTTGTGGTTTTGCCGCAGCCTGACGGCCCCAATAGCGTTACGAGCTTCCCTGCATCGATTTCGAGGTCGATATCGTCGACTGCAACAACATCTTTCCCGTAAACTTTGGTAACGCCCCGGAAGGAAACGGGCGCGGCCTTTCCGTGGATGAGTCCCTGCGTCATGGATTACCCTCCGGTTCCGAACTGGCCGCGACGACCGATTTGCGTTCTTCCTACAAGCAACTGCAGAAGTCCTACCGAAGCCAGCATCACGACAATCAATGTCGTCGAATATGCGATTGCGAGGCCGTAGTCGTTACTCTCAACACGGCCAATAATATAGCTGGTCGCCATGTTGTGTTCTGCGCTGACTAGGAAGATCACCGCCGAGATGGCAGTCATGGCGCGCACGAAACTGTAGACCAGAGCGGCGAGAATAGCGGGGCGAAGAAGCGGCAAAATCACGCGGCGAAATGTCTGCCAGCTGTTGGCTCCAAGCGTGAGCGACGACTCGTCGAGCGATTTATCAAGCTGAGACATCGAGGCGATACCGGCGCGAACACCGACGGGCATGTTCCGAAAAATGAAGCTGACGACCAGGATAATGCCGGTCCCGGTAATCTCGATCGGCGGCACGTTGAAGGCGAGGATATAGCTGACTCCGATGACAGTCCCGGGTATTGCGAAACTGAGCATTGTGCCAAACTCAAAGGCGTTCTTGCCGGCAAATGTTTGCCGCGTCAGCAGGTACGCAGTTACAAGACCGACAGCTGCAGTCAGTGGCGCGGCAACGGCGGCAATTTTGATGGTCGTCCAGAAACTGTCCCACGCTGAACCTGTCCAGCGCCGCACGCCGGTTTCCTCAAAATTAACGGCAAACGCAGTGACATAGTGTTTGAATGTCAGCGTATTATTCACGCCCCAAATCTCGACAACACTACCGTAGAGGATCATCGCGTAAACGGCTGCTGTGAATGCAGCCCATGCGAGCGCGATTGCAAGAACCGGAATTGCAAGCGCCCTTGGCATATGGGGATGGACGCCAGCGTCGCCTTTCCCGGTGACGGTGGTATAGGATTTTCGTCCAAGCCACCTTCGCTGGGCATAAAAGGCCGAAAGCGTGAAGAATAGCAGCACCATCGCCAGGACTGCGGCACGACCCTGATCGTATTGTGCGCCGACGATGGCAAAGAAAATCTCGGTCGAAAGAACATCAAAATTCCCACCAAGAACCAGAGGATTGCCAAAATCAGCCATGCTTTCGATGAAGCCCAAAAGGAATGCATTGGCCAGGCCAGGCCGCATAAGCGGCAGCGACACCGTTTTGAAGACTTGCCATTTGCTGGCCCGCAGCGTTTGCGCGGCTTCTTCCATGGATGGGCTGACACCTTCAACGACGCCAATCAAAACCAGAAATGCAATCGGCGTGAAGGCCAATGTCTGGGCAATAATCAGCCCCCAATGCCCGTACATCCAGCGGGTCGCCGGAATGCCGAAAAGCTCGGCGAAGAATTCTGTGACACCGCCCGAGAGCCCGAACAGGAGGATCAGTGCCAGCCCGATCACGAACGGCGGCGTAATGATCGGCAGGACCGTTAATGCGCGTAATATCCGCTTGAAACGGAACGAAGAACGCGTGACGACCAAGGCAAAGGCAAGTCCAAGAACCGTGGTGATGATTCCGACCGCGATCGCCAAAAACAAGGAATTCCAGGCCGCGCCGCAGCGACCGCCCGATAGACAACCCAGACCCCAAAGTCGGTCGTCGAAAAACTTGGCAACAAAGACTGATACCGAATAGTCGCCTTCCTCGGTAATGAAGGCAAAAATCAACATTTTGGTGATCGGGAAGAACACGAAAATCGTCACAATCACGATCACGCCGGCAATGGCGCTAACAACGAATACATCCCCGTTGACGGCCCCGCGCGCTGCGATCCCTTGCGTAAATAGGAATAAAAATGAAGCGGTTACGACCAACCCGCCGTAACCCATACCGAACTGGCGATCTCCGAGGTCACCGAAAATCGCGGTTAGCCATTCATAGTTGAAGCCGCGAATTCCGATCCCGAAACCCTGCGCGAGAACCCACGCAAAGCCGAGTGCTCCGGCCAGTATCAGCGATTGAGAATAGAGAGGATCGGTCTTTGGGCGGCCAATCGCGGCCAATGAAAGCAAAAGCGGTAACGCGAGTGGCGCCAGCCAAAGCTTTTCGCCCTGCGCGATCAGGAAAGCCGCGGGCGCATAGTCATCGTCCAGCGGATAACCGTCGATCAACCATTCAAATGTCCAAAAATCCTCAATCCCGTACCACGGAATGAGGAAAAATCCGACCCACCCGGCGATGATCCAATAAAGGAGAACCGGGTGGGTTGTGTTCTTAGCCGTGAGTGCGTTCACGTGTTACTGCGGCAGAACCGAAACCTCTTCGTCCCATTTCTTAAGCAGGCGCTTTCGTTCATCGCTGGACCCGTATTTCTTGAAATCGTAGTCGATCAGCTTGATCGATGAGAGATCAGGAGCATCGGGCGAAGTTTCCGCAGCCACATTCGATGGCACCTGATATGACTTCACTTTCCAGGCCTCAGACTGCACGTCCGCCGTTAACGCCCAATCATAGAACTTCTGCGCGCTTTCGGGATTACGGGCACCTTCGATGATGCTCATCGAGCCGATCTCGTAGCCAGTGCCTTC
>JBPCWO010000258.1:0-6750 GCA_051009475.1 Boseongicola sp.
TTCGAACGCCGTTATCGATTTTTCTGAAGAATTGATCGGGGCTCGTTTTGTCGTCGACAATCCCAATGCCACGTCAAGCTGTGGCTGTGGAACCAGCTTTTCGATCTGAACTTGCGCGTCTTTGAGGATTACCCCAAAACCAGATAGTCGAAGGGGATCTCTATGCGCATTGCAACATTCAATATTAATGGCGTTAAAGCCCGGATCAATGCGCTCACCGACTGGATAAATGAAAGCAAACCGGACGTTGCTTTGTTGCAGGAAATCAAGTCAGTCGACGAAAATTTTCCGCGCCAGCACTTTGAGGATCTTGGTTACATCGTCGAAACCCACGGCCAAAAAGGTTTCAACGGAGTCGCGGTTCTGTCGAAGTTTCCGTTGGAAGACGTGACACGTGGTTTGCCCGGAAATGAGGATGATGAACAAGCGCGATGGATTGAGGCAACCGTAATTGGCCAAAAACCAGTCCGTGTCTGCGGTCTGTACTTGCCAAATGGAAATCCGGCCCCGGGACCAAAATACGATTATAAACTAGAGTGGATGGGACACCTGAAGAATCGCGCGCAAACACTTCTGGATACTGAAGAACCCGCTGTGATGTGCGGCGACTACAATATTATTCCTCAGGATGAGGACGCGGCGCGACCCGAAGCCTGGAAAGAGGATGCGCTTGCGCGACCGGAGAGTCGTGCGGCATTCCGCGAAATACTCAATCTGGGTTTTACTGAGGCGTTTCGAACCTGCAATTCGGCGCCCGGCCATTATTCCTTCTGGGACTTCCAGGGTGGAGCATGGGAGCGCGATGACGGCATTCGCATAGACCATCACCTGCTGACGCCACAAGCAGCTGATCTGCTTAAAGATTGCTGGATCGAAAGCGCTGTTCGTGGGCGCGAAAAACCGTCGGATCATGTGCCCGCCTGGATCGAGCTAGACGCCTGACGTCTTCAAAACAGCGACGGTCGCTTTCGAGTGTGCAGATTGAAAAAGTCTGCTTCACCTGTCGCGACATCATATTTTCTGCTATGGTGGTGCCATGATTATTTATCCTACAATCGAATTAAAGAAGGGCCGTTGCGTTAGTCTTTTTCGAGGACGGCTGGAGGAAGCAAATATCTGGCATGTCGATCCGGTGGAAAAGGCGGTCGCCTTTGCCGAAGCGGGAGCATCCTGGCTTGCGATCACTGATTTCGACGCGGTGGAAAACGGCCCGTGGCAGATTGATCTTATCTCAGAGATTATTCGAAAGTGTGGAATACCCGTGCAATTGGGCGGTGGGTTCCGGTCGCTTGAGGGAGTCTCGCAGTGGATAGACCGTGGCGTTGGCCGTGTCGTCATTGGTACGGCGGCAGTTCTATCGCCGAACATGCTGAAGGCTGCTGCAAAACTGCACCCTGACCAGATCGTTCTGGCGGTTGACGTTTTTCGTGGCAAGGTGGTTACAAACGGATGGCGCAAACCAAGCCTTTACCATCCAGCTGATTTCATAAGATATTTTGAGGCCGATCCACTTGCGGCGGTTATCGTAACCGACATCGATGCCAATGTTGAAGACGCAGAAGATGCACTGGCTTTGGTTACAGATTTGGCCGCGCGCACGCGGCATCCGGTTATCGCGCGAGGATTGGCAAGATCGCTGGATGACATATCTCGCCTGCGATATGTGCCAAATATCGCGGGCGCCATTGTTGGCAATGCCTTGTTTGACAAAAGCATCGACCTTGGCGAAGCAATCGGCGTCTGTGAAGAACGGGCCGAAGAACTGGCGCCGTTTATCTAACGCTTTGTATTAACACAGTCGCGCTGTCCAAAATCGTAATTCAGACTTACTTCGAATAACTACTTTCTGCTTATTCGGCTGCGACCGTCGCGCCACCTAGCATAGTTGCCAGATAGCGGCCTGTGTGGCTCGAAGCAGACTTAGATATGTCCTCGGGCGTGCCGGTCGCCACGATTTCACCGCCGCCATCACCACCTTCGGGCCCGACATCAATGATCCAATCGGCGGTTTTGATGACGTCAAGGTTGTGTTCGATCACGATGACCGTGTTCCCCTGATCGACCAGCTCGTGCAGCACTTCAAGAAGCTTTCTAACATCTTCGAAATGAAGTCCAGTCGTCGGTTCATCGAGAATATAGAGCGTCCGGCCCGTTGAACGCTTAGACAGCTCTTTTGAAAGCTTCACACGCTGTGCTTCGCCGCCGGAAAGAGTCGTCGCCGGCTGGCCGACTTTGATATAGCCGAGACCAACGCGCAGCAGTGCATCCATTTTCTCGCGGATCGAAGGAACAGCCTTGAAAAACTCTTGCGCGTCTTCAACAGTCATATCAAGAACGTCTGCTATGCTTTTGCCTTTAAACTTTATTTCCAGAGTTTCCCGATTATAGCGCGCACCCTGACACGTCTCACAGGTTACGTAGACATCAGGAAGAAAGTGCATTTCGATCTTGATTAGTCCGTCACCTTGGCATGCTTCGCAGCGACCACCTTTTACGTTGAAGCTAAATCGTCCGGGCTTGTAACCGCGCGCCTTCGCCTCTGGCAGGCCCGCAAACCAGTCGCGAATAGGTGTGAATGCCCCTGTGTAAGTTGCAGGATTTGAACGTGGTGTTCGCCCGATCGGTCGCTGGTCGATGTCGATTACTTTATCAAGGTGCTCAAGACCCTTGATCGTTTCACACGGCGCTGGTGTTTGGCGCGCACCATTCAGCCGCATCGACGCCGTCTTAAACAGAGTTTCAATCGTCAACGTCGACTTGCCGCCACCGGAAACGCCGGTCACGCATATAAATCTGCTGAGAGGAAATTCGGCTGTCATATTTTTAAGGTTGTTACCCGTGGCCTTGACCACAGACACCGACTTGCCATTTCCCGATCTGCGGACCGAAGGCACAGGAATTTCACGGGCCCCTACTAGGTATTGTCCCGTAATTGATTTTTTGTTGGCGGCAATCTTGTTTGGCGTGCCGTGAGCCACAATTTCCCCGCCGTGCACACCGGCACCGGGACCAATGTCAAATACATAATCCGCTTCGCGAATGGCCTCTTCGTCATGTTCGACCACAATAACTGTATTTCCCTGATCGCGCAGGTTCTTCAGCGTTTGAAGCAATCGGTCGTTGTCGCGTTGGTGAAGTCCAATCGATGGCTCGTCCAACACATATAGAACACCGGTCAGGCCAGAACCGATCTGGCTCGCAAGGCGAATGCGCTGCGATTCACCACCTGAGAGCGTGCCTGCATTTCGGCTGAGTGTAAGATACTCCAATCCGACATTATTCAAAAAACCCAACCGCGCGCGAATTTCCTTTAGTATCGCGCGGGCAATTTCATTCTTTTGCTGTGTCAGGCTTTCAGGCGCGGTTTCGATCCAGGACAATGCCTCTTTGATCGACATTTGCACGACTTCGCCAACATGCAGGCCGGCAATTTTTACGGCGAGCGCCTCGGGTCGCAGGCGAAATCCCTCGCAAGCACCGCAGGGCCGGTTGTTCTGGTATCGCTCGAATTCCTCGCGAATCCAGTTTGAGTCGGTTTCGCGGTAACGCCTTTCCATGTTCGGAATGACACCTTCAAACGGTCGCGAGACCTGATATACACGTCCACCTTCATCGTATCTGAACTGGATCTCTTCATCGCCCGAGCCATAGAGGAATACTTGCTGCACATGCGCAGGTAGATCCTTCCATTTTTCGTTTTTGTCGAATTCATAGTGACGCGCAATGGCTTCAATCGTTTGGAGAAAATACGGAGATTTACCTTTGCGCCAAGGCGCGAGCGCACCATCATAAATCATCAGGTTCTGGTCGGGCACAACAAGGCGTTCGTCAAAAAACAGCTCGACCCCAAGACCATCGCACGAGGGGCACGCCCCAAATGGCGCATTGAATGAAAACAGCCGTGGTTCGATTTCGGGAATGGTAAATCCGCTGACCGGGCAGGCGAAATTTTCAGAGAACGTAAACCTTTCGGGGTCGTCATCAGCAGTTTCAAGAATTGCGATACCGTCAGCGAGGTCGAGAGCGGTCCGGAAGCTGTCGGCCAGTCGCGTTTCCAACCCTTCGCGGATCACGATACGATCGACAACGACGTCGATGTCGTGACGAAATTTCTTGTCGAGCTTCGGCGGATCATCCAAGTCATGGAACTGACCGTCGACTTTGACGCGTTGGAATCCCTGTTTGCGGAGTTCCAAGAATTCTTTTCGGTACTCGCCTTTTCGATCCCTCACGATGGGTGCAAGAAGATACGCGCGCGTCTCGTCCTCCATCGACATTACACGGTCGACCATGTCTTGGACCTGTTGCGCTTCGATGGGCAGGCCGGTCGCCGGGCTGAATGGAGTTCCGGCGCGCGCAAAGAGCAGCCGCAGATAGTCGTAAATCTCGGTAACGGTTCCAACTGTCGAGCGCGGATTTTTGGAAGTCGTTCTCTGTTCGATGGAAATGGCCGGGCTTAGACCGCTGATGTGGTCGACATCGGGTTTTTCCATCATGTCGAGGAATTGGCGCGCATAGGCGCTTAGCGATTCAACGTATCGCCGTTGCCCTTCGGCATAGATTGTATCGAAGGCGAGTGACGACTTGCCCGATCCGCTTAGTCCGGTGATCACAACAAGCTGGTCGCGTGGGATATCCACATCGACGTTTTTGAGATTGTGTTCGCGGGCACCGCGCACCTCGATATTCTTCAGTTCGGCCATGCTCTCACCTGTCGCGCGACCTTTTCGGGCCGGACCAAAGACATAGCGGACGCGCCGCCAGACTCAATGGTGTAAATAGAACATTACCAGAACATTTGTGCAAGGCCGCATGGATTTGATAATGTTTCTGTGGATAAAACCAATATGCTCTATCCTTGATAGGTTGCCGTTGAAGTTGGTTGTATAAAAACGCCTTAACCGCCATTCGGGAAAAAATGGGTGGCAATCAATTCAGAGTATTTATTGCCTACTACGGCGGTTACTTGCTGAGCCGTCAGATCCGGAGTGACCCTAATTGTGTCATCCCAAGCCTGGCGCGCGGCAGTAAGTTCATCTCTCGCGAGATAAACAGCAACCAAGACAACTCTGGACAAATGCGTGCGGTCGTCAGCCGCGACAGCGCGCGAAGCCTCTTCAAGCGCCGAAGCCGTGTCACCCCGCATCAAATAGGCCTGCGCCAGGACGCTTCCCCAAACTGCCACCGTATTGTTTTGGGGTACCGCGCGCACGGCGGTTTCTAGCAATTCAATCGCTACATCAAGTTCTTTGTCTCGCAGCATCTGAGCGCCGAGCGCAGCCTGTGCTTGTGGATTATGCGCATCGATATTCAACGCGCGTTGAAGGATCGTTCTGCCTCGCAGGCCCTGCCCCGCGTCACAGAGTGCGCAACCTGCAAATCCTAAAATATTGGGTTCAATACCATCAAGTTCGATAGCACGCTCTGCGTGGGCAATTGCTTTTTCAATGCGCGCAGGACTTTGCGTCGCAAGACCAACCTGTTGTCCAAGCGCCAAGACAAGCGAAAGCGCGGCATGGGCATAGGGCAACGTGTCGTCCAATTCGACCGCACGTTGAAGCGCTTCTTCAGCATTTGCAAATGCGCTTTGGTTCCAACCCCGAAGCGCCATCGTGCCAAGCCCTTTCAGGGCAAGAACTCGCGCATCGTCGCCGTATTGAACTCTTTCCAATAGATCGCATACCGAACGTACAAGCTGCGGTTCCAGCCGAATTGCGATATCCACGATAGCTTCATCAAACCCGTCTGATGCCGAAAACAAGCGCGATTCATAACTCCAAACAGCGGCATCGGTCTGGGTTTCAACAAGAAGACAATCCAACTGAACCTGGTTGCCAGCGTTGCGACCGGATATCTCAAATACAAAACCGGGCGCAGTGGAGTTTTCGATGTCCGGTTGGGTAACATCCACTGCGCTTTTTGCGCCTGAATTCGCCAGTACCGTGACAAAAGGCACGCGCGCTACAGCACGCAAAATCCTTCGCTCGACAACTTCAGCAGACATTCCTTCGACGATGCCCATTCGGACCACGACTGAAAAGCTTGGTTGAACATAACCCGACGCGGTGCGCGACGGATCTTTATCGGAATTGACAGGACTTGGCGTATCGCTTTCGGCCAGAGCCATCCTGAATCCGCGCCCATGTACGGTTCTGATACGACTTTCGCGCACATCTGTTTCACCCATCGCACGTCTGGCTGATTTGATCGCCGTTGACAGCGCGGCATCCGAAACGCTCCGGCCATCCCAGATTTCCTCGATCAATTCATCCTTGGTGACCAACCGGTTCGGGTTCCTGGCGAGAAACAGGATCAAATCGAACACTTTCGGCTCAACTGAAACCACTTCGCCACCGCGGCGAAGTTCGAACCTAACTTCGTCAATTTCAATATCGTCGAACGTCATTTGACCCTCATCCGGGAGAATTTACTTCGCTTCACGCAATTCTCCAAGAACTCCCCAGATATTCCCCAGATTCCCCTCAAGCATTGTTTGCCGCGAAGTCCTAGGCCGTTGGCACACCGGATGACCGGTTGGAAACAGAAAATGAACGGAAACTCAGATGACTATGATTTTAAACAGAATAACCAAGAGCAAAAACATGCACCTGCCTGAAATCCTACCGGCGCATCCGTGCGCGCCCGAAACCGCAAGGCACACTTCGCGGCCCTTGCAGTATGGCCTAATCGGGAAACTGATTATGGCTTTTGGGGTTCGGCGAAGCGCACCGACGGCGGAAGAACTGTGTG
>JBPCWO010000259.1:0-2635 GCA_051009475.1 Boseongicola sp.
CTACTGGATCGAAGGCGATTATATCCCCGAAGCTATGGCCGAAATTAACAAGTTTATGCGGGATTGGCGCACCGATCGCACTATCAACATCGATACGCGGGCTATCGATATTATGGCAGCTTCACACAATCTTTTGGACGCAGACTCGCCATTTCTGATGTTGTCTGGGTATCGATCACCGGCAACTAATGCGATGCTTCGGTCGCGCTCGAGGTCAGTTGCACGAAACTCACTACACATGAAGGGTCAGGCTGCGGACCTTCGGCTAAACGGGCGCAGCGTCGGGCAAATCGCGAAAGCAGCAATTTCATGCTCTGCGGGTGGAGTTGGAAAATATTCGCGATCAAACTTTGTTCACATGGATTGCGGTCCAATTCGTATTTGGGGCCGCTGAGCTACAAACAAGTGTAATGCTCCATTAGACGTACGCACAGTTGTGTAATTCACAGCCGACTGGCGTTTCTGAAAGTCTCTATATTCAGATTGAGTGGCTCGACCACAATTTGAAGGTTGTCTCATGAACTACAGCCGTAGCGACCGAGTTGGACACGGTTGGAAGCTTAGTTCCTTGCTTATTTATCCGGGGAACAACGATGCTTCGAACTCAAGCCATGTCGCGAGATTTAATTGAGTATCACACTGTATGCATTTGTTATCGTGACGTTTTTGTGAGATTTTGATTTCAGCAGCTCCAATGATTCCGGCTGCCAAAGTCAATTCCCGCCATAATTGACTCGACAAATTTTGCAACCGGTTGCAAAACTTAGGTGCAAGATCGGCGACAAGCACCGGTCCGCGGGGAGAATCCGATGCTGCCAATGGCTGTCAATCACATGGCGGTACCGAACATGCGCTTTAACGCTGTTCTGTCGTTGTCGGCCGACCTGGGATGCGTGGGCGTGGAGTTCCGAAACGACCTTGGAGCATCCCTGTTCGATGGCGAGCCTGCATCTGCGGCAAAAACCGCCGCCGCTGAAAGCGGCCAACGAATTTTGGCGTTGGCAGAGATTAAGGCATTTAACGAACTGACGATCGACCGCCTGCCCGAAGTTAAGGGTTTGATTTCCACGGCACAGTCTTGTGGTGCAGAGGGTGTCAGCTTGATCCCGCGAAATGGCGGTAAGCGCCGCGAGAACTCGGACGCACGAGCGCGATTGCGGGACGCGCTGACTATACTGAAGCCTCTCCTGGAAGAGGCAAATCTATTAGGATTTGTTGAACCGCTTGGCTTCGAAAGTTCATCGCTTCGCCGGAAGTCCGAAGCATTGGAAGCTATTGACAGTGTTGGCGGAACTGAGACTTTTCGACTAATCCACGATACATTTCATCACTGTTTAAGCGGTGAGACCGAACTCTTCCCAAACGAGACAGCAATCGTTCATGTGTCAGGCGTAGCCGATTCCAGTCTGTCGTACGCCGAGATGCGGGACGAGCACCGAGGTCTTGTCGACGGCTTTGACCAATTGGGCAATGTGGCGCAGCTTCGCCCACTGCTTTCGCGTGGCTTCGAAGGCCCGATATCGTTCGAGCCATTTGCACCAGAAATTCATGCGTTGGACGATCCAGGCGCCGCGATTGCGGCATCTATCGGATACCTGCGCACCGAACTGGCGGCGATTGCCGCTTGAAATGAAACTGAATTTCCGCCTCAATTGGCGGGTCTCCGGCACAATGGATTGGGTGCGCCGGACACCACACTGGGAGGTATCAATGAAAAAAACTCTTATCTTTGCGGGGTTAACCTCGCTTCTTGCAACCACGGCAATGGCTCAGGAAATCGGCGCTACAATCTCTCGTTTCGACGATAACTGGCTAACTGTTATGCGCAACGGCATGACCGAGCACGCGGACAGTCTCGACGGCGTAAGCCTGCAAATGGAAGACGCAACTGACGACCTCGCAAAACAGATCGATCAGGTGAAGAACTTCGTGGCTTCGGGCGTCGACGCGATCATCGTCAACATCGTCGACACCTCGGCAGGCGCTGCGGTTACCGAAGCTGCCGGCGACACGCCGCTGGTCTTTGTGAACCGCGAGCCGGACAACGTGAACGACTTGCCTCCGACCCAGGCATTCGTGGCTTCGAACGAAATCGAGTCCGGTACGCTCTCAGCATTCCAGATCTGCAACAACTTGCGGGCAGACGGCAAGGCCGGCGGTGCGCGCGGTTACCTGATGAACGGTCAGCTGTCGAACCAGGCCGCTGTTCAGCGTTCGAAGGACGTTCACGACGTAATCGGGATGGATATGTGTAACTTTATGACCATCATCGACGAACAGACTGCCAACTGGTCGCGCGACGAAGCTCAGGATCTTATGACCAATTGGATGTCGTCAGGCGAGCCGTTTGACTTCGTTCTGGCCAATAACGACGAAATGGCCATCGGCGCGATCCAGGCGATGAAAGCAGCAGGCATGGACATGGCTGACGTACAGGTTGGTGGCGTTGACGCCAGCCAGGACGCTTTGCTTACAATGCAGTCTGGAGACTATGACGTGACAGTTTTCCAGGATGCGTTCGGTCAGGGAGCAGGTTCGGTCGATACGGCGTTGGCACTAGTTAAGGGAATGGCAGTCGACCAAAAGGTCTACATCCCGTTCGTACTGGTTACTCCGGACAACATGGGCGACTTCC
>JBPCWO010000260.1:0-13864 GCA_051009475.1 Boseongicola sp.
GCGGCTAACAGGATCGGCGTCGACGACACCATCAGCGTTGCAAGCAAGAAATCTATCTGAATTGATGACAAGTCCATTATGCAAGGCCCTCCCTTCCGAAGCGCACCCGGAAATTCGTCAGAACATCAATACCAAGAAGGAAAAACAGCAGCATTCCCTGGAAGGCCTGGATTGCCGCGGCAGGCAAACCGAGCGACGCCTGCGCAGCCTCGCCACCGATATAGGTCAGCGCCATAAGAAGGCCGGCCAACAAAATGCCAATCGGATGAAGACGCCCGAGAAACGCGACGATTATTGCTGTAAAGCCATAACCGACATTGAAATCGATACTGATCTGCCCCGCCGGCCCCGCGACCTCGAACATTCCGGCCAGGCCGGCAAGCGCGCCCGAGAGACCCAAGCAGAATAGGATCAGACGGGTCGGATTGACGCCCGCAAACTTGGCCGCACGCGGACTGGCGCCCGTCAGGCGAATGTTAAAGCCCATGATGTGACGGCTGAGCAGAATATACGCGAAAATTACAGCAATGAACGCCGCCACGACGCCCCAGTGCATGCCCCAGCCAGCAATCAACTCGTTGTTGGCGGCACTTTCATACTGGCGCAGATTTCGCGAGCCTGGAAACCCGGCACCTTCGGGGTTTCTGAGCAGCCCCAGCGACATAGACGCGAGGATTTGCTCGGCAACGTAAACCAACAAAAGCGACACCAGGATCTCGTTGGTATTGAACCGGGTTTTCAGAATGCCCGGGATCATAGCCCATAGGAACCCGCCAAAAGCTCCGGCGAGTATCATCAGCGGGAAGATCAGCCAACGCGCCTCCATTGGGTAGAACGCAAGGCCCATCGCGGCGCCGAAAATCGCGCCCATGATGTATTGGCCTTCTGCGCCGATATTCCAGATGCCAGCGCGAAATCCCATGCTTAAACCGATCGCGATCAGAATAAGTGGCCCGGCTTTCACCAAAAGTTGGCCGCGGTAATAGAAGGCAAATTCGCCAAAGATCGGATCCCAGAATATCGTGCGAATCGCAACCAGTGGGTCTTTGCCGAGGAAGGCAAACATAATGCCGCCAGCAATCATCGTGGCTACAACGGCGATAAGGGGCGTCAGATAAGACCAAAGCCGCGACGGTGTTGGACGTTTTTCCAGCCGGATCATGCCTGGGCCTCCTCGTGGATATGCGCCACTTCCATTCCATGCGCACCGCCCATCATCAAACCAATCTCGTCGATGGTGAGGCCCTGGGCCGGTTGCGGTTCGCTGAGACGGCCCTCGTTTAGTGCCGCGAACCGGCCGGAGATTTCCATCAATTCGTCAAGGTCCTGGCTAATGACCAGAACCGCCGCGCCTTCGGCGGCGAGATCGAGAATGGCTTGCCGAATTGCGGCTGCGGCACTCGCGTCAACACCCCAGGTCGGCTGGTTGATGATCAGGACATCGGGTTTCTGCAGGATTTCGCGGCCAATCACGAACTTCTGCAAGTTGCCGCCAGATAGCGCCCTCGCTGCATTTCCGGCGCCCGGAGTTCGAACATCGAACTCCGCGATCACTTCGTCGGCGAAGGCGCGTGCTTTGGACCAGTCTATGAGTCCACGACGCACCATGTTTTTGCGGACGTGCCCGGTTAAGGCGGCATTTTCAACCAGGCTCATGTCGGGCGCGGCTGCGTGACCCAGCCGTTCCTCGGGAGCGGCCAGCAGACCAATCGCTCGTCGCGCGTTTGGCCCGAGATCGCCAATGGGTTCACCATTCAGGTGAATCGTGTCGCGCGACGCCGGGAGCTCGCCCGAAAGCGCGCCCAAAAGTTCGTCCTGGCCATTCCCGGCGACACCGCCGATGCCGAGCACCTCGCCCTTGCGCAACTCCAACGTCACATCCTTCAATGATGTTCCAAATGGGTTCGCCGAATTCACCGAAAGCCCATTCAAGGACAGTGCGACGTCGCCAAGATCATGATCCGCCGCTGAGGGCGTCTTGAGTTCTGTTCCGACCATCATCTCGGCAAGTTCGCGCGCCGACTTTTCACGCGGATCACAGCTTCCCACGACTTCGCCTAACCGCAAGATCGTCGCGCCATCACATAGCGACCGGATCTCCTCCAGCTTGTGGCTGATATAAAGGATCGACGTTCCTTCAGCTTGCAGCTGTCTTAGTGTCTCAAACAGGATGTCGACCTCTTGTGGTGTCAGAACGCTGGTGGGCTCATCCATGATCAGAAGTTTCGGGTCCTGAAGCAGGCAACGAATGATCTCGACGCGCTGCCGTTCGCCAGCAGATAGATCGCCGACCAACCGGCCCGGATCAAGCGGAAGTCCGTAGGTTTCGCTGACCTCGCGGATACTGTTCGCCAGCTCACGCATTGGTGGCGGTTCTTCCATCCCGAGAGCCACGTTCTCGGCAACATTCAGCGCTTCAAACAGTGAAAAATGTTGGAATACCATAGCGATGCCGGTCGAGCGCGCTTCGTGCGGGCTACTAGGAGCATAGGTTTTGCTATCGAACGTCATGCTGCCGGCATCTGGTTTCACCAGCCCATAAACCATTTTGACCAACGTCGATTTCCCGGCACCGTTTTCGCCAAGAAGCGCGTGCACTTCGCCAGCGCCGATCGAGAAAGTAACCTTGTCGTTTGCGACGACGCCGGGATAGGCCTTTCGAAGACCTTCCACAGCCAAGAGCGATGAACCACTCACGCGCGTTCCCCAATCATATCTTCCCCCATTTGGTCGAGTGTCAGAAGCTCGGCGGCAACGCCAAGTGCGATCTGTTGTGGATGTTTCCCGAGCCTCGGGTCTCCGATCGGGCAGCGGACACGATCGATCTGTCCTGGTGCGTGGCCCAGCGATTGAAACCGCGAGCGGAATCGCGCGCGTTTAGTAGCCGAACCGATCAGGCCAAGTGACCGGAAAGATTGTCCCAGCAGCCGATGGCAGATTTCCAGGTCGAATGCGTGCGAATAAGTCAACACCAGGTGATCGGCGTGCGCAGGTGCGGCTGAAACCAGATCCGCCGGGTTTTCGGCGCTGAGCGTTTCAACAGTATCCGGGATGGTCGTGGGAAACCGATCTTTGCCAGTATCAATCCATCGAATGGTGAATTCGGGCAGCGGCGCTAAAACCCCGACAATTGCCCGGCCGACGTGTCCGGCACCCCAAATCCATATTTCGTGGCGCGGTTTCAGCACCGGCTCGATCATCCAATCACCGACAATACCGGGCATTAAAGTTTCACCGGAAGAGCGCGAAGTAGACATCAAACGACGAACCGCCAAAGGCGCTTCCGACGTCACGCCGGGAAGTGGTCGAACTACTAGCTCGCCGGTAACTTCATCTAGACGAGCAACGTCCCAAATCTCAGTTAAAACAGTGACTGCTCCACCGCAACACTGGCCAAGACTAGGACCAAGTGGGTGCCGATCCAGCCGGTCCGAATCGTCGAGCAGCGCCGATCTGGCCAACCGAATAGCCTCAAATTCGAGCGCGCCACCACCAATCGTTCCGGTGACGTTTTCGGCGGTCACGAGCATTGCCGCACCCACTTCGCGCGGTGTGGATCCTTTGGTGTCTGCGACAACGACACGGGCAACGGCCCCCGCCCGAGCAGCGCTGCGCATATCAGCAACCGAAAAACTCATGACCGCATCCTTTGGATCGCCATGAAGACCCGTTCCGCCGTCGCTGGCGCATCAAGTGCGGGATAGGCGTCGCCGCATGCTGAAATCGCATCGCTAAGTGCCATCAAGGCCGAAATGCCCAGCATCAAAGGTGGTTCGCCGACAGCCTTTGACCGATAGATCGTGTCTTCGCGGTTTTCGCCATCCCATAGCGCGACGTTAAATACATCGGGCCGGTCCGAGCAGGCAGGTATTTTATACGTCGAAGGCGCGTGCGTGCGCAGGCGACCCTTATCGTCCCAAACCAATTCTTCAGTTGTCAGCCAGCCGGCTCCTTGTACGTATCCGCCCTCGATCTGGCCGATATCGATCGCCGGGTTCAGCGACGCACCGCAATCGTGAAGAATATCCGTGCGAAGATTTCGATTTTCGCCGGTAAGGGTGTCTAGAACGACCTCGGTAACTGCCGCACCATAAGCAAAGTAATAGAACGGCCGACCGCTTCCCTTGATCCGGTCCCAGACAATTTTTGGTGTTTTATAGAATCCGGTCGCACTCAGGCTGACCCGGTTCATATAGGCGTCCTTCACGACTGCCTCGAACGTCAGGCTTTCGCCGCCAACGTGAACCATACCGTCTTCGAACTCGACTGATGCCACATCGGTTTGCGCGCGTTCGGCCACGAATTCAGCGAGGCGATCGCGAATTGTGTCGCAGGCGGCTTTAACCGCCATGCCGTTAAGATCCGAGCCCGAAGAAGCGGCCGTCGCCGAAGTGTTGGGAACTTTGGCGGTGTCGGTCGCTGTGATCTTGACCCGGTCCACATCAACCCCAAACCGCGCCGCCGCCACTTGCGCCACCTTCTGAAACAGGCCTTGCCCCATTTCAGTGCCGCCGTGGTTCATGTGGATCGATCCGTCCTGGTATACATGGACCAATGCGCCGGCCTGGTTCAGGTGCGTCAGTGTGAAGCTGATACCGAATTTAACCGGCGTCAGCGCGATGCCCTGCTTCAGAATCTCGTTCTTTGCGTTCCAATCCCTCACCCCGTCGCGTCGCGCTGCGTAGTCACTGGTTTTTGCCAGGTGGTCGGTCATTTCATGGAGAACGAAATCTTCGACCGGCATGTCGTAGGGAGTGGTTTGCGGTTCACCCTCTCCGGACGCGATAGCTGACGCCGCCCGGTAATAATTGGCTTGACGGACCTCGAGCGGATCACGGCCAAGCGCATGTGCAACTTGATCCAATACGCGCTCGATCCCGACCATACCTTGTGGGCCGCCAAATCCGCGAAAGGCGGTGCCCGATTGCGTATTGGTTTTCAGGCGATGCGATTCAATCCGCATATTCGGGATGAAGTATGCGTTATCGGCATGCAGCATGGCGCGATCGGCAACTGGCAGCGACAGATCCTGGCTCCACCCGCATCGGCAAAGCTGAAGGAACTCAACGCCGGTAATCCGCCCGTCGTCGTCGAATCCTGCCCGGTAATCGATACGGAAATCGTGCCGTTTGCCGGTGATGTTCATATCGTCATCGCGGTCGTAACGCATCGTGCAGGGGCGACCTGTCAAATCCGCAGCGACTGCGCACGACACGGCCAGATGATTGCCCTGGCTTTCCTTTCCTCCAAATCCGCCGCCCATACGCCGGATCTCGCAACGAACAGC
The DNA here is from genome assembly GCA_051009475.1 of Boseongicola sp. Taxonomy (GTDB): domain Bacteria; phylum Pseudomonadota; class Alphaproteobacteria; order Rhodobacterales; family Rhodobacteraceae; genus CAXMNX01. The sequence continues at coordinate 5,288 of JBPCWO010000260.1, forward strand.
ATTCATGGGGCGGCCTAGTGCTTCGGCGACTTTGTGTTGTATTTCAGTTGGGTGCTGGGTCGATGAATGGACGATCATGTCGCCGCCTTCTTGCGGCAGCGCGGCGGCGGCCATGCCTTCGAGATAGAAATGTTCCTGTCCACCGATATGGAAGCGGCCCTCGACCAGGTTCGCGGCGCCCGAGATGGCTGTGGCGGGATCGCCGCGCGTATAGATCCTTGGTCCCTCTTCAAAGTGACTGTCGGCGGCAAGCGCTTCTTCGACACTTAGAAGCGCGGGAAGTTCTTGATACTCGATCTGGCCGAGACGGGCCGCCTTTCGTGCCTGCAGATGGCTTTCCGCCACGACGAGGAAAACAGGCTGGCCGACGAAGTGCACAGAACCTTTGGACAAAAGTGGCTCGGGAACTGGGGAAGGCGAAACATCATTCTCGTGCGGCAAATCTTCCGCGGTCAGGACAGCGATAACACCTGGCGCTTTGCGGACCGCATCCAGATTGATTGACGTGATTTCGCCGTGCGCGATCGCCGAGGTACCAAATGCCAAGTGAAGGGCATTCTTTGGCAAGGGGATATCATCGACATAGCGTGCCTGACCGGTCACATGAAGCCGGGCCGCATCATGCGGGAGAGATTGCGCCACACTCATGGACTCACCTCTAACACGCTAACGTCATTTCCGGTGACGTCGTGGAAGTACCGCAGCAGCATGTTTTCTGCGGCTTTGAGTCGGTATTCCTGGCCAGCGCGCATGTCGGTCATCGGCGTGAAATCATCGCCCATTTTCGCCATTGCGGCGCGCACTGATGCCTCGGTCCATTCACTATCCAAAATGGCTGCTTCAACTGTTGCAGCCCGTTTTGGAGTGCCTGCCATGCCGCCAAACGCAATGCGTGCGGCTGTGACGGCACCATTCTCCAAGGTCACATTAAAGCAACCGCAAACGGCGGAGATGTCCTGATCGAAGCGTTTCGAGAGTTTGTAGCATCTGAGGTTGGGCGCCGTTTTCGTGAAAGTCACGGCTTCGACAAATTCACCGGGCTGCCGATCCTGCTGACCGTAGTCGATGAAGAAATCTTCGATTGGCAGATCGCGTCGCGTCGCGCCCTTTCGAAGGTGAAGTGTCGCGTCCAAGGCAATCAACGCCGGAGGGTTGTCGCCGATCGGCGAGCCATTAGCGATGTTGCCGCCAATGGTTGCTGCTTGGCGCACTTGCTCGGCCCCATATCGCCGCACCACTTCGGCATAGGACGGATGAAGCGCCTGTAGATCCGGCAGAAGCGCGGCCATAGTCACGCCAGCGCCAACACGCAGCGTTTCGCCCGTATCTTGGATTTCCTGCAGGTCGCGGCAACGATTCAGGAATGCGACCTCATCCAGTTCGCGAAGTTCCTTTGTAACCCAAAGTCCGACGTCCGTCGCCCCTGCAATCAGCGTCGCGTTCGGGTGTGCTTCGAACCAGCTGGCCAGCTCGTCCGATGTTTCAGGGGCATGGGGCAAGGCCTCGCACTCGGGCAGCGCATCGCGCATCCAATTCGGAATGGGCTTGCCTTCGGCAGACTTGGCCGCTCGGACAATTGGTGCATAGCCGGTACAACGGCAAAGATTTCCGGCCAGGGCATCATCGTGATCGGTTCGACCGTTCAAATGGCCGACCGCCATTGATACGACAAAACCTGGCGTGCAGAAGCCGCATTGGCTTCCGTGGTTGATGATCATTTCCTGCTGAACTGGATGCAGTGTCCCGTCGGCACCCTCCATCCCTTCGACTGTGCGCACGGATTTCCCGTGAAGTTGGGGCAGGAAAAGTATGCAGGCGTTCAACGCACGCGCTCCGGCATCGTCGGTCACCATAACGGTGCACGCGCCGCAATCGCCTTCGTTGCACCCCTCCTTTGTTCCGGTCAGCCCGCGTTCATCGCGTAGCCAATCCAGCAAGGTTGTCGTTGCCGGGGCATCGACCTCCATTGTTTCCCCATTGAGAGAAAACCTGACTGTCATCTGAAGTCCCGCCGCCTTACCCGGAACCCTGGCCTAGTGCGCGCCGTCGATGCGGCGTAGAGAGCGCGCGCCCCTGTTCGACGGATATTGAACGCGAAATCGCTACTGTTTGGCAATCAGGAAATTCCAACGGTATTATTCGCCTATATTTGATAATCAAATTGCAATGTGGGCACGGCGCCGACTGCGCAGGGATCCTAACGTCGGTTTTGATCGCCAAAAGAGAGCACGTTTCGATTGCCGCTTTTAGTCGGAGAACACTGTGCTTAAAGTTGCGCCATGAGCAGTCTTCCAAAGTTTATACACCTTCGCCTTCACACCGAATATTCGCTTCTTGAAGGCGCCGTTCGACTGAAAAATCTTCCCGAGCTGTGCGAGAAATCCGCGATGCCCGCGGTCGCGGTTACGGATACGAACAACATGTTCGCGGCGCTGGAGTTTTCTGTGTCTGCGGTGAACGCGGGCCTTCAGCCCATACTCGGCTGCCAGATTGATCTGGCATACGAGGCAACAGCGCTGGGCGAAAAGCCCGTAACACCGGCACCGATTGTACTGCTGGCCCAGAATCGGCAGGGCTACGAGTGTTTAATGAAGCTAAACTCGGCGCTATATTTGCGCGAGTCTGATTGGCCGCACATCACGATTGAAGAGCTGGAAGCCAATTCCAATGACTTGATTTGTCTGTCCGGTGGTCCTGACGGTCCGATTGGTCGACTGTTACGCGCGCGACAGCGGCCGAAGGCCGAAGCACTGGTCACGCGATTGGCCGCTGCATTTCCCCGTCGGCTATATCTGGAGTTGCAGCGCCATCCGACGGAGAACGGACAACTACCTGAGGCCGAACAACTGACCGAAGGACCACTTGTCGAAATTGCATACGCGAATGAGTTGCCACTGGTCGCAACGAACGATGTCTATTTTCAAGATGCGAAAATGTATGAGGCGCACGACGCGCTGATCTGTATTGCCGATGGCGCTTATGTCGATCAGCAAGCCCCCCGCCGGCGATTAACCCAGCAACACTATTTTAAATCCCCGTCTGAAATGGTGGCGCTTTTCGCGGATCTGCCGGAGGCAATCGAAAATACCGTCGAGATTGCCCAGCGCTGCGCTTTTGCTGCAGAAACCCATCCGCCGATCTTGCCGAAGTTCGCTGACGACGAAATCGATGAACTGCGCCGTCAATCGCAGGCCGGGCTTGATGAGAGGCTGGCTGCGATCGAGCCCTCGGAGCCTCGCGAAGTCTACGAAAAACGTCTCGAGTTCGAGCTTGGCATTATCGAAAGCATGGGTTTTCCCGGTTACTTTTTAATTGTTGCCGACTTCATCAAGTGGGCGAAGGCAAAGAGCATCCCGGTTGGTCCGGGGCGAGGTTCGGGTGCCGGTTCGCTGGTTGCTTATGCGTTGACAATCACCGATCTTGATCCGCTTCGGTACTCATTGCTTTTTGAGCGCTTCTTGAATCCCGAACGCGTTTCGATGCCGGATTTCGATATCGACTTCTGTATGGACCGGCGTGAGGAAGTCATACGCTACGTGCAAGAGAAGTACGGCAGCGACAGGGTCGGCCAGATAATCACATTTGGAGCCCTTCTGTCGAAAGCAGCTGTTCGGGATATCGGGCGAGTGCTCCAGATGCCCTATGGCCAAGTGGACCGGTTGTCGAAACTGATCCCTGTTGAAGGCGTCAAGCCCGTTAGCATTGAGAAAGCGCTTGCAGATGAACCGCGTCTTAGAGAGGAGGCCAAGACAGAAGAAGTTGTGGGCCGTCTTTTGACCTACGGCCAGCAAGTCGAAGGCCTGTTGCGAAACGCTTCAACACATGCAGCTGGCGTCGTGATAGGAGACAGGCCCCTGGATGCGCTTGTCCCGATATACCGAGATCCGAAATCCGAAATGCCTGCAACTCAGTTCAATATGAAGTGGGTAGAGCAAGCTGGATTGGTGAAGTTCGATTTCTTGGGTTTGAAAACGCTGACGGCGATCCAGAATGCGCTGGATCTGTTGAAAGAACGCGGCATCGAGATCGATATAGGCACGTTGCCGCTTGACGACGCCAAATCCTATGAACTTTACGCTCAGGCCCGCACTGTCGCTGTGTTTCAGGTGGAGAGTTCGGGCATGATGGACGCCCTTCGTCGAATGAAGCCGACGTGCATCGAAGACATTGTCGCGCTGGTTGCGCTTTATCGACCAGGCCCGATGGAGAACATCCCTCAGTATTGCGATGTCAAGAACGCCCGTGCCGAGCGCGAACGTTTGCATCCACTGATCGACCATATTCTGGACGAAACTCAGGGCATCATCGTCTATCAGGAACAGGTGATGCAGATCGCGCAGGAGATGGCAGGTTATTCGCTGGGCGGGGCTGATCTTCTTCGTCGAGCAATGGGTAAGAAAATCCAGGCGGCGATGGATGCTGAGCGGCCAAAGTTTCTTGAAGGTGCGGCAAAGAATGGCGTCGAAAAGAAGAAGGCGCTTGAAGTCTGGAACCTACTGGACAAATTCGCCAACTACGGCTTCAACAAGTCGCACGCCGCGGCCTATGCGGTCGTCAGCTATCAGACCGCCTGGCTAAAGGCGAACTATCCGGTCGAGTTTATGGCAGGCGTGATGAATTGCGATCTGCATCTGACAGATAAGCTTGGCGTCTACGCCGAAGAAACCCGTCGCGGCCTGAACATCGAAGTCGTGCCGCCTTGCGTGAACCGTTCGGCTGCTCGGTTTTCCGTTTCTGAAGGTAAATTGGTCTATGCGCTGGGCGCGCTCAAGAATGTTGGCGTCGAGGCAATGCGCCTGATCACAGAAGCCCGCGGCGACAAGCCGTTTGTTAACGTTTTCGACTTTGCAAAGCGTGCTGATCTAAAACGGATTGGAAAGCGCCCGCTGGAGATGCTCGCCCGTGCAGGTTCATTTGATCAACTTGACCCAAACCGCCGCCGCATATTCCAATCGCTTGATGCGCTGACCGCTTATTCGGCAGCGATCCATGATCAGCGCGGGAGCGCGCAGGTTTCGCTTTTCGGCGAGGCAGGTGCCGACCTGCCCGAACCGCGACTGACGCCTGTGGACGATTGGTTGCCCAACGAACGCCTGGCAGAGGAGCAGATCGCCATAGGATTCTATCTGTCCGGCCACCCGCTTGATGACTACGCAGCGGCATTGAAGCGCAAAGGGTTGTTAACATTAACAGAAATCCAAGAAAAGGCCGAGGCAGATGGCGCGGCGATTGCACGTGTCGGTGTCATCGTGTCTGGGCTGCAAGAGCGAAAATCCGGACGCGGCACACGGTTTTTCAGAATGAACATCTCGGACCCAACTGGCCAGGTATCGGGCATGGCTCTGTTCCCCGATGACTTCGAGACCGTTCGAAAGGTTTTTGAGGAAACGACACAAGTCGTGATGATGCTTGAGGCGCGCTTTAACGAGGGCCAATTCGACCCGATCGCACGAGGCGTCGCACCAATCGACGGCGTTGTTGAAGCGGGCGCCGCAGGAATGAACGTAATGATTGACGATATTCAGGCCGTCCCGCTTATCCAATCGGTCTTGGAACGCTTTCGGGACGATGGATCAGTTCGATCCAAGGGTGAAGTTTGCGTGACAGCATTGGCGGTTCCCCTGAAGGACGCGCCGCAGGACGTGCCTGTACCGATCGGAGACGGATGGCCAGTGTCCCCCAAGATCAAAGGCGCTCTAAAGTCGTTACCTGGGGTTGTGTTGGTTGAGGACGCTTGACGAATTCAATGGTCTTTAGGTCGTTCAAGCCCAGCGGGCACTCTTGGCAGAAAACGCCAAATGATTCTTACCTAGCATCTCCAAAGGCGTTGTTGAGACGGTAATCCAGAAAACTTTTTTGCTAGTCTCCGTCACCTGTATCTGTATCGGATTCCTGCCAGGAGCCGCGACTTTGTGCGACAACTCGACCATAGTCACATGCCGAATTACTGCACCACTCCTTCACGCCGTCGGTGACAACTTGAGATTCACAGATCGGGCATTTTGAATCCGGAACGATATATGTGGACTTGGTCCGATCAGATTCGCCCATGGCGCCTCACGCGTTTGTAAAGAACGACCGAAACAGAGCTGCCTCGCTTCCCTCCGTCTTAATTACAGGATTCACAAGCTCCTGTCTTTTGCAATGACTTAATTCAACGAACAGTCAGCGCCGCTGAAACGAATACAACGTTAAAGAAGGGCCTTGTTCACTTCGGGCACGAACATTTGTCATCATCCAAAAAAATCGACATAAAAAATCGGTAGCGCAATGTCACGATTTGGCAAATGCGCTAATTTGGCGCTTTGGCGATGCGTTTCCCTGATCCGCTTTTGCCAGCGTCGCCATGCACCCGGGTTAGAAAACAATATTCAGCATTGTCAGCGACACCACCAAGAATAGCACCGTCATGATCCCACCGGATTTTATGAAGTCTTTGACCTTGTATCCGGCCGGCCCCATGATCAGCGCATTTACCTGATGCGTCGGTATGATGAACGAATTCGAAGTCGAAATCGCCACTGTAAGCGCAAATACCGCCGGGCTTGCGCCCGCCGCGACAGCAATCGACACCGCAAGCGGCACGAGAAGAACTGTTGCACCGACATTCGACATTACCAACGAAAAAACGGTCGCTAGAATTGCCACGCCTGCTTGCAGCGCCCAAATTGGCCAGCCATCCAATATCCCGAGAATTTGCTGAGCAATCCACTCTGCTGTGCCAGTGTTCTGGACCGCCTGACCAAGTGGAATGAGGCTCGCCAGAAGAAAAACTGTGTTCCATCCGACGGATCGATAAGCCTCGTCGATACTCAGCACCTGTGTCAAAATCATCCCGACCGCGCCGGTGAGAAGACATAGCGACAAGCGCACGTCGGTGAACAGAATGAGCGACAGCGAAATGAGGAAGAAGAACAATGCCCAGCCAACCTTGTGCGGACGAAGCTCATCCTGCGGAAAATCCGCGGTCACGACGATGAAGTCACGGTCCCGCTTAATCCGCATCAAATTATCCCACTTGGTATGAGCCACCAGCATGTCTCCGGCTTGAAACGGTATGAGACCGATCTGCGTCGGCTCGTGTTCGTCAGTCTTGACGTGGCTGAGCGTTTCTTCACCCCGGTGGATAGCCAACAGGCTAAGTCCGTATGTCTTCCTCAGGAGCAAGTCTCGGGGGCTTTTGCCGATCAAATTTGAATCAGGAGGAATCACAAGCTCCGCGACACCGGCATTGGTTTCCGCAAATTCCTCGACGAATACATCCAGTTCTGGGCGAACTGTCAGGCCAAACTGATCGGCAAACCTTCTCACAACTGAGTCATTGCCGATGATCGCGAGCCTACAGGGTGCCGCAATTTCAGCAGTCAATATTTGGATCATCGAAGCTTTGCCGCGATAAAACGTCGAAATAATGTAGAGATTATTCTCGTTGTTAATGTCAGCCAGGATCTGCCCGACCAAGGGGCTGTTCTCCGGAACGTCCACCTCAAAAACGCTCGCGTGTAACCCATAGACGCGCTCAAGATATTCTGCGGTGCCATGACCTGATGCCACATCAACGGAGTCGGTTGTTCCCGGAAGCACCCACCTGCCAAGCACGAGAAAATACAGAATTCCCGAGACAATCAAAGCGGCGCCAATCGGAGCAACCGAGAATAACCCGAATGGCTGCATTTTCTGATCATCCGGCAGGCTGTTGTTAGCGGTCATTATCAAATCGTTCAGAAGTATCAGCGGCGATGATCCAACCATCGTCATGGTGCCGCCCAATATGGCGCAGAAACCCATAGGCATCAGAAGTCGGCTCAGCGGGATGCCCGAGCGGACGGATATACGGCTGACGACAGGAAGAAATAATGCTGCTGCGCCAACGTTTTGCAGGAAACTAGATATGAACCCAACGGTACCTGAAACAATCGGAAGTATCCTTGCTTCGGTCTTTCCGCCATGTTTCAGAATGACGGCCGCTACCTTGTTCATGATGCCGGTGCGATCAAGGCCGGCGCCGACGATCATGACTGCAATGATTGAGATTACCGCATTGGACGCAAAGCCATCGAACAGGTGGGTCACATCGGCCAACCGCTCCAGACCCGGCACGTAACTTAAGATTCCGACCATCACCAGAACCAGAAGGGCAGCAAAATCTATTCGGATGATTTCGGACACGAATAGGAACACAGTAAATGCCAACAATCCGATTACGGCACCCATTTCAAAGGTGAAGCTAATCGGTTCCATTTGGACGTCCCTGATTGATCCGACAGTTCTGCGATTTTGACCTTACAACGAGGGATCAAGCAATAGCTTGTAGATTACACCTTCTAAGCTCTCTGTTTCGTTATTTCCCTTCTTTGGTGACGATGAGTCGCGAACACATAGGACGCGGTGTGACCCGATCCTTTGCGAGCGAACTCAAAAATTATGGGTTTCAGTAGCCCGACTGCCGGAAAGCTCACCAAAGACAAGAATACCCGGCAGCAGTGTTTGTGAACTTTGGTGCCCAGGAGATGCACCGAATTTACAGTGCCAATTCGCCCCAATACTCCCCAAATAGCACGGAATTAGAGGGCTATC
>JBPCWO010000261.1:0-6552 GCA_051009475.1 Boseongicola sp.
GTTCACTGCGATCTTGGGGGCGCAATTCAGTTGCCGCCTGAAGCGAGCGAAGTGCACGTCTTGGTCAATAATGCTGGGGTCTTTTTTGACGCGCCACTGTTTTCAGATGACGCGCGATTCGATGAAACTATGAACGTCATGCTGCGCGGGCCTTACAAATTGATGCAGGCAGCACTGCCGTTCATGAGCCGCGAAGGCTATGGCCGGGTCGTCAATGTCTCGTCCGGATGGGGCAGCTTCGCCGAAGGCCTTGGCGGACCGGGCGCTTACGGCGTCGCCAAGGCAGCGCTGAATGCGTTGACCTTGCGCGCGGCCAGCGAGGCGGCGGACGGCGTGAAGGTAAATGCAATGTGTCCGGGCTGGGTTCGAACCCGGATGGGCGGTGCAAGTGCAAACTTCTCGCCCGAGGAGGGCGCCGACACGGCGGTCTGGTTGGCGACCTTGCCGACTGGCGGCCCGTCAGGCAAGTTCTTCAGGCGGCGAGAAGAGATCGCCTGGTAACGAGGAGCAAAGGATACATGGGCTTTCTACTGCGTTGGCTAGCGGCCTTTGTTCTGCTTGCCGCCACATTTAACCCCACCGAAGTGAATTTCGTGCGATGGGCACGCCTAAACTGGGGTGAAGAAACCCCAATGATCGTGCTGTTCGGGCTTTTGCTGCTGGTAGCCTATGTATTGTTCCTGACGGCCGTTCTTCGCGGCATTGGCGCCCTAGGAGTTGTACTAATTCTGGCGGTTTTTGCCGCGTTAATCTGGGTGCTGGTGGACCTCTGCTGGCTTAGCCTGGAAAACCCAAGCGCCCTTACATGGATTGCGCTGGTGGCGATGTCAGTGGTACTCGCGATCGGCATGTATTGGGGCATCTTTTGGCGCCGTTTGTCCGGCCAGCTTGAGGTCGATGATGATGGCGAGATTTAAGCGATGATACCAGTCCGTGGTGTGCAGGGGCAGCGGGTCGCTGTTCTGGGTCTTGGTCGATCCGGACTTTCTGCCACGCGAGCGCTCAAGGCCGGTGGCGCAGTGGCGGTTTGCTGGGATGACAGTGCTGAGGCGCGCGCGGCGGCTGAAGATCTGGGCCTTGGCATCCACGATTTTTCCAGTGCGGATGCGTGGGATGGCGTCGCCGCACTAATCGTGTCACCCGGCATTCCGCACCTTTACCCTAAGCCAAACCGTTGGATAGCGCGGGCTTTGGAATTGGGCGTGCCGGTGGATAACGACATCGGGCTATTCTTCCGATCATTGGCCGTTCCGGAATGGGATCGGTTTGATATCGCCCCGCGGGTTGTTGCCGTAACCGGGTCGAATGGGAAGTCCACTGTATCTGCGTTGATTCACCATTGCCTTGGCATGGCGGGACGCGAGAGCCAACTGGCAGGTAATATCGGACGTGGAGTTCTGGACATCGATCCCCCAGATGACGGCGGTGTCGTTGTGCTTGAATTGTCATCCTATCAAACCGAGCTTGCGCGATCGCTGACCCCAGATGTCGCTGTTTTTACTAACCTTTCGCCCGATCATCTTGAGCGGCACGGCGGACAGGGCGGGTATTTTGCCGCAAAGCGTCGCCTATTCGCAGAAGGTGGGCCGGATCGGGCAGTGATCGGCGTTGATGAAGTAGAGGGTCAATTCCTTGCCAATCAGCTTGCCGAAGGCTCGGGCGATAATCGCGTGATCCGTGTTTCGAGCGCCGCCAAACTGGACGGGCCAGGCTGGTCGGTATTTGCGCGAAAGGGCTTTCTTTCCGAGTATCGCAAAGGTCGGCAAGTGGCGTCCGTTGATTTGCGTAAAATCGAAGGGTTGCCGGGCGCGCATAATCATCAAAATGCTTGCGCAGCGTTCGCGGTGCTCAGAACATTGGGTCTTTCACCAAAGGCGGTCGAAGAAGGCCTTCGTAGTTTTGAAGGTTTGGCACATCGGAGCCAGATCGTGGACCAGATTGCTGGCGTCACTTTTGTCAACGATTCCAAGGCCACCAATACGCAGAGTGCCGCGCAGGCGTTGGCCGCTTTTAGTCGCATCCGCTGGATCGTTGGCGGGCAGATGAAAGATAGCGGGCTTGGTGCGCTCAAAGGCTGTGTAGATCACGTCGTGAAAGCCTACGTCATTGGTCGGCAGGCGCGAGAAGCAGCGCTTGAGATCAGCGATTTGCCGCACGAGATATGCGAAACGATGGACGTGGCCGTGCGCCAGGCGGCTGCGGATGGCGAAGCGGGCGACACAGTTTTGCTGGCACCGGCAGCCGCGAGTTTCGATCAGTATGATAATTTCGAGCGTCGCGGCGAAGACTTTATCGCTCAGGTGGCGAAGTTAAAAAACAAGGGGGATTGAATGGCCGAGGCATCACTTGTTCGTTGGGGCATTCTGGGCGGGGCAAGATTTGCGCGCGAGCACATGGGCCCAGCGATCCACGCGGCTCAGGGTGCGACGCTGGCGGGCCTTGCGACATCCAGCGCTGAAAAAGCGGCGCCCTTTCAAAGCTTTGCGCCGGATCTGAGAGTATTCGACAGTTACCAGGCTTTGCTAGAGTCACCCGATATCGATGCGCTCTATATCCCGCTGCCAAACCACATACATGTTGAATGGACGTTGAAGTCGCTGGAAGCCGGCAAGCCGGTCTTGACGGAGAAACCGATCGCGATGGCGGAAACTGAATTTGACACGCTCATCGCGGCCCGGGACAAGTCCGGCCTATTGGCAGCAGAGGCCTATATGATCGTGCACCATCCCCAGTGGAAGCGTGCGCGCGAGCTTGTGCAGGGTGGCGCTATTGGGCAGCTGCAACATGTTGATGGTTTTTTCAGCTACGACAATTCCTCTGATTTGGAAAACATTCGAAACCGGCCTGAAACAGGTGGTGGTTCGATACCGGATATTGGCGTCTATACGATGGGGTCTGTCCGTTTTGTCACCGGAGAAGAGCCTGGAAATGTTACAGCGGAAATCACTTGGGAAAATGACGTCGATGTCACCACACATGTTACAGCGGCATTTCCTTCATTCAGGTTTCAGGCAACCACGTCGATGCGGATGCATCCGAGACAGGAAATGACGTTTCACGGAAGCGAGGGGATCGTCCGCCTAACAGCACCTTTCAATACGAATATCTTCGGGCAGGCTGAAATGCATCTTCACAAGAATGCCCATCGGCCCGGGCAAAACCCTGAAGTCACAATCGAGCGTTGGCCCGGCGACAGTCACTATGTGAATCAGGTTGAAAACTTTGGGCGGGCAATGCGCGGCGAGATCGACTATCCCTGCCCATTGGAGTTTAGCCGTGGAACGCAGGCAATGATCGACAAGGTCTTTCGTGCTGGCGAAAAGGCCTAATCCCTTGACAGTTCAATTCAATCGGCGGCGCAGACGGCAGATCGCATCACGATTTTTGTCGATCAACCGGCGACTGCATTACCCAAACTTGGCGAAGTGAATACGGACGTCGCGTGCGCCGCGAAACAGTTGACGACGCAAATGTTCAGGAATGGAAAATGTGCCCGCGCCATTGTCAGAGGCCGAAAAAGTTATAGTACGTATGGTCGACTGGCCGGTGCCGCTATAGTCGCAAACCGGCAATGCAATTCGATTGACGCCCTTCGCAAGTGGTGTTTCCACAATGTACTCAACTTCACGGCCCATCCGACGGATCGCGGCGGGCACGTGGTCTGCCTTAGTCGCGCCGCCGTCATCCAGAGTTTTGCGGCAACGATCGACGATCAGTTCAGTCAATGATGTGATCTTTGCGCTGTGAACCGGGCGTGGACGGACACGTTTGGCAGTGACGCCTGACCTTGCGGGCCTTGTGTTGCTTGCAGGGCTGGCCGGTGCGTCGTTTGCTGGCTCAGAGTTTGGAAAGTGCGCTTGGCTGCGTGTCCGCAAAAGATTGTAGGCTGCGTTGATATTCGCCAATTCGTGACTTGTGCCGTTGCCGCGATCCGGGTGCATTTCGAATGCCAGTTTTTTCCATGCTTTGCGAAGTTCGATTTCGGTTGCATGGGTCGCGACACCCAGGATGTCCTGAGCGTTGGCGACGGCTTGGGCTTTCTCGATGGGAGTCATCATTGTGTACTCGCTACTAACAAAAATGGTGAACGGGCCTGACGCATCTTCTGTCGAAGTGAAGAAAGTAATTCGCTCAGCATTCGACGCGCCGGGGGAACACAGCACAAACAAAGCATCGAATTTCCGAAGGTCGGATACATACAGATCCCAGCTCACCTAACACACAGGCCAAACACACGGCCTATGTATTGGAGTAACAAAAAAACGACACATTTTCGACGCGTTTTGCGCTAAATGGCGGGCAAAAACCGTCAACAAACTGTTTCCGCTTGCAAGATCAGCCTTAATCCGCAGGTATTTGCGCGCTGAAAACAAACGACTAATTTGAATAATTTGTACTGCAGCCCGACTGAAGTGGTTCAATTCCAGTCATCGACGGCACTGCAAAGCCCCCGACACAATTGTGCCATTATTTATGGTGAACGGCCGAATTTCGAGGCATTGCACGCTAATTTGACACCAATCGGCACGACTTCGACCAGGATCAGCCGGCTTTTCGCATCAAGCGTCCAGGCAATTGGTTTGCCCATGTGCTGATCGTTCCAGCCCCAAGGCAGATAACGATATCGCCCGGCTGTGCGTGGGCGCGAACGAGGCTTTCAAGATCGTCTTCAGAATTTAGTGCCTGTGCATCGCGGTGACCGTGGCGGATCAACCCAGCCACCAGATCGTCGCGGGACGCGCCCGGGATCGGATCCTCGCCCGCCGCATAGACTTCGGATATCCCGACAATGTCGGCATCATTAAAACAGGTGCAAAATTCTTCGAACAGCGATGAAAGCCGCGTGTACCTGTGTGGCTGGTGGATTGCGATCACTCGAGCATCGGGCGTGTCGTGAACTGCCTGACGCGCCGCTCTCAGTACGGCGGAGATTTCGACCGGGTGGTGACCGTAATCATCGATGATTGAGACGCCATCAACTTCGCCTACCTTGGTGAAGCGGCGATTGACGCCCTTGAAATTCGCAAGCGCGTCGCGGATCTCAGAGCCCTTCATCCCGAGGTGGCGGGCGACGGCAACGGCTGCAAGGGCGTTTGACACATTGTGGTCGCCGGGCATCGGCAGTGTGCAATCTTCGATTAACAATTCGTCGTGCGAGAGCGCGATATCGAAATTGGCGACACCGCGTTTGTATTGTAGGTTCACGGCGCGGACGTCTGCCTGCGCGTTAAAGCCATAAGTGACCACGCGCCGATCCGTGACGCGCCCGACCAGTGCCTGAACTTCGGCGTGATCGGTGCACAGCACCGCAAGCCCGTAAAACGGGATATTGGAGACGAAATCGTCGAAGCCTTTGTGAAGGTTATCGACAGTGTCCCAATGCTCCATGTGTTCGGCATCTATGTTCGTGACGATCGCAATCGTTGCGGGCAGGCGATTGAAGGTTCCGTCGCTTTCGTCGGCTTCGACGACCATCCACTCGCCCTGTCCAACACGGGCGTTCGAGCCATAGGCGTGGATAATCCCGCCATTGATGACCGTGGGATCAATACCGCCGGCGTCCAGCAATGCGGCTACCATGGTCGTCGTTGTCGTTTTCCCATGCGTTCCGGCCACGGCGATGTTCGATCTGAGCCGCATCAGTTCTGCCAGCATTTCGGCCCGGCGGACGACTGGCATGCCGATACGTCGTGCCTCATCTAGCTCGGGATTTCCGCGTTTTATGGCAGACGATGTGACCACAACTTCGGCGCCTTCGAGATTTTCGGCGCGTTGGCCTTCAAATATTCTTGCGCCTAAGTCTTCGAGCCGATTGGTGATTTTGGAGCGTTTCAGGTCAGATCCCTGAACGGTGTAGCCTGCATGGATCAACACTTCGGCGATTCCGGACATTCCGATACCACCAATGCCTACGAAGTGGATCGGTCCCATTTCCGTTGGTAATTTCGTTGCAGCGGCGGCGTTCATAATGGTCTCTCCGCTAATTGCTCAACTAGGGCGGCCAGCCGTTCAGCCGCGTCTGGTATGCCCTGCGCCAAGGCATTATCGCGCATCTGGGCTGCGGCCCCGGGTGTGGTCAGAATGGCGAGTATCTGTTCCGAAAGCGAGCCGGGATCAAGCTCTGATTCAGGAATAAGCGTGGAAGCGCCTGCATCCACAAGACTGCGGGCGTTCGCTGTTTGATGATCGGCGGTTGCGGCGGAAAAGGGGATTAGAATTGACGGTCGGCCGATAACGCTAATGTCAGCGACAGACGACGCGCCCGCGCGGCTAATGACTAGGTGGGCGTTCGCAAGCCGATCTGGAACATCGTCGAAAAATGGCTGCACCTCCGCCTCTATCTCTGCATCTGCATAGGCCGCCTTTACACGCCCGTCGTCTTCGGATCGCGCTTGGTGACTGACTGACAATTGCGCGCGCATTGGTGCCGGAAGCCTTGCGATGGCTTCTGGCACAATGTCAGAGAGTATCCGGGCACCCTGGCTGCCGCCTATCACAAGGATTGAAATGGGCTCGCCGTTGAGCGCCGCATAGTCCGCCGCAGCCATTGCC
>JBPCWO010000262.1:0-7383 GCA_051009475.1 Boseongicola sp.
ACCGTGGACCGCGCCGAAGCCGCTGCAGCCGTCCCGAAAATCCGCGACCAGCTCGATGCCGCCGGAATCGGCGTCCCTCTCGTCGGTGACTTCCACTACATCGGTCATACCCTGCTGGAAGACCACCCGGCCTGCGCCGCAGCCCTCGCCAAATACCGCATCAATCCCGGCAACGTCGGTTTCAAGGCCAAGAAGGACAAACAGTTCGGCCGGATCATTGAGTTGGCGCTGGAACACAACAAGCCCGTGCGGATCGGCGTGAACTGGGGCAGTCTCGACCAGGATCTCCTCACCCACCTGATGGACGAGAATGCCAAAGCTGAAGAGCCGATGGACGCGCAAGCCGTCATGCACGAAGCCATCGTGCGCTCGGCTCTCGACTCCGCCGCGCTTGCCGAAGACATCGGCATGAACCGCAATCAAATCATCTTGTCGGCCAAGGTCAGCGCCGTGCAGGATCTGGTCAGCGTCTATGCCATGCTGGCCGAACGGTGCGACTACGCCCTGCACCTCGGTCTCACCGAAGCCGGCATGGGTTCCAAAGGCATCGTCGCTTCGACCGCCGCTATGGGTATTTTGCTGCAGCAGGGCATCGGCGACACGATCCGCGTCTCGCTCACCCCGGAACCCGGCGGCGACCGCACCCGCGAAGTCGTCGTCGCCCAGGAAATCCTGCAGACCATGGGCCTGCGCGCCTTCGCCCCCATCGTCGCCGCCTGCCCCGGATGCGGCCGCACAACCAGCACCGTGTTCCAGGAACTCGCGGCAGAAATTCAGTCCCACGTCCGCGAACGCATGCCCGAATGGAAGAAGACGCATCCGGGTGCCGAAACGCTGGAGCTGGCGGTGATGGGGTGCATCGTAAACGGGCCGGGGGAAAGCAAGCACGCTGACATCGGGATTTCGCTGCCGGGCACGGGGGAACAGCCGGCCGCGCCTGTGTTTATTGATGGGAAGAAGGCGGTGACGCTACGCGGGGCGGATATCGCGAGGGAGTTCAAGGCGCTGGTGGAGGAGTATGTGGAGCGGAGATGGGGGTGACTGTGTGGACGTTCGTACTCGTCCGCGCGCTGATCCAAAGCTATCCAAACCCTGTTCGCAGAAGGAAGCTGCAAGGGGAGTTCAGTTTTGTCACGAAATACCCGTTCGCAGTTCCGGGTTATCGAACATTTTTTCTGTCTTTGCGCCAATCAACCCAATTAATTGTTGGGTCCTTTGGAAATCGTTTCGAAAAACGGGGGTCTCCTCTCTCCTTTTGCAGGTTATTGTCATTCCAATAAGATTCCCCCAACAAACGCACCGCATTGTAAATCGTGATGGCCTTGGTTTTGCTAACTTTAAAATCGAGCATGCACGCTAAAAAAATAGCATCCGCTTCTTTTCTCGATCTGTCCTGAACCCAGTAGAGGTAATCGTGAATGACAGCCGCATACGCATACTCTCCATCGGGCCTCAACGAGCTCCAGAACACCCGTGGTATAGATGCCAAATCCGTAACAAAACCCTTTGGTACTGTAACAGATTTCAGCTTTGCTTTGTCAGATTTAGGTTTCCACCTTATTGGGCTAGCGACAACGTAGTAACTGTCGCGGAATTTCAGATACCGCAACGCACCCACCGCAGGTTTTGCACCAAAACGAACCGCTCCTGCGCTTCCCATCCAAAGGTTGATGTCTTTCTGACTGGAAAAGCTTGGATGATAAGAATGCAAAACAAAAACAATTGCCAACGCTGCGCAGCAAACCGTCTTTGCAAAAAATTACGTTATCACGCATGTTCCCCTCCTATCGGGTCGGTTTACCACTAAAGGTATTGGATATAACCGGCATACCATGCAACATGCCACGAGATATCCATGTAGACAAACCGCGCTGCCCGCCAGTTCGCCAGACCTCATAAGAGACAACACTCGGGACAACTGAAACCTCAAAGGGTTGCAGCGCGCCGGTCGTTATTTCAAAATTTGAACGCCAGTATTTATCTTCAGTTATCGGCATTCCTAAAGCAATAGAAAAATCAATTTCGCCCTTTGATTGAGATAAAAAGGAGTAATTTGGCTCTCTAAAGAGATTTCGAACTTGGCTTGACTTTCTGTTAACATCCGAGATGAAAAAAATATGAAGTTGCATGGAACGAGGTATCGCTAGACCACGCAACACGTCTCGAATGAGATCTTCGTCCTCAATTGGGTCCAGTTTACGAAGATTGTTCCAAATATCTGAGTTCGCAGTTTTTTTAAGAATTTTTCGCGCGACTGCGTAGCTTTTGTTATCTCTAATATCAACGCCAGTGAAATAGCTAGGAAGGAAATATTCTACAATAAGTCGCGTGAAAAAATAACCATTTACAATAAGAAACAATTCACCTTTTAATTGACAGGTTTTTACCAACTTTCTCTTGTCGTCGTCATCGCGGTTTGGCTTTGCCGGACTCCAGCTTAGGGGTCAAAGCGTTTCTGAGTTAGTCGTGAGAAATTCATTCACATTTCTCGACGCTTGTTTTGCGCGGTCTTCCTTCGCAAGTTCGCTCCACTTAGAGAAATAGTGGCAATGTCAAAACAACTCGACTTGAAATGAACTCTTGGAAAATCGTCTAGCCAATTTACAGTATTCAGCCACATCATTCGTGTGTTCCGCACGTTTAAATTTGGCGACAGTGGATAACTGCTTTTCAACATTTTTTCCCCGTGCATGGTACGGCACCAGTGTTTCGTAAATATCATATTCGCTCACACTTCCGTTGGCACCAATTTTTCTACGCAAATGTGTTTCGAGTTGTTCGATTTTGTTATCTCTATCCGCTGGACTCGTTGAAATATATTGTTTGTAAGATTGTTTTGTGCTTTCCTTTTTTGCATGTTTCCAAAGAAGATTGTCTATTGCTTCGATCGCAAAGCTTCGACGTCCTCCTCGGGGGTAAACAGCCAAATATTTTTTGTATGTAACCATTTGTTTACCTGGAGGCGTATCTTGCGTAACTTGAGCTAGGTTTATTGCTGCAACCGCTTGTGCGCGTAAAGTTGTTTCTGGATATTTTTTTAAAAACTCTTCATAAAAATAGATAACATTTAGAGATTAAGTCAAATACCAGCTGAATCGTTCAGCCAACTTGATCGATCTATGCGAAGTATCTTTCGTAATTTGAGGGCAATCACGACCCGTGCATGGTTTTTGGTTTTGCTGTTGTAACAAGTTTTGAAGTTTTTTATTTGCTTCCTGTTCATACCGACTGTCAGGGTGTTCAACTAGGAAATGGCGGACAAGGGGGATTGTGAGACGATGCTTAATGGCTGTCCAGTGTTGTTCGACATGACGCGGTTTGAATAATTTTATTGGAGCGTCTAGACTACTAACCCAATTTGGTTTTTGATCTTGGCTTGTCTCTTTTTGCACCAACTTGCTAGTTCGTTGCAGAACGGTTTCCAAAGATGTATTTGGTAGATCCATGTTTTTTACTAGATGCTTGGTGAAAATGCTTGTTTCACCCTGACCTTCGAACGAAAATTGCCCCGGTTGTGTGGATGCGACCATTAACGCATTGCTTCGATTTGTGAAGTCTGCGAGACCGTAACCAAGAGTTTGTTCTGAAACATTTTTTTCGGATTCATCATCGATTAATTTTTGCAAAGCGGGAATGTTTCTACATGCATCCATAACAATAGCATGCGTTTTAACAATGCTCGAAATGGCCTTGCTGAATTGTGTGATTGATTGGCTGTCGTCTTCGGTTAAGGTGCGTGGCAACATGCGCGCGCTGCTATGCAGCAAGTAATTTTCACCGTTTGCCTGAAAACCATGTCCTGAATAGTAGAAAAAACCAAATTCTGCACCACGCAATTTGTCAAAAAAATCCCTTTTTGCTACATCAAATTGATTTTTTGACAAATTTGTTTTTAGTATTATCTCACTTTCTGAAAATCCAATTTTTTTCAACGTTTCAGCCACAGCTCTTGCGTCGCGAACCGGATTTCGTAGTGAGTTTATGCGATCATAGCTAGCATTTCCCACTACAAGTGCAACGCGCCTTTCGGCTAATGCTGATTTGGAATTCAACGTCGCCAGGAAAACAAAAAAAATCAAAAACAGGGTAATGGGTTGTAATATGGTTTTGTAAAACACCTTCATATTTAACATTTAACTCTCTGGCAAAATATACGTATCAAATCAGCTCATTTTTACAACCCGTTGTCACAGCGGCGTGATGCCATTCCCTTCTCCCCACATGAGTGCGATAATCCAAAGACATTAGTACATAAACTCGCAAATAGACAGAGCACCTAATCGCAAACTGCCACACCATGGCTGAATAGCAACAGTGGCCCGCACAGGATAATTCACAAACAGCGTCTACTGTCGTTACAATAGCGTGGCGTGTTGCTTTAAGAAGCACGTCTCCTGAATGTTGGTTTTTGATTCAACTCGCACCACGACCCCCTACCCAAACACATACGCAATCTCCGCCCACGTATCCGTCGGAAAGATCCAGGTGAACCCCAGCGCCTCGTCCCCCAGGTTCTCCAACCCGTGCCGGCAGTTCTCCGGAACATAAACCACCGTCCCCGGCGCAACGTCGTGCGTCTCGTCTCCGAGCAGCACCCGCCCTCGGCCCGCATGAAACAGGTAGATCTCCTGCGGTGCGTGGGTGTGCGGTGGCAGGATCGTGCCGGGCGCAACCTCCAGCACGCCCATCGAAAACCCGTGGCTGGGTGTGTGATCCGCATCGATCAGGAATTTGTATCGTAGCCCCGGATTCTCGTCCGTCGACTCCCATTCGACATCATCGATCTGCACGATCGTCGGCTGACTGATCATCGTTGCTCCTCCCTGCTTTCGCCGTGCCATGGTTCTTTCAAGCTATTGCGGGGCAGGATTTCAATCCTGCCCCGAACGTTCATGTTGATGCTGCGAAAACAACATTCCCTATCTTCGTCATCCTGACAGCCTGCCCCGGCGCAGGCCGGGGTCAGGACCCAGGAGTCCATCAACGCGGGAAGTGTTTCGTGCGGAGTTCGGTGTGCGATCCAGATCACCGCTCATTTGTTCAGATTGCGAAGTGGAACATTCGTGAAATCTCGATTTAATTGATAAACAACTGGGTCCTGTCGTTCGACAGGGTGACGACAGTGGGTGGGGTGCGACCCGTCGTTCCGCAGCGAGTTCGCTGGCCGGTCGCGGTTCAATCTCCGGCGCAACCCCTAACTCTCCCGCCGCGCCATGAACCGCGCCGCATCCTGCAACACACCGGCGTGCTCCCCGAACACCTGCAGCGACGCAATCGCCTCCGCTTCCGTCTCCGCCAGCTTCGCCCGCGCACCTTCAACGCCAAGCTGGGAGACAAACGTCGCCTTGTGCGCACCGGCATCCTTGCGCGTCGCCTTGCCGACGGTGCCCGCGTCGCCCGTCACATCGAGCAGATCGTCCGAAATCTGAAAACCCAACCCGAGGCTTTCCGCGTACAACGCGAGATCGTCCCGTTGGCTGTCGAACGCCCCACCGAGCACGGCCCCCATCTCCACCGCCGCAGATATCAGCGCCCCCGTTTTCATCCCCTGCACCCGCTCGATATCGACCGCACCGGCCGCCGCCGTCTCCGCCTCAAGATCCAGCATCTGCCCGCCCGCCATGCCGAGCAGCCCCGCCGCATGCGCCAGCACCGGAAACAGCGCCGCCCGCACGGCCGGATCCGGATGCGCATCCCCCAGAACCTCGAATGCCATCGTCTGCAGCGCATCGCCGGCAAGGATCGCCGTTGCCTCGTCGAACGCCACATGCACCGTCGGCTTGCCGCGGCGCACGTCGTCGTCGTCCATCGACGGCAGGTCGTCGTGCACCAGCGAGTAGCAATGGATGTATTCAACCGCCGTCGCCGCCTCCAGCGAGACCTCCGGCGCGACATCGAACAACGCCGCGGTCTCCATGACCAGAAACGGCCGGAAGCGCTTGCCGCCGTTCAGCACCGCATGCCGCATCGCCGCCAGCAGCCGGTCCGCCCCGAGCCCGGCCCGCGCATCGAGCTGGTCCGCCAGCCGCGCATCGACCGCCGCCGCGCAGGCCGCCAACCGCTCTTCAAAAGTCACTGTGCCGGCCATCTACGTCTCTTTGGACAAAAGCATTGGGGAAAATTGCGTACGTTTCGATTGGTCTTTACCGTGTCATGATGCCGGATTACCAGTGGCCGCGATGGATGTGCCAGGGTTGGGTGATGGTTGTTTCAGACAAGAGCGGGGACGTTGCGCACCACAGGCAACGCTCGGGAATGCGTCAGGACACGCGCCCGGAAACGCGTAAAGGCACACGCCGTGTGTGGTGGTTCCGCCTCGCCCGCGCGCTGGCGATCACGACCGCCGTTTACTATGTCGCCCTGATCGCCGCCTACCGCTTCATCGATCCCCCGTCCTCCAACTGGATGTTGATCGACACCATCTCGGGCGTCGGCGTCAACCAGACCTGGATCCCCATCGACGAAATGTCGCCGCACGTCATCCGCGCCGTCGTGGCCTCGGAAGACGGCCGGTTCTGTAAGCATTGGGGCGTCGACTGGGCCGAGATCTACCACGCCGTCGCCAACGCCGACCAACGCGGGCCCCGCGGCGCCAGCACGATCACCATGCAGACCGCAAAGAACCTCTTTCTCTGGCCGGGCCGCAGCTACATCCGCAAGGCCATAGAACTCCCCATGACCTACCTGATCGAGTTGTTCTGGCCAAAGCGCCGCATCCTCGAAGTTTATCTCAACATCGCCGAATGGGCGCCGGGCGTGTACGGCATCGAGGCCGCCTCGTTCCATCATTTCAAGATCGGCGCACACCGGTTGAGCAAGCACCAGGCGACGCTGCTGGCCGCCTCCCTGCCCAATCCCGCCAAGCGCCGCGCCGGCAAACCCGGCCCCAAAACCCGCAAGCATGCCTCGAAAGTGCGCAAGCGCATGGGCCGCGCGGTCGAGGGCACCCAGTGCGTCTTCGAATAATTCTGCGTTCCCGGTCAAAACAGGCTGGAAACCCGCACCGATTGCCCGTATAAGCCGCTCCAACACGGGCGCTGCACACCGTCAGGCGGGCGGCCCCGAACCAGATTTCAGACCTCTCGCAACGCGATGGCATGACGGTCCTGCCCTGTCCGGCAGCCGAAACGCCCGCGTTGACAGACCGGAGACGACACATGGCAGTCCCAAAAAGCAAGATCACGCGGAGCAAACGCGGCCACCGCCGCTCCACGGACGCCCTCAAGGCCCCGACCTACGTGGAAGACAAGGACTCAGGCGAACTGCGCCGCCCGCACCATATCGACCTGAAAAGCGGTATGTACCGGGGCCGCCAGATCCTCGAGCCGTCCGACGACGTTTAAAACCACACATTTTCTGAGAAATTTCCGGCATCACGACGGA
>JBPCWO010000263.1:0-3437 GCA_051009475.1 Boseongicola sp.
TCGATGACGCCCCATCCGAGGGCACGAAGCCCCGGGTCCAGCCCCATCACACGCATCGCCTTACCTGCTCTTGTTGCTTTTGCGGCACGACTAGCACGAAACGCGAACATCTTCCAAGGAGTTTAGCAAAATGTCGGTTTTGGGCCTGGTGTTTCCAAGCAGGTATCGACTTGGTCTGAAATCGTCAGAAAACCGTCTGAATTCGACACTCAGGGATGCCGATTTTCACTTATCTGGCAACAGTTTACGTTCAAAAACGACCTATGTGAAAATCGCATATCAGACATGCGATTTCAGCGCTTGTTGAAGCTCATTTGCAGATCTAAATGCGATTCAGATTTGGACCGGGCAATTGCCCACATCAAAAAGGAAGACTGCAATGGCACTTTTAGACTTCACCCGTTCGCCCAGCCGTTCGGTCGCTGCCGCTGACCAGTATCACAGCTTTGTCTCAACTTCGATTGCTGCGTTTGCGGCCTGGAACGACACACGTCGGACCCGCAATTCGCTGAACCAACTGTCCGCGCACGAGCTGGAGGACATCGGACTGTCCCGCGGCGACGTCGATCATATCAGAAGCAAACGCCGTTTCTGAGGCAATAGTTTCGGATTTCGAAATTGCAACGGCCGCGCCCATTAGGACGCGGCCGTTTTCGTTTAGGCGTTTATAAAGGTATCGCGCTGGTCCGCTAAACCCTTTAACGCACGAGGGAAACGAAATTTGCCGACAGCCAAAGTGTAATCGGGTCAGCGACCATCACAAAGGCACCAGCCTGCTCAACTATGTTACCACCTGCCAATTTCTCAATTCGCTCGTCGTATGCTGTTGCGCCAAGCTGCGCGTGCAGAATACCCTTGAACAACATCACCACGATTACGATGAGTGCCACACCTCGGAGTGTTGAACGGCTGCCGCGACGACGCGGCTTTGCCACGACCAGACCATCGTCGTTGACGCTAGTCACATAGCCATGACTTAATTTGGAATGCCGCCGGCTTATCCGGCGCATACGACGTTCAAATTCCTCAAACTGATAGGCTGACATTTACATATCTCCGCAACAACGGTCCCCAAACCGGTCGGACCAAGATTCCCAGAAATTATGGCATGAATGTGGCGTAAGTGGCCGAAATAACTACATTTCGCTGAAATTCATGCGGATTTGACCAGTGTTATCGTCGTCCAGGCAACAATCTCGTCGCGATACGATGTATTGAACTCAAATTTTTTGTAGAGATTCGCCACTTCATCGGCCTGTTCATTGAGGATTCCGCTTAGAATCAGGTGCGCGCCGGGTCTGGTATTGCGCGCAATATCCGGCGCAAGGTCGAGCAGCGGCGATTTCAGTATGTTGGCAAATACAAGGTCAAATGAGTTTTGCCGGTCAAGTTCCGGATGATCGAAGCCAGCCGCCTCAAGGCAAGTCACGCGACCGTCCAACCCGTTCGCGCGGACGTTTGTCTGTGCGACCTCAACCGCAACCGGATCGATGTCGGAAGCATAAACAACATGCGGCCAAGATAGCGCGGCAGCCATGGCCAGCACAGCAGTGCCGCATCCGATATCGACGGCATTCTTTGGTGACAGTCCGGCATCTATCAGACGGCTGAGGGCGCGAAGGCAACCCAGCGTCGTTCCGTGGTGACCAGTTCCAAAGGCCATCGCAGCCTCGATGAGAAGTCCAACACGGCCATCTGGCACTTTGCCCGCATCGTGGGCGCCATAAACGTAGAACCGCCCGGCTTCGACAGGTTTCAGTTCGCGGCGGACATGGGACACCCAATCACGTTCCGGCAATTTCGAGACAGCAAACTCTGGCGCGCCATGTGCGGCGGACAGCAATGCAAGTGAAATGTCATTTGGCGGTTCTAAAAAGTACCCGCCGACTTCCCAGGTGTCGCTGTCATCTTCAATTTCGAACACTCCAACACCGACGGGTGCTGGCTCCAGCGCCTCGATAGCGGAACCAAGAGTTTCGGCCGCTGCTTTGTTTGATACCGTTGTAAGCGCCGTCCATGTTGTCATTGGTGGCGCCTACTTGCCCTGATGGCGCGCGTCAACGATTGTATGACGCTACTAATTGTTGCGCAGCGCGGCATAATCTTCCTATCACTCACACATCATTCGGCCGGAGATTTTCGCGATGCGAATTGACGTCAAGCCGTCGCTTCAATTCCGATTGGGCATGTCACGCCCGTCCCGCCAATACCGCAATAACCGCCCGGGTTCTTAGCCAGATATTGTTGGTGATATTCTTCGGCAAAATAGAATTCAGGTGCCGCAATGATTTCTGTTGTGATGGCTCCAAATCCGGCATCACCCAGATGTTTGGCGAACATTTCCTTTGATGCCACAGCGGCCTTTCTCTGGTTTTCGCCAACGAAATAGATCCCCGACCGATACTGAGTGCCGGAATCGTTGCCCTGACGCATGCCTTGGGTTGGATCGTGTCCTTCCCAAAACACTTTCAAAAGGTCTTCAAATGTCACCATCGAGGGATCAAAAACAATGCGGATGACCTCGTTATGGCCCGTTTTTCCGGTGCAAACTTCCTGATACGTCGCATTCGGCGTAAAACCACCAGCGTAACCTACCATCGTGAGCCAGACACCATCCAACTTCCAGAACATCCGTTCGACGCCCCAGAAACAGCCCATGCCAAATATTGCGACTTCGAAGCCGTCCGGCACATCCAATGTCAACGGCAGGCCGCTAACATAATGCGCCTCTGCTGTTGCAATGGTCGTCAAACGACCTGGGAGAGCATCATCGGCATTGATCATTTCGGATTTCCGAGTTCGATTCAGAAACATGGATGTTCTCCTTGAATTCCCTTCTAGATATAGGAGCTTCCCATCTTGTTTGCTACTCCGCAGCAGCACGCACATTGCGGGCGAGAATGGTCTCGCGGCCCGGCTCGGGGTGCCTTGGTATGAGAAGCGCTAGAAATAGTGAGCCGCAGGCCATTGCTGCCGCGAGCACAAACACCGCCGCGGGCGAGACGATCCAAAGATACCCGAGCAGAACCGGCAGAAAAACCGCCGCAATATGATTGATGGTGAAGGCCACAGCCGCCGTGGGCGCGATGTCACCTGGATCCGCGATTTTCTGAAAATACGTCTTTTGCGCAAACGCCAGCGCGAAAAACAGATGATCCAGGATGTAGAGGGCGGCCGCAAGTACGACGCCCCAGCCAAAAAAGTAGATGCCCCCATAGGCCAGAAACACAAAAATCAACCCGACATATTCAAACGCCAAAGCGTTTCGCTCTCCAAACCGTCCAACGGCGCGGCCCATCAACGGCGCAAAGAACATGTTGGCCACGAAGTTGATGAGGAACAATGCCGTGACTTCATGCACTTCAAAACCAAACCGCTCGACCATCATGAAAGCAGCAAAGACAATGAATATCTGACGCCTGGCGCCGGACATGAAC
>JBPCWO010000264.1:0-3430 GCA_051009475.1 Boseongicola sp.
CCTGCTGACCTGATCATTTCAACGATATCCGGGCTTTTGCCTGACTGTGAGACACCGATGCAGATACTGCCAGAGAGTTTAAGAGGTGCCTTGTAGAGCGAAGCGACCGATGGCCCGACCGACGCGACAGGCAGGCCAGCCATGATCTCTGCGGCATACTTGAAAAAGGTGCAGACATGGTCGGAAGATCCGCGCGCGACGGACATTAGGAACCGAATATCACTGTTGCGAATTTCGGATGCAGTGCGACTGACCGCATTGCCGCCTTCGGACAGCAAACAGTCAACGGCGTTCGGGATCTCTTCGATCTCGCGACGCATTTGCGTGACGGGCGTGTTCATTGAGGGGACCTTTTCAATTCGAGAGCCGCAACTCAGCGACAAAATCATATGCGTCACCGCGATAAAGCGACTGAGTGAATTCGGCGACTCTTCCGCTTTCAAGGTAAGACGTACGTTGGATACTAAGCCCCGCAGTGCCCTCGGCGACCCCCAAAAGTTGCGCTTCCGTAGGCTCAAGGTTTTTTGCAGATATTTTTTGCAACGCACGCACTGGTCTAGTGCCGTTCAGTTCTAGCAATTCGTAAAGTGATGTTGTGACGTCGAGCGGGTTTGGCAGGATGTCGAGCGGCAAGGCGGCGCGTTCCAATGCCATGGGTCGTCCGCCGGTTTCGCGTAGCCGGTAAATTCGGGACACCGAATCTTCGGCCGCCAGACTAAGCGCTGCTACCTCTTCGGGAGATGGCATAAATATCCCGCGCTCCAGCCACTTTGATGTGGTTTCCAATCCACGGCTTTTCATATCCTCTGTAAAAGACGTCAGATGCGAAAGCGATTGTTCGACGCGTGGCCCGATATCACAGACAAACGAACCGGAACCCTGCTTTTGAACGACACTGCCTTTCTTGACGAGCTCGTGGATCGCTTTGCGGACAGTGACACGTGAAAGATCGGTGAGTTCGGCAATCTCGCGTTCCGGCGGAAGCGAGCTGTTGGGCGCGAGAAGGCCAGTATCGATTGCTTCCTCCAAACGGCGGCGCAATTGCACATAGCGCGGACCCGCATCGCGGCCGAGCCAACCTTGGGGGCGAAGAAATTCGGACACAGTCATATTGCACGGTCCCGATGAAATTTGCGGGCCAGGTCAATTGCGCCATCCAGTGGCGAACCCGCCGGGTCGACTAGTGAAGATCGCAAATTGGCAGGCAGATACCGACTGTATTCCGGCCCGATTCCGCCGGTGAGGCAAAGCGCCTTGCCCGGTGTCCATCCAAGCCTTGGCAATGCGCGGGCAATATAGTCTGCCGCTTCGGACAATATCGTTGTTGCAACTGTATCGCCGTCAACCGCCGACCTCGTCGTGCGCTGCGCTAATAAGCCAAATTCTGCCGGGGTCGCCCGGGCCGCAAACGCGACAATCGCCTCGCACGAACCAAAGTGATCAAGCATTTCATCGACCAAGGACGTGCGTGGCGCGAGGTGATCGAACGCGTTTAAAGTCGCCGCCAGAGTTTTACGCCCAACCCATTGGGCCGAGGCTTCATCGCCAAGAACCGGACCCCAGCCACCGCCAAGACGAATGGTGTCATTGGCTAGTGCGGCAAGAAATGACCCCGTTCCGCAATGGGCAATCGCACCATCCCGCTCGCCCAACGCGCCGATCAATGCGGCGGGGCGGTCATCCTCAATAAAAGTGTGATCCAATGGCAGTGCCTGTGCCAGCCGCCCAGCCAACAAAGGCCCAGTTGTGCCGGCGATTCCGAGATAGGCAGGCAAACTTTTCAGTTGATCGTCGCCTGTGCTTGTCTCGGCGGCGAGACGTTTTAGCCCAAGCGAAATCTCGGCCACCGCGGCATCGAAGTCGGTTGAGATATTCGCGGCCCCGACTTCGACAATTCGAGTGTCAGCAGGTGTGGCAAGCGCCAGTCGGCACTTGGTTCCACCGCCGTCAACAGCAATCACCGAGTCAGGAGTTACATCCAGCATATCAATACCTTTATAATACCTTTATCGAGATTTAAAGACCCAATTAGAACCAAAGTGATTTCCAATTGGCGAATACAGCGAGTAACTAATGCCAATCTACAATTTGCAACATAATGGTAGACAAATGGTATTATAAAGGTATGATCAGGAAAATCGACGGGGGAATCACGTGCCATTGCGCAATACGGAACAGCTTCACGATGATGCGATCGGGTTGGACGCCCGACCGATGTCTGAAGTGGCCGCAGCGCTGGCGGAGGGCCAAATTGAGGCGGCACACTCTGTCCGAAACGCGGTTGACCCAATTCACGAGGGCGCAACGGCCATGGCCGAGACTCTCAAGGCGGACGGCAAACTGTACTATATTGCCGCGGGTTCTTCCGGTCTGATGGCGGCAGCGGATGCGATGGAGCTCGGCGGCACCTACAGCATTCCGGTAAATCAAATTTGCATCCTGATGGCGGGCGGTCTGCCAACGTCGGCCGAGATGCCGGGGGAGACAGAAGACGAATCCGCGCCGCTTACCTCAGCACTCGATGATCTTTCCGCGAAAGACACCGTGATCGCGGTGTCGGCCAGCGGCGGCACTCCCTACACACTGGAAGCGGCGCGCATTGCACGCGATGCCGGGGCCACAGTCATTGGAATTGCCAACAACGCTGACTGCGAGCTTTTTTCGCGGAGCACACACGCTGTACTGCTCGAAACACCACCCGAGCTAGTGTCGGGCTCTACGCGCATGGGGGCAGGAACGGCCCAAAAAATCGCTTTGAATATGATGTCGACGCTTATGGCGATCGAGTTGGGACATGTGCACGACGGAATGATGGTCAATTTGCGGGCCGACAACTCAAAGCTTCGCGCGCGTGCGCGAGGCATCGTCGGCCGGATCGCAAATGTCTCAGACGATGCCGCCGCTACTGCACTGGCCGCAGTAGATGGCGATGTTAAGACCGCAGCTCTGGTTGCGGCTGGTGCAAGTTCGGCGGAAGCTGCACGACAAATGCTTGATGAAACCGAAGGTCATCTTCGTCCGGCGATTGAGCGACTTGAATTGAATCTAAACGAGAAACTGACTTCGAAAAGGGAGGAATACACATGAAACTGAATCTTTTGGGACTGGCACTATCGGGCACCGCGCTCGTTGCGACCAGCGCGATGGCTCAGGACGTGACGCTGAACATCGAAAGCTGGAGAAACGACGACCTTGCGCTTTGGCAGGAGAAGATCATTCCAGCGTTCGAAGCGGAGCATCCAGGAATCAAAGTCAACTTTAATCCGTCGGCGCCTGCCGAGTACAACGCGGTGCTGAATTCGAAACTTCAAGCAGGTTCTGCTGGTGATCTGATCACCTGCCGCCCGTTCGATGCGTCGCTGGCTCTTTTTGATGCGGGGCACCTTGCAGATCTCGATGATATGGCTTCGATGTCGAATTTTTCCGACGT
>JBPCWO010000265.1:0-3492 GCA_051009475.1 Boseongicola sp.
GACCTAGACGACGACGCGGCCTAAGTGCCCGTGCTTGTCCCGGCCCGGTAATGACGGCAGCGTCCGAGCAGACCAAAGGCGAAGGCGGCAAACGCACTATTATTTCTGTTGACGCCATGGGGGGCGACCTGGGGCCAAAGGCCGTGGTCGCTGGCATCAAGCGTAGTGCAGACAAAAACCCAGATATCGGGTTTCTTGTGCATGGGCCTGAGTCCACGCTCACCCAGCTGATCGAGAAACGTGGACTCAGCGATTGCTGCATGGTTCGCGACGTTTCAGAAGTTGTGACGATGGATGCCAAGCCGAGCTACGTTATGCGGAACGGCAAGGGCACTTCGATGTGGTCCGCAGTTGAAGCGGTCAAAAACGGGGAAGCCGAAGCCGTAATTTCGTGCGGAAATACTGGCGCCCTGATGGCGGTTTCCATGCTCCAGCTTCGAAAACTGCCCGGCATCGCGCGACCTGCAATTGCTTGCCTGTGGCCATCTCGTAATTCAGGAGGGTTCAATGTGATGCTAGACGTTGGCGCTGACATCCGCGCCGACGAAAATGACCTGCTTCAGTATGCATTGATGGGTGGTTCCTATGCACGGAACGGACTTGGCATTCAGCGCCCGAGAATTGGGCTGTTGAATGTAGGCACCGAGGAGCACAAAGGGCGCCCGGAAATAAAGGATGCATACGATCTGATTACCGAAGCCGCGCCGGAAGCAGAACTGGACTTTATCGGTTTTGTTGAAGGCGGGGATATTCCGTCAAATCGCGTCGATGTAATTGTCACGGACGGATTTACTGGAAATATTGCGCTTAAGACTGGAGAAGGCACGGCCTCGCTCATTCGCGAATTCTTGAACCAAGCGTTTCGGGCAACGCCGCTAAGTCGAATAGCGGCGCTGATCGCCCTAACCTCATTAAAGCGTCTTTCGATGCGAATTGATCCGCGCCGCGTTAACGGTGGTGTCTTCCTCGGGCTGAACGGCACGGTTGTGAAATCGCACGGTTCAGCGGATGCCACTGGTGTTTCGTCGGCGATCAAACTTGCCTTCCGTTTGGCCGAAAGCCGGTTTGCCGAGAGGCTTGCCGCTCGGGTTGCATCGGCGCCGGTGGCACGGCAGGATCAACCCCTGTCAGAACAAGAAAACGAGCAGACTGGATGACAATACGCGCCCAAGTACGAGGCGTCGGGCACTACCTGCCCGAACGCGTTGTGCCGAATAGTTGGTTCGAAGAGAGAATTGACACATCCGATGAATGGATTCAGTCGCGGTCAGGAATTCAGCGGCGCCATTTCGCAGCTGAAGGCGAGACAACTTCAGAGATGGCGACGAAAGCTGCAGAAAACGCTCTGTCAGCGGCGGGACTTTCAGCTGATGACCTTGACGCGATTATTGTTGCTACATCGACCGCTGATCTAACTTTTCCGTCGGCCGCAACGATGGTTCAAAGCCGCCTCGGGATGTCCTCCGGATTTGCGTTCGACATACAGGCGGTTTGCGCTGGATTTGTCTTCGCGCTGGCAAATGCGAATGCGTTGATCCTATCCGGACAGGCCACCCGCGTGTTGGTTATTGGTGCAGAGACGTTCAGTCGTATTCTTGACTGGGAAGATCGTGCGACCTGCGTTCTGTTTGGAGATGGCGCCGGGGCAATCATCCTAGAAGCGGCAGTGGGTGAAGGAAAGAATTCTGACCGCGGCGTGCTTTCTACTGACTTGAACTCGGATGGGCGATTCCAGGATATACTTTTTGTTGACGGTGGTGTTTCGACACAAACCACCGGGCAGCTCAAAATGCAGGGAAAAGAAGTTTTTCGCCACGCGGTCGAAAAACTCGCGTCAACAGCCGACGCATCGCTGAACAAGGTCGGGTTGGCGGGCGAAGATGTCGACTGGATAGTTCCTCACCAGGCGAATCTAAGAATCATCAAAGCCACGTCACAAAAGCTCGGTGTCTCCATGGATCGCGTCATCGTCACGGTGCAGGATCACGGCAATACTTCGGCGGCATCGATTCCCCTTGCATTGTCGGTGGGAGTCGAACGCGGGCAAATTAAGCCTGGCAATTTGCTGGTAACAGAGGCAATTGGCGGCGGACTGGCCTGGGGTTCGGTTGTTTTGCGCTGGTAACCGCCTTTAACGTCTTTTCTTAAGGGCTTGTTATTGACTCGGAAAATCATCGCGAGCATTCTTTGTGAAATCACGAATGGGGGGAGAGCATGAGCGAAAAGACATTGACACGAATGGACCTAAGCGAATCTGTTTTTCGCGAGGTAGGCCTAAGCCGCAATGAGTCAGCTCAGCTGGTCGAAAGCGTTCTGCAGCACATGTCGGATGCACTGGTTTCAGGCCAGCAAGTCAAGATTTCCTCGTTTGGGACTTTTTCTGTGCGCGACAAGGCGGCCAGAGTCGGCCGAAACCCGAAGACTGGCGAGGAAGTTCCCATCCTACCGCGCCGCGTTTTGACTTTCCGGCCTTCGCATCTAATGAAAGACCGCGTGGCGGCTGGCAACAATCGGTAAAACGCTCTCAATGGAAAAATCGCCCGACGCCTTCCGTACCATTTCGGAAGTGGCTGACTGGCTTGATATCCCGACCCACGTTCTTCGGTTCTGGGAAAGCCGCTTCAGCCAGATCAAACCAGTAAAGCGCGCAGGCGGTCGCAGGTACTACCGCCCGTCCGACATGCGGCTGATTGGCGGTGTCAAGACCCTATTACATGACCAAGGCATGACCATACGCGGCGTGCAAAAAGTTTTGCGGGAACAGGGCGTTAAGCACGTCTCTTCATTCTCGAAAATTCTAGATAGTGAAATCACTGATCCCGAAGTAATCGAACACGAGCCAATCCAGGTGGATGCCGCAGCTCCAGCCCCGGCTGCTCGGGGGACGCATGACGCCGAACCTGTGGTCGAACCGGACGCAGACGATACAAGTCACGATGAAGTCGCGGTTGATGAGAGCGTCGACGAGGCCGAAGGCGATCAGAAAGACGAAAGTCAACCGGACATGTTTCCCGATGAGCCTTCGGAGGCGGCCGAAGTTGTTGCATCCGGTGACGAGGAAAGCATTCTGGAGCCAAGTGAAGTCGACAGTGCCGCAGGCGCGGTGATTCCCGACACGCCAGATGTTCCTTCCGAGGATATCGCAGACGATGCAGCAGGGTATGCCGGCGTTCCCGGAATCGCCGCGCGCCTTGCGAGCGTCCCTTCTGCCGAGCTCGCAAAACATCGCGCTACACTCGCAGATGCGAAAGAACGGCTTGTTTCACTACGAGGCCGTTTACTTTAGGTCATGTTGATTTTTGAGCGCGCCCGGACCCCGCCGGAGCTCTACTTCCGCACTTGCCCCCACATGCAAATTCAGTCAAAACCCGGCCCGTCGGGCTATGGCGCAGCCTGGTTAGCGCGTCCGTCTGGGGGACGGAAGGTCGCAGGTTCGAATCCTGCTAGCCCGACCAATCAAACCGCACGCGGCGCTGGCGGAAGTTTTGCGAA
>JBPCWO010000266.1:0-6935 GCA_051009475.1 Boseongicola sp.
GAACTCCGGCCTCGTTGTCGACAACAACCGCTAGCGTGTGCCGCTCGATTCCCTGTTCGTGATAGTCACGAAGATCATAGGCCGAATGGCTGGACGAGCCTTTTTTGATTTTGAGCGCTGACATATCTTTATTCCAATTCAATTTCGGGAATTCGCGTAGGTTGCGGTTTTCCTAAACCAACACCGCCCCGCCTTCTTTTATAGCGTCGCTGGTCGAAGCCTCGCCGAGCAGCATGGTGTTGTGCGCCTCGCCGGACGGGATCATCGGGAAACAGTTTTCGTGCTTCTCGACCATACAGTCGAAAATAACCGGCCCGTCATGATTAATCATTTCCATGATCGCATTGTCCAAGTCTTCCGGGTGCTCGCACAGGATGCCTTTCGCGCCGAATGCTTCAGCGAGCTTTACAAAGTCGGGCAGGGCCTCGGACCAAGAGTGAGAATACCGCTCGCCGTGCAACAGCTCCTGCCACTGGCGCACCATGCCCAAACGCTCGTTGTTCAGGATGAATTGCTTTACCGGAAGGCGATACTGCGCCGCGGTTCCCAGTTCCTGCATATTCATCAACCAGGAGGCTTCGCCGGCGACATTGATCACCAATGCATCCGGATGCGCCATCTGGACGCCAATTGACGAGGGAAATCCGTAGCCCATCGTGCCAAGTCCGCCAGAGGTCATCCAGCGGTTCGGCTCATTGAAACCCATATACTGCGCTGCCCACATCTGATGCTGGCCCACTTCGGTGCAAACAAACCTATTTGGATGGTCCTTCGTCAATGCTTCCAGCCGCGCGATCGCCTGTTGCGGTCGAATCGTCGATCCCTCTTGCTTGAATGCCAGGCAATCGACTTCACGCCATTCTTCGATCTGCGACCACCATTTCTTGACGGCGCCGCCGTCAGTTTTTCGTCCGCGGCTCTTCCAAATACGCAGCATATCTTCCAATACGTGTGCCACGTCACCGATGATTGGCCAGTCGACATGGATCACTTTGTTAATCGAAGAAGGATCGATATCGACGTGCGCCTTTTTTGAGTTAGGACTGAAGTCTTGCACACGACCGGTTATCCGGTCATCAAACCGCGCACCGATATTGATCATCAAATCACAGTCGTGCATTGCCAGATTGGCCTCGTAGAGCCCGTGCATCCCGAGCATGCCCAACCAGTTCTTGCCAGTGGATGGATAGGCGCCAAGCCCCATCAGAGTAGATGTTATCGGAAATCCTGTAGCTTCGACGAGTTCGCGCAGCAGTTGGCTGGCTGCCGATCCGGAATTGATCACGCCACCGCCTGTATAAAAGACTGGCTTTTTTGCCTTTTCCATCGCTTCAACCACGGACGTGATAATCGCGATGTCGCCTTTGACCTGCGGCTTGTAGTTCCCCGTTTTGGCGGCCCTCGGCGACACATATGTTCCGGTGGCAAACTGAACATCCTTTGGGATATCGACCAGAACCGGACCAGGACGACCGCTTTTGGCAACGTGAAATGCCTGGTGAATTGTGTCCGCCAGTCGATCTGTCTCTCTTACAAGCCAGTTGTGTTTTGTGCAGGGCCTCGTGATGCCGACAGTATCGGCCTCCTGAAAGGCGTCGTTGCCGATCATGAATGTCGGAACCTGACCGGTCAGAACGACGATTGGAATTGAATCCATTAATGCATCAGTCATCCCGGTGACTGCGTTCGTCGCGCCAGGACCCGATGTCACCAGGCAAACGCCGGGCTTTCCGGTTGAGCGGGCATAGCCCTCGGCCGCGTGAACTGCGCCTTGTTCGTGGCGGACAAGAACATGCCGGATTTGGTTTTGCTGAAAGATTTCGTCGTAAATCGGAAGGACAGCACCGCCGGGATACCCAAATACCACGTCCACGCCCTGATCTTTCAGGGCTTCTACGACCATTTTTGCTCCGGTCATCTGTGTCTTCGTCATCGCGCTGTCTTCCTTGTGTCTCACGCAAAAAAAAGCCCCCGGGGCTTCCGAGGGCGCATGGGTTCGTTCAGGGATCCGTTACCGGCCCATGCGCCATGTCCTAACTACCACGAGAATCCGCTCCATAGGGAGGCTCCTAAGCTAAAGTGGAGGGACACTAGGCGGGTCAGAATTGGTCGTCAACAGGGAATTAGGGAAATTTCCGGTCGCGAAGAGCTGTGTGTTTTTTCGATAATTGCAAACCAGACGCGGAATTTGGAATTTAATTTAAGGCACTCAGCTGCGAGTTTGGGCGCGAATGCGTCTTATCCTTGTCCGACCAGAAAGCTAGAGTAAGTGGTATGCGTAACACACCGAGTACCCGAACCCTTCGGCACTGGCTACAAGTTATTGGGCGTATATTTTGGCGTTCATTTGTCGACCAGATTGGCCTGATCTCGGCGGGTGTCGCCTTTTATGCGCTACTAGCAATTTTTCCGGCTATCGCCGCGCTCGTGGCATTAGCGGGTCTATTTGCCGACCCGGGCGCAGTTATCGAACAATTGGAAAATCTTGGCGACATCATGCCGGATCAGGCCGCCGCAATCATACTAGACCAGGCCAAAAAAGTTGCCGGCGCATCGAACGAGGGATTGTCGTTGACGCTTACTTTGGGCGTAATTTTTGCGATTTACCTTTCGACCCGAGCCACAACTGGTTTGATACATGGGTTGAACGTTGCGCATCGATGCAAGGACAATCGCGGATTGATTGCCTATTGGTCGACAGTCATTCTACTGACTATTGGATTGATGCTCGGTGCAGTTTTGATGTCTCTACTTTTGGTCGGTTTGCCAACGGTTTTGGCCTTCTTACCTTGGGCCCGAGAAACCTTTCAGGCGGTGGCTACGTCGAGATGGATTGTCGTGGTGTTTGTATTACTTTCAGGCTTGTCATTTGTGTTTCGGTTTGGCCCAGCAGACGCGCAACACAGATGGGTCTGGTTCTCGCCGGGTATCTTTTTGGCTGTGATCCTCTGGTTTGCGGCTTCTCTCGGATTTGCCGCCTACGTTGAGAATTTTGGAAGATATAACGAAACCTTTGGTAGCCTAGGTGGCGTCATCGTATTGCTAACCTGGCTGTGGTTATCCGCTTATATTGTCTTGATGGCTGCAATTGTGGATTTCGAGTTCGGCAGATTGCAGACATCACGACCGGGGCCCGCAGAAGTCTAATTCTCGTTGCTCATCGTGTGCACGCGTCAAATAACCACATTCTGAGTGTTTTCCTTTAGTGAACCAGCGGTTAGAGTTGGCCCACTTGCAACGATCCGCCTGCTCAAGGCGGGCTTTTTAGTATGGGAGGAAATAACCACATGGATCGTCGTTCATTTCTAAAGAACACGGCACTTGGCGGCACTGCGGTTGCGGCAAGCACGCTTGCGGCGCCCGCGTATGCACAAGGCAAACGCACACTGACTATGGTCACCTCGTGGGGTCGTGGCCTTGCAGGTGTTTTTGACGCCGCGGTCAAAACAGCTGAAAATATCACTGCGATTACTGACGGGCAACTCACCGTTGACGTGAAAGCAGCTGGCGAACTTGTTGGCGCCTTTGAAGTTTTTGACGCCGTTACTGCTGGTCAGGCTGATATGTACCACGCGGCTGACTACTACTTCATCAACCAACATCCGGGCCTTGCGTTCTTCACGGGCGTGCCCTTCGGTATGACCGCGACCGAACTCAACAACTGGTACTACCATGGCAACGGCATGGCGCTCCATGATGAGGTTGGCGAGATATTTGGGCTGAAGTCGTTCCTCGCCGGGAACACCGGCACTCAAGCTGGCGGTTGGTTCCGCAAAGAAATCAACGGCCCCGAAGACTTCAATGGCTTGAAGTTCCGGATGCCGGGTCTAGGTGGTCGCGTGCTTGGCAATATGGGCGCCAGCGTTCAGAACCTGCCAGGTGCGGAAGTGTATCAGGCGCTTGCGTCGGGTGCGATTGATGGCACCGAATGGATCGGACCTTGGGCGGACGAGAAAGCTGGTTTCCAGGAAATCACTAAGTTCTATTATACCGCCGGCATGCACGAACCCTCGGCGGGCCTTTCGGTTGCAACAAACCGCGAGGTTTTCGACAGCCTGACACCGGCGCAGCAAGCCGCGATTGAAGTCTCGGCTGGTCACGCCAACGTCTGGAACCTCAGCCAGTATCTGAACAACAACGGTGCCGCGCTTGAGCGCCTAAAGGCCGGCGGTGTGCAGGTTCTTGAATTCCCTGACAGCGTTTGGGATGCGATGTATGCCGCTTCCAGGGACGTCTATGCCGAGTTCATGGGCGACGAGCTATTCAAGAAGATCAACGACGATTACTTTGCGTCGATGAAGAGCAGCTCGGGTTGGTTGACTCAGTCGATCTCCGCCTATCGCAACCAGCGCGATCGGGTGACTTCGGGCTAAAAGCAAAATTGATACGGCGGATTCCGCACAGCGGGATCCGCCAGTCTTCTGCTGCTTGAGCAGCAGTGAGATGCGGGGGAGTGGATGCTGGACGCCGTCACATGGTTCTTCACGAATATTGCGCTGGCATTCGTTAACCTCGGATATGCGCTGACACATCCCGAAACGTGGCTTGTTTGGTCAAACAAAGAATCGCTGATGCGATTCATTTACTATGGCGGTTCGTCCGAGTTTTTCTTTGTTGTTTTCACAGCATTTCTCATCCTGACGGCTATCGGCTTTTGGCGAAACGCCGTCATGTGGCGTTCCGTCCGCATTTTTGAGGGATTTGCGAATATCGTCGGACGCACATTCGCCTGGGCGGGTCTGTTGATGGTGATTCAGCAAATCATCATCATCTTCATGCAGCGAATTTTCACATCCGCTCAAATTTCCGTCGGATTTGGAGCGACATTTACCAAGGACGTCAGTTGGTGGGCCGAAGAACTCAAGCTTTACAACGCAATGATTGTGACGCTTTGCGTGACTTATACATTTATTCAAGGCGGGCACGTGCGTGTTGACTTGATCTATTCGGCGGTGAGTTACCGCAAGAAGAAGATGATCGATATGCTCGGGTCGTTGTTTTTTATGATGCCAGTGGCAGTTCTAACCTGGATGTATGGCTGGTATTTTCTTTGGCGGCACTTGGTAACTCCAAAGCCATCAGCGTCAGACACACTGGAAAAACTTTTGCTGAAATCGCGTGCACTAAGGTGGAACGTCGAAACGATTGGCTTCAGCCCAAATGGGTTCAACGCCTATTTTCTGTTTAAGTTACTACTGGTTGCCTACGCCGGGCTCGTGTTCCTGCACGCAATTGCGTTTTTCTATCGTTCCTATCTCGAGTGGAAAGAAGGCCCGGAAAGTGAGGGCAACTATCTCGATCGGGACTTTCTTGGCGATGAAGATGCCGAACTTGTCCACGCAATCGAAGAACAACACTAGGGGACCGGCGGCATGTTACTAGGACTCGACGGTGTTGAAATCGGTCTGCTGATCGTTTTTCTTTTCTTATTTGGTGGGATTTTGTCGGGCTTTCCGGTCGCATTTGCGATCGGCGGCGCGGCGATTATTTCTTTCGGAGTAATTGCCGCGCTCGATAGTGCTGGAGTACTTATACACCAAGCGATTGATACGGGATCCGTTGAGTATGCCGCGTTGATTGCAGAGGGCCTTCGGCCTGACGACATATCAATATTTCGACACTCGGAATTGCCGCGGATCGAGGAGCCGGTTTTTCCCCGTGGGTGGGAACTCGCACTGGACCGCAACGTGTCATTCATCGTGAACCGGATGAACGAGCGAGTCCTTGCCGGGCAATCAATCGAGACTCTTCTGGCAGTTCTGATGTTTGTGTTGATGGGAATCACGTTGGAACGCTCAAAGATTGCCAACGATCTGCTTTTGACGATGGCTCGGGTGTTTGGTCCACTCCCGGGCGGATTGGCAGTATCGATTGTGGTGGTCGGTGCGTTTCTCGCGGCTTCAACCGGAATTGTTGGTGCGACGGTTGTGACGATGGGGCTGCTCGCGCTTCCAACAATGTTACGGAACAATTATTCGCCTGAACTGGCAACCGGCGTAATTGCTGCCTCCGGAACTCTGGGACAGATCATCCCACCTTCTATAGTCATCGTACTTTTGGGCACACTGGCGGGCGACCTCTACTCCGCGGCGCAAGAGGATAGAGCTCGGTCTGCAGGCTGTTCTGATGCGTTGACATATTTAGGCGAGCCAGCTGTTGTTTCAGTAGGGACACTTTTTCAGGCGGCTCTTTTGCCTGGAATAATGCTAGCGGCGCTTTATGCGCTATATGCTTTCACCTATGCGCTTTTTAATCCATCCAAAGCTCCAGCTGTACAGATGGGATCGACAAACAGCGAAGTCATCACCCGAAACGAGGCGCTGACCTGGTTCCTTGGGGCGCCGATTGTTTTGGTCGGCGGTTTACTCTTTTTGTCATCGGCTGGATTGATTGGCAGTCAGGACGTAACAGTTGGTTCATTCAGCGAGGCCGGTGAAACCGCAACTCTTCGAACAAACGTATCCGATGGTTGCCGGGACTCAATGATCAAGCTGCACGGGCAAGATGTGTGGGATGGCGCAGTCGCAGAGCAAGAGGCGATCGACGCCGCTGGGGGAGTCCAGCAAGCACAGGCATTAAGTGAAGAAGAACGTGTTTCGCTTCTGACTAGCAAATTGGAAAACGCCGCACCGATAGGAACTGGCGTAGCCATTGGCTTGCTTGTGCTTGCTTTGGTTATCACGACTGCAAAAGGTATTTCGCCGTCATCAGATGCACGTCCGCTGTGGATTGGCTTAGGTGCCGTGGTTGCAGCTTTGTTTGTTGACGCGTTGTTTATCACGCCGCTTACCACGCCAGGCAAAACGTTCCTGTGGTTGCTCGCGCCACTTTTGGTCGTGCTTTGGGCCTGTCGATACGGCGCTGAACTCCTTGGCCGAAATGAACTTTTGAGGGTCGTTTTTCCACCTCTGGTTTTGATTGTGGCGGTGCTGGGC
>JBPCWO010000267.1:0-6411 GCA_051009475.1 Boseongicola sp.
GTTTATGATCTTGAAGTATCCGCCGCCGGCGAGCTTCTTGAATTTGACCAGCGCAAAGTCGGGTTCGATGCCTGTCGTATCGCAATCCATCACAAGGCCAATTGTACCGGTTGGAGCGATAACCGTCGCTTGCGCGTTCCGAAACCCGTTTGCTTCGCCAAGAGTCAAAGCCTCATCCCATGCAGATTTGGCCAGCTCAGCAAGGCGACGATCGGGGCAATTCTCCCGGTCTAGCGGCACCGGCGAGACATTCATCGCCTCATAGCCCCCTGTCTTTCCATGTGCCGCGCGGCGATGATTCCGGATCACACGCAACATGTGCTTGGAATTTCGATCATAGCTTGGGAACGACCCGAGTTCGCCGGCAATCTCGGCCGATGTCGCATACGAAACACCCGTCATGATCGCAGTCAGAGCCCCACAGAGCGCCCGGCCCTCGTCAGAATCATAGCTATAACCCATGTTCATCAGAAGTCCGCCGATATTGGCGTATCCCAGTCCGAGCGTTCGGAAGTCGTAGGAAAGTTGCGCTATTTCCTTTGACGGGAATTGCGCCATCATTACGCTAATTTCTAACGTCAGCGTCCAAAGCCGTGTTGCGTGAACATACTCGTCCGCCTGAAACTGCCCATTTTCATAAAAAGTAAGCAGGTTCATCGATGCAAGATTACAAGCCGTATCGTCCAAAAACATGTATTCTGAACATGGATTTGATCCACGGATCGGACCATCTTCTGGGCACGTGTGCCACGCATTTACTGTGTCGTGATACTGGATGCCGGGATCGGCGCAGGCCCACGCCGCGTGCCCGACCTGTTCCCAGAGATCGCGTGCCTTTATTGTCTTTTCGATTTTTCCGTCAGTACGACGGATCAATTCCCAGTCAGCGTCATTTTTGACCGCTTGCAAAAAAGAATCTGTAACGCGGATTGAATTGTTAGAGTTTTGTCCCGAAACGCTCGAGTAAGCCTCGGAATCCCAGTCGGTGTTGTATGTTGGGAATTCAATGGAGCCGTAGCCCTGCTTAGCATAATCCAGAACGCGCTTGATGTACGTTTCAGGAATTGCAGCCTTTTTTGACTGGCGAACTGCAACTTTGAGTGCCGGATTTGTGTTTGGATCGTATGCGCCCTCTTCACTTCCGTCGAACTCACGAATCGCTGAGAATATTCCGTTGAGTCTTTGTTCGTGCATCTTCGATCCCGCGACGATCGAGGCGACTTTCTGCTCTTCGATGACTTTCCAGTTGATGAAGTCTTCAATATCCGGGTGGTCGGCATCACAGATAACCATCTTCGCCGCACGGCGAGTTGTTCCGCCAGATTTAATTGCGCCAGCCGCGCGATCACCAATTTTCAGAAAACCCATGAGGCCTGAAGATTTGCCGCCGCCCGATAGACTTTCGCCCTCACCGCGCAACATGGAAAAGTTAGTTCCAGTTCCCGAGCCGTATTTGAACAACCGTGCCTCGCGAACCCACAGGTCCATTATTCCGCCTTCGTTCACCAGATCATCAGAGCATGACTGAATAAAACACGCATGAGGCTGAGGATGCTCGTAGGCCGAATTCGACTTCGTCAACTTACCCGTTTCGTGGTCGACATAGTGATGGCCTTGGCTCGGTCCGTCGATACCGTAAGCCCAGTGCAATCCAGTGTTGAACCACTGGGGCGAATTCGGCGCAGCTCGCTGCGCGGCCAGCATGAAACGCATCTCGTCGAAATAAGCACTGGCATCCTGCTCGGTCGAAAAATAACCGCCCTTCCAGCCCCAATATGTCCATGCTCCGGCAAGTCGATCAAATACCTGCTTAGCCGAGGTTTCGCCTCCATATCGCTCGTCTTCCGGAAGTTTTTTCAAAGCTTGATTGTCGGCTACAGACCGCCAAAGAAACTTCGGCACACCCTTTTCGCGCACTTTTTTCAACTGCGCCGGAACACCGGCTTTGCGGAAATATTTTTGTGCAATTACGTCAGACGCCACTTGGCTCCATTTTTCAGGGACATCCAATTGATCTTGCCTGAACACAATCGTTCCGTCCGGGTTCCGTATTTCTGATGTCGTCGTAGTGAAATTCAGCGCCGCGTACGCGTCTTCCCCGGCCCTCGTGAACGTGCGATTGATCTTCATTTGCCCCGCCTTCGTTTCTTATTTTAGCGTGCCTTTTTGGCTAACGCTGCCTCGATGGTCGCGCCGGTCAAGCGGCAAAGGACAAATACCTTTTTGCGGGGACTAGCGATTTGCCCCGCAACACCGCCCTTGGGGGAGCGTGTTCGGCTTGAATATCTTCCCTTCGCCGAAGCCACTATATGTTGTGGTAACCTGACCGGCCTACACACCCTGTCGTAGGTTGGGGGCCGTCGTCAACGGAAAAATCACGCACTGGTGATAGTTTTTTTCGTTGACATCTTCATTAACGCCAACGCTCGTTTACCGATATCCGACATGGGCATTTTTTGGAATGAAAAGGCGATTAGTTGTCAGTCGTTTGTCAGGCATTTCTCAGACGTTAGTTGAGCACGAAATGGTTGCGCGCAAAATCGCTCAAATTCATCTATGCAATGGAATGTGCAACATCTGTAGAATTCACAGCTCCAACGGAACTTTAATTTCAGCAGAATTTTTTACGATGGTCGGGGCGGCGAGATTCGAACTCACGACCCCCTGTACCCAAAACAGGTGCGCTACCAGACTGCGCCACGCCCCGACGCGGAACTGATTAGTCACTTCCAATGATCCGCGCAATGGCGAAATAGAAATTCAGTTTATGCAAGGCCAAGCCGCGCTGGAGCCTATGACGGGGTGACGGAGTTCGCTACCTTCAGCGATGCCCAGGCGTCGCGCCAATCCGCCGTTGATCTCAAGCACGAACATTACGCGTTCGCCGCCTTCGATAAGAGTTTGATCGTGGGGAACTGCATTTTCATGAATACGCGTCACAAGACCAGCAGCGTCCAGGAAAATCATATCCAGGGGAATCAGAGTGTTCTTCATCCAGAATATAACACGCTGCGGACCGTCGTATGCGAACAGCATGCCGGCTCCTGCGGAAAGGTGTTCACGGTGCATTAGTCCAATCGATCTCTCTTCGGGATCGTCTGCTACATCGACTGTGAATCGGGCCTGGCCCCACTCGCCTCGAATGTCTGCACGTTGGCTACTGCATTCCGCGTACGTAACGCAGGGAACAAAAAATGCGACCAGCAACACTGAAAGTTGTGCTCGAATCACTCGTCTTGTTTTAATGCCGCTTCCCAACTCGTCACCTGCATAGCCATGCGACCTCGCTTGCCATCGACAACTCGCAATGAAACCGCCTCGCCCGGCTGCAAATCCGCCAATCCCGAACGACGTAGCACTTCTATGTGCAAGAACACATCCTCATCCCGGCCAAAAATATTCGCAAAGCCGAAACCTTTGGCCTTGTCGAACCATTTTACACGCGCAGGCTCCAGCGGCAGCGACAAATCAACCGGCTCCGCGATCTCTGCGCCGGGCATTGCATCATCGTGCATTTCTTCGCCCGCAGGCGGATCAATCTGAAGAACTTCTACAGCTTGGATGCCACGTGCCGTTTCTTGCACAA
Source organism: Boseongicola sp. (assembly GCA_051009475.1). GTDB lineage: Bacteria > Pseudomonadota > Alphaproteobacteria > Rhodobacterales > Rhodobacteraceae > CAXMNX01. The sequence continues at coordinate 3,587 of JBPCWO010000267.1, forward strand.
TTACTTCGATACCAGCTGCATCGGCAACCGAGGATTGTCCAAAGTTTCGCAGTACATTGGCGTGCAAAAGTATATCCGGCCCGCCTTCATTCGCTACCACGAACCCAAAGCCCTTGGTCGGGTCAAACCACTTAACGGTTCCCGAGACACGCGTCCCTTCTTTCTCGGCGTCCGACATCATCAACTTCATCCCTCGGGCCCTATGGCCCTTTTTTGCTTTAGTCTGAGGCCAGCCCGCGCGTTATTGCAAGGTCAAAGATGGCAAATTACATTGAAAAGCCGGAAATTGCCATTAAGGTGCAAGGCGTGTTGCCTGCCAAGCACGCCCGTCGACCTGCTTAACCCACCGAAATCGGTCGTGAAGTCGGAAAGCTCCATCTGCCCACAGTTCTATTTCTAACGGTGTGATGCGATATCCGCCCCAGTGCGGTGGCCGATTTGGATGTGTACCATGCTTCAAACCCATTTTTGCAACCTCGGCCACAAGCGCTTCGCGCGATGCAAGCGGTCGTGATTGTGCAGAGGCCCATGCGCCAATCCGGCTTTGCAGCGGCCGACTCTCATAGTAGGCGTCGGCGTGTATGCCGTCCTCTCTGATGACTGTCCCGCGAACTCGAACCTGCCTGCGCAACGACTTCCAATGCATGACGAATGCGGCCTTTTCAGTCGCCGCCAATTCGGTCCCCTTGGCGCTTTCGAAATTGGTATAGAAAACAAACGCGTCGTCTTCGATTTCTTTCAGCAGCACCATCCTAACATTTGGCAATCCCGCTGAATCTACAGTCGCAAGCGCCATCGCGTCCGCATCATTAGGCTCGCTTTGCCAGGCCTCCAATTGCCAACGGCGAATAATAGCTATCGGATCATCGCCTTCGAATATTTCAGATCGCGCGTCCATGGGCGCCCTCCCTGCTCTTGATGCGCTTCCATTGATGACATAGACCCGAGGCACGGTAAACGGAACGAAGGATGAGGTCATGACCGCAGGGCTGATGGCGGGCAAGCGTGGTCTCATCATGGGACTGGCCAACGACAGATCCATCGCCTGGGGCATTGCGAAAGCGGTCGCCGCTGAAGGCGCGGAACTCGTGTTTTCCTACCAGGGCGAAGCTTTAAAAAAACGTGTCCAGCCGTTAGCCGCCGAGCTTGGGTCCGACTTCGTATTGCCCTGCGATGTTGGCGACGAAAAATCCATCGAAACGCTTTTCAAGTTGATCAGGGAACGATGGGGAAAACTGGACTTTGTCGTCCATGCCATTGGGTTTTCTGATAAAAACGAACTAAGGGGTCGATATGTCGACACCAGTCGCGACAACTTCAATATGTCGATGGATATTTCAGTTTATTCATTTACAGCCGTTTGCCAAAAAGCCGCAGAGTTAATGCCGGACGGTGGATCGCTGCTGACCCTGACTTACTATGGCGCAGAGAAAGTGATGCCTCATTATAATGTCATGGGAATATGCAAGGCAGCGCTGGAGGCGTCAGTGCGTTACATAGCCGAAGATCTGGGTGCTGACGGCATTCGTTGCAATGCGATCAGCGCCGGTACCATCAAGACTCTCGCGGCCAGCGGCATAGGCGATTTTCGCTACATCATGAAATGGAACGAATACAATTCACCGCTAAGGCGCAACGTTTCTATCGACGACGTTGGTGGGGCGGCCTTGTATCTGTTGTCTGATCTATCCCGCGGCGTCACAGGCGAAATTCACCATGTTGACAGTGGATACCATGTCGTCGGCATGAAGGCACTCGATGCGCCGGACATGACGTACGATAAGAAAGAATAGCGACAATGACTGATCAGTTGCCTCACGAGAAAGGATTTCACGTCAGCTGGGATCAAATTCATCGGGACGCGCGCGCACTTGCATGGCGACTTGACGGCCAAGGTCCAGATGGCGGCGCCTGGCGTGCGATTGTCGCGATAACTCGCGGTGGCATGGCACCTGCGATGATTATTGCCCGCGAACTTGATGTGCGCACTGTCGACACGATCAGCGTAAAGTCATATGATCATCAGTCGCAATCAGATGCGAAAGTGCTCAAGCCGCCGGATATCGAAACGATGGGTGATGGCACGGGCATTCTGATCATTGACGACCTTGTCGACAGCGGAAAAACATTGGAATTGGTTCGCGATTTGTATCCGAAAGCACATTTCGCCACTGTTTACGCGAAGCCCAAGGGCGAGCCGATGGTTGACACATTCATAACTGGTGTAAGTCAGGATACTTGGATCTTCTTTCCGTGGGATATGGCGCTGCAATACGTTGAGCCCTATCGCGGCACGGACTAGAGGGACGTGCAGATCAATCCAGCAATGGCTGCAACAGAATCGCCGCCTGTTATGGAGGCGAGGCGCTGGATTGAAGGCATCGCGTTTCCCGAAAACCGACCGCTTATTAACGTAAGCCAAGCCGCCCCGGTTGAACCGCCGCCGGTTGCGCTTCGAAAGGCGATTGCACAGTTTGCTGTCGAGCAGCCAGCAGCGCATTTATACGGACCGGTATTAGGTCTTCCGGAACTCCGAACCGAAGTGGCGAAAGAATGGTCTGATGTTTATGGAGGTGAAATAGCTGCCAATAATGTTGCAATCACCTCTGGCTGCAATCAGGCGTTTGCCGCAGCGATGGCAACATTGGCAGGAAATTCAGATGAAGTAATTCTTCCATCACCCTGGTATTTCAATCATAAAATGTGGCTCGATATGTCGGGCATTCGTGTTATCCCGTTGCCTTGTCAATCAGGAATGGTTCCAGATGCTGACCTCGCGCGTTCGCTGATAACCGACCGAACTCGTGCAATGGTCTTGGTGACAC
>JBPCWO010000268.1:0-3144 GCA_051009475.1 Boseongicola sp.
GAACCAATCGATCCGGTGCGTTACATCGCGAACCGGTCGTCGGGCACCCAAGGTGCTGCCGTTGCCGCCGCGCTGTCAGCACTGGGGGCCGAAGTGATATTCGTGACCGGCCCGGCAGTCACGCCGCCTCCCGCAGGAGTTGAAGTCGTGAAAGTCGAAACGGCGGAACAAATGCTGGCAGCAGTCGACAGTGCAACGGACGTGGACGTGGCGATATTTGCCGCCGCTGTGGCAGACTGGCGGGTTAGCAGCGCCGCGACTGGCAAAATAAAAAAGGACAAATCAGGCAGTCCGCCTGCGCTGGAGCTTGCGGAAAACCCGGATATCCTGGCTACAACCGCACAGCGAAAGGAAAATCGCCCAGACCTCGTGATCGGGTTTGCGGCTGAAACCGATGACGTTGTTGCAAATGCCACGGCGAAGCGCGCCCGGAAAGGCTGCGACTGGATCGTTGCCAACGACGTTTCGCCGGAAACTGGGATTATGGGCGGCGACGAAAATGCGGTCACCATCATCGATGAAAACGGCACCGAAAACTGGCCAAGGCTGAGCAAGGATCAAGTGGCCAAGAAACTCGCGGCCCGCATTGCAAAGGCGCTGGGATAAAATGACGCCGGAGCTTCGATTTTGCTTTCTGCCGGATTCTGATGCCGAAATTGCACTCCCCACGTACGAGTCTTCCGGAGCCGCGGGTGCAGACGTGCGTGCAAACTTTCCGCAAGATTCGCGTCAAGGTGTAACCCTAGAACCGCTCGAGCGGCGACTAATTCCCACTGGGTTGGCCGTGGAAATTCCAGAGGGTTTTGAAATTCAGGTAAGACCGCGATCGGGACTGGCTCTGAAACACGGCATTGCACTCGTCAATGCACCGGGCACAATCGATAGCGACTACCGCGGGCCCGTGGGTGTTATTTTGGTAAACCTCGGAGCGGAATCGGTGCATATCGCGCACGGCGATCGAATTGCACAGTTGGTCGTTTCGCCAGTTGTCAGGGCCGAACTTGTAGCTGCAGATTCGCTTTCACAGACGCCTCGCGGTTCAGGCGGATTTGGATCAACCGGGCAAAACTGATGGCGTTAGTACTTGTTATTGCGGCAATGCTATGGGCGGTTGGCCATTTCCTAAAGGCGTCGATTTCCGCGCGGCTTGTGATGATGGCCATTCTGTTTATGGCGGTTTTGGCTATTCAGGTCGTATTCCCGATGGGGCACCCATTGCGTGAGGCAACCGGCGGGTCTGTCGGAGAATGGCTGGTACTTGGCAGTATTGGCCTTGTTGTTTGGGGCTATTCCAGAGGATTATCCAGACTTCGAACCCACACGAATGATGAACACCAAGCGCATTCGGCGCGAGATCCATCAAGCACAGAACTTGATCGGAATGCGCGCCATATTGTGCTGCGAGAAATTGGCGGTCCTGGGCAAAAAAAACTAAAAGAGGCACGGGTGCTGGTTGTCGGCGCAGGTGGTCTTGGATCTTCGGCATTGCAGTATTTGGCCGCCGCAGGTGTCGGCACAATTGGCGTCATTGATGACGATGTCGTCGAGAATTCAAATCTTCAGCGCCAAGTCATTCACACCGACACACGCATCGGCATGCCCAAAGTTTTCTCGGCCGAGATTGCGATGAAGGCGCAGAACCCGTTTATCGTTGTCCGGCCATACAACCGGCGCTTCACAAGCGACATCGCTGACGATCTTGTTGCCGAGTATGACTTGGTATTGGACGGCACCGATGATGTTGAAACGCGATATCTGGTGAATGACACGATAGTTAAGGTTGGTGTTCCTCTGGTGTCGGCAGCGATCAGTCAGTGGGAAGGGCAATTGGGTGTCTTTGATCCCGCAAAGGGCGGTCCGTGTTATCGTTGCCTATTTCCGGAACCAGCCGCCGATGGTCTGGCGCCAAGTTGCGCCGAAGGCGGGGTTCTCGGCCCGCTTCCAGGTGTTGTTGGCGCGATGATGGCCGCCGAAGCCGTCAAACTGCTGGCCGACGCAGGTGATACCCTGATTGGTCGGTTGATGATTTACGACGCACTTCGTCCGGATAGTCGCGTGATAAGCGTAAAGCGGCGCACGGATTGCCAAACTTGCGGCAATGGCGGCTAAGCCACTGGTATACCGCATAGGGCGGTCTTAGGTTTCGTACGAGACGAGTCTTTTCAGGAGTATTTATGACAAACCCCCTATTGGCCGAATGGACCACCCCTTTCGGCCTGCCGCCATTTGACAAAATTTCAGACGACGATTTTGCTCCTGCGCTGGACATAGCGTTGAGCGAAGCCCGCGCCAACATTGCCGCAATCGCTGAAGACAAGAACAGACCTACATTTGAAAACACAATCGAAGCGCTCGAACTTTCCGAAGAAAAGCTGGGTCGCGTGCTTTCGACTTTTTTTAATCTCTCCGGGACCGACGCGAACCCCAAACGCGAAGCATTACAGAGAGAGTTTTCACCAAAGATATCAGCGTATTCGTCTGAAATCTCGATGAATTCAGCGCTGTTCTCGCGGATTGATAATCTATGGCAGGAACGCGAAACGCTTGACCTGACAAAGGAACAGGCCCGAGTTTTGAAACTGACTCACCGGGGCTTTGTTCGGTCGGGCGCGCAGCTAAAAGGCGCGGCGCGCGATCGGCTAAAGGAAGTGAATTCACGCCTCGCTGTTCTGGGAACCGAGTTCACCCAAAACATTCTGGCCGAAGAAAGGGCATGGGCGCTTGACCTGACAGAAGCCGATCTTGAACAGCTTCCGGAATTTCTGAGGTCGGCCGCTTGGGCCGCAGGGCAGGAAAATGACAAAGAGTCTCCAATCGTCACTCTGTCGCGATCTTTGATCGTTCCGTTTTTGCAGTTCTCGCCAAATCGCGGATTGCGTGAGAAGGCTTGGCGCGCGTGGACGTCGCGCGGCGCCAACGGTGGCGGCACCGACAATCGATCGATTGCCGCCGAAATATTGGCGCTTCGTGCAAAGCGCGCAGAATTGCTCGGCTACCAGAGTTTTGCGGACTACAAGCTGGAAACCGAGATGGCAAAGACACCCGAGGCCGTCGAGGCTCTGTTGATGAGGGTCTGGGAACCGGCGCGCAGGGCAGCGCTGCGGGACGCCAACGTTCTAGCCGATATGCTGCATGACGATGGGG
>JBPCWO010000269.1:0-4589 GCA_051009475.1 Boseongicola sp.
GCCTCAATCTCCTCCAACTCGTCCATTGGATCGTGTATCGACATCAAAACGTCAGGAACGTGCTGCTTGGCCTCTTTTAGCACGTACTTGAGGTCGAGCATCGCAGACTCAGGCGTCTCCCGCATCAAAAACGTCGTGGCGACGCCCTTCTGACCCTTTCGGCCCGTACGGCCGATCCTGTGAACATAGTTTTCTGCCACGTTGGGAAGGTCATAATTGTAGACATACATTACATCGGGGATATCGATCCCGCGTGCGGCCACGTCCGTAGCTACAAGTATCGTATTTGCGCCCGACCTGAATTCCCGGATTGATCGATCGCGTTGCCCCTGACTTTTGTTGCCGTGGATCGACGCGGCAGGGAATCCTGCAGCACAAAGCTTCTTCATAAGACGTTCAGCACCATGCTTGGTCCTGGCAAAAACCAGTGACCGCTCGCCTTGATGATAAGTCAATAATTTGACAAGTAAGTCTGCTTTTTCGTCCTGGGCCACAAAGTGTACGGATTGCGCAATGTTTTCTGCTGCGACACCGGGCCGGGCAACTTCAACGCGCACGGGGTCCGTCAAGAATTGCCCGGAGAGATCGGACATCAGTTTTGGCATCGTGGCAGAAAACATCATCGTCTGCCGTTTGTTAGGCAAGAGCGGCGCTATCCGTCGCAAGGCATGAATAAAACCCATGTCCAGCATCTGGTCGGCCTCGTCGAGCACAAGAAATCGAGTCTGACCAAGGTGAACCGCCATGCGGTCAATGAGGTCGATGAGCCGCCCAGGGGTCGCGATAAGTATGTCAGCACCGCGCCGCATTGTATCGATCTGCCGATTTATCGACATTCCGCCGACGACGACAGCAACTTTTAGGTGGCTGCCGTGGGTGAATCCGCCCAGCGCTTCGGCAATCTGTTTGGCAAGCTCGCGCGTCGGTGCAAGGATCAGGCTTGTCGCAGTCTTGGGCGCAGGCGCTATGCCAAGCGACATAATCGAGTGCAACAGCGGCAACCCGAAGGCGGCGGTTTTGCCAGTGCCGGTCTGCGCCAGACCCATGACATCATGTCCACTCAATGCATGCGGAATGGCCTGGCGCTGAATTGGCGTCGGGTGGCTTAGGCCATGTGCCTTCAATTGTTTAACTAGTCGAGGCTGAAGCCCCATCAATTCGAATTCCATTACTTCCTTTCGGCGAGCGAAGCGCCCGCGCGATGTAGTGCCCGAACGCTGATCCAGCGACGGGGGTGACACTCAGAGTACACCTGCTTTTAAAAGCGGTGCTGCCTCCTCGCGTGATATCGGAAACTTTGAACGCACGTTCGAGTCTCAATAATGAGGTCTGCTCACGCGGCAGAACGTTTGCGTTCACGGCGCACATGGTGGGAAACGACTACGAAGTCAAGGAGTGAGACAGCACACATCTATTCCGTGCCCGACTGTGTCTTTGGTATTCGAAATCTCGTGGGTTCTAAGTGTCAGTCTTACTTGTTTTACAGACTTTCGGAGACGAACTAATTGCCCGCTAATGATTATCCCGCGGCATGAACTTGCGTGCGATGTCGCGAAACTCTGGCGCGCCATCCAGAACCATACCTTCGGCAAACGGTTGCACTTTCTCGCGGAAGATTTCCTGCCAGGGTGACTGGCTTTCCGGGATAAGCGCCGAATTGTCCAACTCCGCCCGCCGCGCCTCCAGCACATCGCTGTCCTCCAGAATGTCCGCTGTACACGCGTTCAAATCGACCCGAACGCGGTCGTCGGTCTGGACAATTGCAAGTCCACCACCTGCGGCGGCTTCGGGGGACGCGTTCAAAATCGACGGCGATCCGGATGTGCCTGATTGGCGGCCGTCGCCGACGCAAGGCAAGGACTGTATGCCGCGCTTCAAAAGATAGGACGGCGCGCGCATATTCACGACCTCTGCACCGCCGGGATATCCAATCGGACCGGCACCCCTCATGATCAGAATGCAATTCTCGTCGATCCCAAGGCTCTCGTCGTCAATTCGCTTGTGGTAATCTTCCGGCCCGTCAAAAACGATCGCCCGGCCTACGAACGCATTTAGGTCGTCCGGGTTTGACAAATATCTCCCGCGGAATTCGTCCGAGATGACGCTGGTCTTCATGATGGCACTGTCGAAAAGGTTGCCTTTCAAGTTGATGAATCCGGCATCCTCAAGCAGCGGCTCATTTGCGGTCTTGATTACGTCTGTGTTCACGCTGCGTCGACTACTGCAGTTTTCGCCCATACTTTTGCCGTTCGCGGTGAGCGCTTCAGGATGCGGCAATATCCCGCGCGAAAGCAGCTCGCCAATCACCGCAGGCACCCCACCGGCCCGATGATAATCCTCACCCAGGTATTCGCCAGCTGGCTGAAGGTTGACCAACAGCGGCACTTTGTGGCCAAGACGCTGCCAATCGTCGTTGTCGAGCGGCACGCCCAAGTGCCGTGCAATGCCATTTAGGTGAATCGGAGCATTGGTCGACCCGCCGATCGCTGAATTGACGACAATCGCATTCTCAAATGCTTCACGAGTCATGATGTCGGAAGGTCGCCGCTCCGAAAGCACCATCTCTACTGCTTGCTTGCCGGTCTCATAGGCAATCTGGCCTCGTTCGCGATAAGGTGCCGGAATTGCGGCTGCGCCGGGCAATTGCATACCCAGTGCTTCGGCAAGTGAATTCATTGTCGTCGCCGTACCCATTGTGTTGCAATAGCCGACCGAAGGCGCCGACGCGGCAGCGATTTCCATAAATTCCTCGTCGGTGATTTCACCTGCCGCCAGACGCTCTCTCGCGCGCCAGATTACTGTGCCTGATCCCGCACGCTTGCCATCGTACCATCCGTTCAGCATCGGGCCGACGCTCAGGGCGATGGCGGGAATATTCACCGTCGCGGCGGCCATCAGCAGAGCAGGTGTTGTTTTGTCACAGCCAATATTCAGAACGACACCATCAATCGGATAACCGAACAAGGTCTCGACAAGCGACAAATAAGCCAGATTTCGATCCAACATCGCGGTCGGCCGCTTTCCGGTCTCCTGAATTGGATGCACTGGAAATTCGATCACCGTGCCCCCCGCCGAAACAACGCCGTCACGCACGCGCTTGGAAAGCTCAACGTGATGCCGGTTGCAGGGGCTAAGATCGCTTCCTGTCTGGGCGATACCAATGATTGGTTTGCCGGACTGAAGTTCGTCTCGCGTCAGGCCATAGTTCAGATACCGCTCAATATAGAGCGCTGTCATTTCTGGATCGTCCGGATTGTTGAACCATTTCTGGCTGCGAAGTGTCGGCTTGGTCATTTGGCTCTCCCGGCGGGTTTGCTTTGCCCTAGTCCAAACCCCGTCGGGTTTCTAGGGCGCGACGCTGAGCAACCCAATTTAACAGCTTCTTCAGAGGTCATCGATAGACCCAATGACGGGTGGCATAGGAGGGGTGGTGTAATGACCGCGCATTCCAACGCGCCTATTATCATTAAGCGCAAGAAAATAATTGCGGGCGGGCATCACGGTGGCGCCTGGAAAGTTGCCTATGCTGATTTCGTGACCGCAATGATGGCCTTCTTTCTTCTGATGTGGCTGTTGGGGGCCACGAACGAAAAACAACGAGTTGTCTTTGGCGGTCGCGATTATTTTGCCGGTGGCAATCTGGTTTTGGGTGTCCGTGAGACTCCGGTTGATGGTGCGCAGGTTCTGCAGAGCGACCATCGCGCTCGTGTTGGTGAGAATACTAGCCATTAGGCTTTCTCCTATTCTGGGCGGCTTTCCGCCACGTTTCGGAAACGTCATTCAGACGCATGAAGCCATTCTGACCGTTGCACGCACCGCCCCCAGGCACCGCGCGCCATCCGTAAGATGCAGGGCGACCTTCCGGTGAAAGTCTTAATAAGATCTCAAAGGCCGACCCGAAGTGGTCAGCATTTGCCGACAATTTTCGATGAATTTTACAACCGCTGAAGAAGTTTTCCGGCGCGTTGAGAAATCGCGCTGCGGCTTCCATCTGCGGCATAAGTTGTTTGATCGTTTTGCGACCGCGCGTCTGCAATCTGCTGGATTGCGGATTTCAGACCTTGCGCGGCAGATTGCAGCAGTGCGTCATTGCGCGCCGTTGCCGCGCGGAGCATTTCGACGCGCGCTGTGTCCGCGTTGGTTGTGCGACCGATCCTGCCTGCCAATAATGATTTCCGAGCTGCCAGACGCTCCAAATCGTCGAATTGCGCCGATAAGATCAAATGGCGTTCTTGTTCAAGGATGTCCTCAAGTTCCTTTAGCGCGTTCATTGTTCATGTTCCTTCTCAGCCAGGGACCGATAGATTGATTCCGCGAGTCCGATGCCGCCAGCCTCCACCATCGCTTTTGCCTGTTCCGATGCCAGCAAGCCGGAAAACTGATCCTCGCCAACGCCGCCGCCGAATTCCTCCCGGGATTTTCCCAATCCCGAGGCTTTCAGCATTTCAGACAAAAAACTCGCCTCTAATGCCTTGGATTGCTCCCACAGGGCTGGGTTCCGAATTCGGTGATCTGGCTGCTCAACTCCGGGAAAGATCGAAATGTCGGGCATTCTGCATCCTCATCTCGTGAAAATTTTCCGCACTATG